>JAVEWT010000159.1:0-3661 GCA_034004425.1 Methylophilaceae bacterium
CGGCGCCAAGAAAGAACGGACGGAAGCCCAGATTGAACAGGGCAAAACCGTCCGTCTTTTGTCGCGATATTTCAATCGGTTGAACCAGCATGACCAGACCTCCTTGGATTTGCTCCCAAGCTTAAAGCAAATCGGCGACAGGCTCCAGTTTAACGCCGGCTGATCAGAACTCCCCGCGCAAGCCGATCAGCAGCGATCGGCCGCGCTGCGGCGCGATATCCTTGAGGAAGGAAGTGTGGTCTCGGATCTCGTCGTCCAGCAGATTGTAGGCCTTGGCGAAGGCTTCAAGCCGTGTGGTGGTCGGCAACAGCCAGGTCGCCGTGGCGTTGACCGAGGTGTAGCTGTCGGTCGGCAGTTCGTTCTCCGCCACTTTCGTCTGCTTGAAGCCGTGCAGCACATCGAGACTGGCGCCGACGCGTTTGAAACTGTAGTTCAGGCCCCAGCCAAGACGCAGCGGCGCAATGCGCGGCAGGTACTCGCCGGCATCGCGATCCCGGGCACGTACATAGTCGCCGCGCACGGTCAGGTCGAGATCGCCGCGGCCTTCGTAGATGCGGAACTTGCCATCGGCCTCGATGCCGCTGAAGGTGGCCTTGACCTGCCGGAAATCAGCACCGGCCAGTTCGCCGGCCGGGTCGACTGCGCCCTCTTCATCGAACATCAGGCCGTTGCTGAAGAGGCCGATGAAGTTGCTGAAGCGGGTGTGGTAGGCGCCGAGGTTGAAGGCGTGCTTGCCGGATTTCCAGCGCAGTTGCGCGTCCAGCCCGCGCGAACGTTCGATGTTGAAATCGGCGTTGCCTACCTCGAACTGCCCGGTGGCGACATGCGGGCCGTTGGCGTACAACTCGAAATAGCTGGGCGCGCGCTGGTTGCTGGAGAGGTTGGCAGCCAGCGACCATTGTTCGTCGATCTTGAACAGTGCACCGGCGGCGATGCTCTTCGGCGTGAAATCGCGCGAAACGGCTGCGCCGAAGCGGCCGCCGCCTTCGGAATCGACCTCCACGCGGTCGACGCGACCACCGAGACTCAACTTGAGGTCATCGGCGTTCACCAGACTGACCGGCAGTTCTTCGTAGAGATAGACGCCGCGGCTCTGCGTCTGGTTCTTCGGCACGAAAGCTTCATCGCCGATAGCGGCGAACTTGCTGTCCTGGAACTGCAGGCCGATGGCGCCCGAGAGTTTGCCGATATTGCCGTGGCCGATCTCCAGCGAACCCTCGTTGCCTCGGTTGCTGAAGCGGGTTTCTGGGCTGCCGCCGGCGATTTCCACGTGTTTGTAATCGGTGTTGGCGAAGCGGAACTTGATGCGGTCGACCATGCTTCCAATATCCCTGAATTCGGTCGCCAGATCCCATCGGTCGGTGCTCTGGTCGATGATGACGTCCTCTTCGACTACCACGCCGTACTTGTTGTCATGGCCGGAGTAGGAAAGGCCGACATAGCCGTTATCAAAGGTCAGCGAAGCGCCCAGTGCGCCGCCATCGGCACGGGCGGCGCTGTTGACCAGGCGGCCACGATGCTCTCGCGGCGTGCCGTCTTCGCGATTCTTGCGGCTGGAGACCGCATAGCCGGGAATGTCCAAATCGTTGGTCTTGCGTTCATAGACATCGGCGTGGATGGCAAACAAGCCGTTGCCGGCGTCCAGTACGATAGCGCCGCTTTTCTGGTCATCGGCGCCGCCAAAACGCACTTCACCTCGACCGGTGATGCCGTCCAACTGTTCCTTGGGGATACGGTGGTCGATGGCGTTGACCACGCCGCCGATGGCGCTACCGCCGTAGAGCAAGGCAGCCGGACCGCGCACGACGTCGATCTGCTCGATGATGAGCGGATCGACGCCGACAGCGTGGTCGAAACTGAGACTGGAAGCGTCGAGGATGCCTACGCCGTTCTGCATGATGCGCACGCGCTCGCCGTCGAGGCCGCGGATCACCGGACGCGAGGCGTTGGGGCCGAACGAGCTCGCGCTGACGCCGGGCAGGGTGCGCAGTGTGTCGCCCAGCGTGCTTTCGCGGTTGAGCGAGAGTTCGCGGCCGCTGAGCACGGAAACCGGAACCACCAGTTCATCGGAAACGGCGCCGAGCGGATTGGCCGTGACCGGCACCACCGATAGTTCTATGGCTTCTTCGGCGGCAGCTGCGATCGATGGGAAAAGAGCGGCTTGGCCGACGGCAAAAGCCACGGCCAGAAATAGCGATTTACGCGCTGGCAGGCGCGCGCTGATGTTGATGCGAGACATGGTGACCTCATTGTGCAAACGGGTAAAAAAAACAGGTTCAGGCCGCCGGGCGGCCGGAGCATGGGTTTGCATGGCAGGCGTTGCGGGATGGCGATACGGACGACACTCTCCAGTGCCGCCGGCTCATTCGCTCAGCGCTGCCCTAAACGAGGCGGGGTGGTGCGCGTGCGGCGTAGTGTTGCGCAAGGGCGCTGGTTTGCGGTTCGAAGTCGTCGATGACAGGCGCCTGATGCGGTGCCGGACTGAAATCGAAGTGGTGCTGGCTCACCAGGCCGTGGGCAAGGTGACCTATGCCCAGACAGTGATCGCAATGGCTTGCGTGTTGCGGCACCTGATCCTGCTGTTGCGTGACCGGATCGAGGTCGGCAAGGTGGGAAATCTCGTGCAGCAGCGCACTCTGCTGGCTGAAGCCGAGCAGGAATGTCAGTGCGAATGCGAGCAGGAGTTTTTGCAACATGATTGCATTCTAGCAGACCCCGGGCAAACTGCAAAAATGTAAGGGCTGGACTGCAGGGTCCCGCGTGCTGACCTTGTTATCGTGACCGTGATTTTGACCATGCCACATGCATCAAGTAGAATGCGCGCTTCTCATCGGGGAGTAGCCGCCTTTGCCGAAGGCAAAGGGCTTGCGTCAACATACTTGGCTTTCGGCCATGGCGCAGGCGTGTCATGCTGTGACGCATGATTTGGCGAGACCATGGGCTGTGCCGCTTCCTGGCTGGAGTGCGGCATGGTCTTTGGTTAACTCCAGCCGGAGCGCTCTAATGGATGCATTTCTCATTTCAACCGGTGTCGTCACCCTCGCGGAGATTGGCGACAAGACCCAGTTGCTGGCTTTCCTGCTGGCGGCCCGTTTCAAGAAACCCTGGATCATCATTCTGGCCATCCTGCTGGCGACATTCGCCAATCATGCGCTGGCTGCCTTGCTTGGCACCTGGCTGACGATGCTGCTCGCGCCGGACACGCTACGCTGGATATTGGGCGCCTCCTTTATCCTGATGGCGCTGTGGATACTGGTGCCGGATAAACTGGATGACGCAGAAGCGTCCGGCATCGGCCATCTGGGGGTTTTCGGAACGACGCTGCTGACCTTCTTTTTGGCCGAGATGGGTGACAAGACACAGATCGCAACGGTAGCGCTGGCGGCGCAGTATCAGTCTTTCCTGTTGGTGGTGTTGGGCACGACGCTGGGCATGATGATCGCGAACGCGCCGGCAGTTTTTGTCGGCGGAAAACTGGCACATCGTATCCCGGTGAAATGGGTGCATATCGTCGCCGCCTCTATCTTCTTCATACTGGGGCTGTCGGCGCTGTTGGGTATTTTGTAAAGCATGGATTTATAGCCAGCTGTGAAAGCAGAGTGAGCTGTTAGTGATTATTCCAATAGCACTATGACCTTCAAAAAGGCAAACAAAAAAACTT
>JAVEWT010000160.1:0-3634 GCA_034004425.1 Methylophilaceae bacterium
TTATCACTGCCGGCGCGGTGCTTTGCGTTTGTGCATGGCACATTGCGCCTGCCATTGTTGGCTGGAGCGCGCACGCTTTATTTGCCGCCTCGGCGCCTCAGCCGTTTTGCCAGTGCGGGGTTTGCGGTAGCATGATGCAGGATGACTTTCGAACGGATACAGAGTGTGACACATACACAGGGGCGCAGCATGGCAAGGCGGCTGATCGCGGGCTGCGCAGCGGTTCTGCTGGCTGCCGGTTGCCAGTCCATGGCGCCGGAATACCAGCAGCCTGCGGCGCCGGTGGCCGGTCAATTCCCGCTGGCAGAAGATGCGGGCGGAGAATCCGCCGTTGCGCTCGGCTGGCAGCAGTATTTTGCCGATGAGCATTTGCAGGCGCTGATCGCGCAGGCGCTGGAACACAACCGCGACCTGCGCGCGGCGGTGCTGCGGGTGGAGGAGGCGCAGGCGGCCTATGGCATCGCACGCGCCGGTCTGTATCCGCAGGTCGATGCCATCGGCAGCTACAACCGTTCGCGCACGCCGGCCGATCTGAGCTTTACCGGCCGGCCGCTGATCGCAGAGGATTATCTGGTCGGGCTTGGCATCAGCAACTGGGAGATCGATTTCTGGGGGCGCATCCGCAGCCTGAAGGATGCGGCATTGCAGAGTTTCCTCGCCAGCGACGAGGCGCGGCGCGCGTTGCAGATCGCGCTGATCGCGCGGGTGGCCGACGGCTACATGGCGCTGCGCGAGCTGGACGAGCGCATCGTCATCGCGCGCAAGACCATAGACAGCCGCGCAGAATCGTTGCGCATCTTCCAGCGCCGCTATGAAGTCGGCGCCACCTCCAAACTCGATCTGACGCAGGTGGAAACCCTGCTGGCCCAGGCGCAAAGCCTGGAATACCAGTTGCGGCAGGCGCGTGCCGTGCAGTACAACGCGCTGACGCTGCTGGTGGGCAGCGCCTTCGAACTGGCGCCGGCGGCCAATGCGCTCGACGCAACCGCGTTGCCGGTACTCGCTGCCGGTTTGCCCTCCGATCTTTTGCTGGCGCGGCCGGATATCGTGGCGGCCGAATACCGTCTGAAAGCCGCCAACGCCAACATCGGCGCGGCGCGGGCCGCTTTTTTCCCGCGCGTGAGCCTGACCACGACCTACGGCAGCGCCAGCAGCGAGCTGGAAGGCCTGTTCGATGCCGGCAGCCACGCCTGGAAGTTCTCGCCCAGCATCAGCCTGCCGATCTTCGATGCCGGCCGCAACCGCGCCAATCTCGATCTGGCCGAGGTGCGGCGCGACCTCGCCGTGGCCGATTACGAAAAGACCATCCAGACCGCTTTCCGCGAAGTGGCCGATGCGCTTGCTGCGCGCCAGTGGCTGCAGCGGCAGGTGCAGAGCCAGCAGCAGACGCTGGATGCGCTGAGTGAGCGCTCGCGTCTGGTCAAGCTGCGCTACGACAGCGGCGCCACTTCGTATTTCGAGGTGCTGGATGCCGAGCGCGAGCTGCTGACAGCCGAGCAGCAACTGGTGCAGACCCGCCGCGCGCTGCTTTCCAGCCAGATCAACCTTTATGCGGCGCTCGGCGGCGGCAGGGTGCCATCCGAACCCGCTACAACGCCCTTGCCTTGATGGAAACCGAGTCATGAACAGAAGAACCCTTGTCATCATCCTGCTGGTGCTCCTCGCCGCCAGCGCTTTCTATGGCTGGCAGCACTACGCCAACAACAATCATCTAGAGGGTTTCGCCAGCGGCAACGGCCGCATCGAGGCGACCGAGATCGACGTGGCGACCAAGCTGCCGGCGCGGGTCGGCGAGATTCTGGTGCGGGAAGGCGATTTCGTCGAAGCCGGCCAGGTGCTGGCGACCATGCAGGTGGAGACGCTGGAAGCACAGCGCGACGAGGCGGAGGCGCAATATCAGCAGGCGCTCAACGCCGTGACCAGCGCCGAGGCACAGGTGGCCTTGCGCGAGAGCGACAAGCTGACCATGCAGGCCATGGTGCTGCAGCGCGAGAGCGAACTGGACGCCGCGCAACGGCGGCTTGCACGCACCGAGAAACTGGCGGTGGAAGGTGCCGCGCCGGTCCAGGAGCTGGATGACGACCGGGCGCGATTCAGCAGTGCGCGCGCGGCGGTCAATGCGGCCAAGGCGCAGGTGAGCTCCGCGCAGGCGGCGATCGACGCGGCCAAGGCGCAGGTGGTGGGTGCGCGTTCCGCAGTGGCGGCGACGGAGGCCACTATCGCCCGCATCGAGGCCGATATCCGCGATAGCCAGCTCACTTCTCCACGGGCAGGGCGCATCCAGTACCGCATCGCGCAGCCGGGCGAGGTGCTGGCGGCCGGCGGCAAGCTGCTGAGTCTGGTCGATCTGGCCGACGTTTACATGACCTTCTTTCTGCCGGAGACGGTGGCCGGTCGCGTGGCGCTAGGCGCGGAGGCGCGCATCGTGCTCGATGCCGCGCCGCAGTATGTGATTCCGGCGTCGATCTCATTTGTCGCCAGCACCGCGCAGTTCACGCCGAAGACGGTGGAAACGGAGAGCGAGCGTCAGAAACTGATGTTCCGCGTCAAGGCGCAGATCGACCGCGAACTCTTGCAAAAGCACCTGAAACAGGTGAAGACCGGTCTGCCCGGCGTGGCCTGGGTGCGCATAGACCCGCAGGTGGAGTGGCCGCCCGAGCTGGCGGTGAAAGTGCCGGAGTGAGCTGAAACGTGACCGGAGCGGCCGCCCGCCTGCAGCAGGTCAGCCTGCGCTATGGCAAGACCATGGCCCTGAAGGACGTCAGTCTGGAGATTCCGGCCGGACGCATGGTCGGTCTGATCGGGCCGGACGGCGTCGGCAAATCGAGCCTGTTGGCGCTGCTGGCCGGCGCCCGCATCATCCAGCAGGGCACGGTCGAGGTCCTGGGCGGCAACATGGCGCAGAAGCGACATCGCGATGTGGTCTGTCCTTCCATCGCCTACATGCCGCAGGGTCTGGGCAAGAACCTTTATCCCACGCTTTCCATCGAGGAGAACCTGCAGTTCTTCGGCCGCCTGTTCGGTCACGATGCCGCCGAGCGTCGCCGCCGCATCGACTTGCTGACGCGCAGCACCGGCCTGCATGAATTCCTCTCGCGGCCGGCCGGCAAGCTGTCCGGGGGCATGAAGCAGAAGCTCGGCCTCTGCTGCGCGCTGATCCACGACCCCGATCTGCTGATTCTGGACGAACCGACCACCGGCGTCGATCCGCTGGCGCGCGCGCAGTTCTGGGAGCTGATCGGCCAGATTCGCGCCAGCCGGCCCGGCATGAGTGTCATCGTCGCGACCGCCTATATGGACGAGGCGCAGCGTTTCGACTGGCTGGTGGCGATGGACGAAGGCCGCATCCTGGCGACCGGCACGCCGCAGGCCTTGCTGGACAGAACGGCGACGGAGACGCTGGACGCGGCGTTCATCGCCCTTTTGCCGGAAGAGAAGAAGCGCGGTTATCAGGAAGTGAGCATCCCGCCGCTGTCGCAGGACGAGCGCCACGACGTGGCGATCGAGGCGCAGAACCTGACCATGCGTTTCGGCGATTTCGTCGCCGTCGATCATGTCAGTTTCCGCATCCGCCGTGGCGAGATCTTCGGTTTTCTCGGTTCCAACGGCTGCGGCAAATCGACCACGATGAAGA
>JAVEWT010000161.1:0-3634 GCA_034004425.1 Methylophilaceae bacterium
CCGGGCAGCAAGGAGTGCTAGGCATGACACGATCGAATGAAATGATGCGGGCTGGCGGTATGTCGTTACGCATGGTGGCCTGCCTGTTGTCGGTGGCAGTATTGTCGGGCTGTACGCAATGGCAGAACCGCATGAATTGGAACAATGCGAATGGCAGCCGTCTGATCGAAACCAATCATCAGGCAGTCGAAAAGCTGTTGGGTAGCGACCCTCTGCAGATCGGCCTTAACAAATCCCTGATCGTGACCACGGTCGTCGATGTCGATGCGCTGGAACAGTCCTCGACCCTGGGACGGCTCATCACCGAGCAGATCGCTTCGCGTGCGGCGCAAATGGGTTATCCGGTCATTGAACTCAAGGTACGCAAGGATTTCTTCATCAAGGATAGCGAAGGCGAATTGTTGCTGTCACGCGATGCGCGGCAACTGGCCATCTCGCATGACGCACAGGCCGCTATCGTCGGCACCTATGCGGTGGTGCAGGACAATGTCTACGTCACTCTGAAGTTGATCAGTTTGCACAACCATCGCGTCCTGAACGGCGTCGATTACAGCATGCCGCGTTCTGCAGTGCTTGCGAGTGGGGGCGGAACCAAGGTGTTCGACGACCCGTTCTATGACATGCGCTAGGTTTGTGGCATAGCGAATCGATATGCGTATTCTGATCATCAGCGGCAATGAGTCATTCCGGCAGTCCGTGCAGGCAGCCTGCCTGCGTTATGAGCACGCGGTCGTCACCATCAGGACGGCAGACTCCATCGGTCAGGGCCTCGATCTCGCCGTGCAGATCGAGGCACAGATCGTCTTTGTCGATCTGACCCGCAATCTGGAGGCCGGTCTGCTTGCGATCTCGCAGCTTGCCGAAGTGAAGAATCGCATGGTGGTGGCCAGTATCGACAAGATGACCACCGAAATCATGGCGCGGGCGATCCGCGCCGGCGCGCAGGAAATCCTGTCGCAACCGCCGCAAGAAGAAGAGGTCGACGAGATTCTGGTCAAGGTCGGCCGCATGCTCAATTCCACCGACAACAGCCAGCCACCGCGCGAAGGCAAGGTCATCGTCTGTTTTTCCAGCAAGGGCGGCGTCGGCAAGACCACCGTCTCCTGCAATCTTGCCAACATCCTTGCCGAACGGCTGGGTCCAGGTCGGGTGGTTTTGATCGATGCCAATACCCAAGCGCCTAACGTTGCGCCCATGCTGGACCTGCGTCCGGAGCACTGGCTACGTGATTGTATCCAGGAATACCGTCGTCTGGATTCCGACATGTTGCGGCAGATGACTACGCGCCACGAAGTGAGCGGTCTCGATGTGCTCGCGCACAGCGCGGACAATCCGCTCGGGCTTGATTTTACCGAAGATCAATTGTCCAAGATCCTGCTGGTCGCCAAGGGCACTTACGATTACACCATCGTCGACACCTTCCCGTTGCTGTCCAGTCTCAATCTGGCCGTCATGGATCTGTCGGACGAGATATTTCTGATCACCGAGGGCGTCGTTCCGGCCATCCGCAGTGCCAACTACAACCTGAAGATGCTGGAACAGGCCGGCTACGGACCGAACCGCATCAAGGTGGTGCTGAACCGCTATACACAGTTCCGCGGCAACGTAACGCCGGACCTGATCTCCGAGACTCTGAACTGGCCGGTCAGCCACGTGCTGCCTTACGACGTGCATGCGACCATCGCCGCCAACAACGGCCAGGCTGTGGTCAACATGTTTCCGGATCAGAAACTGACACTGGCGCTTTCCATACTCGCCGACGATGTCATGGGCGTCGAGACGCCGATCGAGGAGCCCAATATCCTGCAGAAACTCTTTTACCGCATCCGCGCCGCGTTGACCTGATGAGCGACAAGCCAGCAACCAATCTGCAGAGTTTGCGCGATGCTCTGCGCAAGGAAGGGCCGGAGCATCGCAGTCTGCTGCGCGAACGTGTGACGGCCCTGAAAGGCAGCGGAGCAGGTGCAAATCTTGGCGAAATCAGTGCGCAACTCAGTGCCAGTTCAGCAGGTTATACGCAGATCCGTCACCGTCTGCATCGCGGTTTGATCGATGTGCTCAACCCGCAAGCCGTGGCCAATGCCAGCATGGTACAGATGCAGGCGGCGATCGAAGAGTATGTCGCCAATGCGCTCGAAAGCGAGAGCCTGCCGTTGTCCCGGGTCGAGCGTACGCGTCTGCTCGATGATCTTTTGTATGAAGTGATGGGCATGGGCCCGCTGTCGCCGCTGATGTCCGACCCGACCGTGTCCGATATCCTGGTCAACGGCCCGCATCAGGTCTATGTCGAACGTTACGGCCTGCTGGAAAAGACCGACGTGCATTTCCATGATGACGAGCATTTGTTGCTTACCATCGAACGTATCCTCGCCCGCGCCGGTCGTCGAGTCGATGAAGCCTCGCCGATGGCTGATTCGCGTCTGCCGGACGGCAGCCGGGTGAACGCCATCATCCCGCCCCTCGCAGTGAAAGGCCCATCCCTCTCGATTCGTCGCTTCATGCGCAATATTCTGGATGTACGTGAACTGGTCGATGGCGGTTCCATGACCCTGGAGGCGGCCAAGTTCCTCGAAATGGCGGTCAAGGCGGCGCTCAATATCATCGTTTCCGGCGGTACCGGTTCAGGCAAGACGACCATGCTCAACTGCCTGTCGCAATTCATTCCGGAAGACGAGCGCCTGATTACGGTGGAAGATACGGCGGAATTGCAGCTCGATCATGAGCATATCGTTTGTCTCGAAGCCCGCACCTCGAATACGGAGGGCCGAGGTGCAATCAGCATCCGTGACCTGGTGCGCAACACCTTGCGGATGCGCCCAGACCGCATCATCGTCGGCGAAGTGCGTGGCGCCGAAGCGTTGGACATGCTGCAGGCGATGAATACCGGCCATGACGGCAGCCTGGCCACCTTGCACTCGAACAGTCCGCGCGACACGCTGGCGCGGCTGGAGACCATGATGCTGATGGCCGACCTGGAATTGCCGCAGCGCGTCATTCGGGACCAGATCGGTTCTGCGCTGCATCTGATCGTCCACCTGAACCGCTATCCGGACGGCAAGCGCAAGGTGTCCCACATCACGGAATTGACCGGTACCGATAACGGCGTGATTCTGATGCAGGACATTTTTATCACCAAGCGCGAAGGCAATGAAATGCGTATGCGCAGCTGCGGCATCGTGCCCGCTTTGGCCAACCTGATGCACGAGCGCGGGGTCGAGATCGACCCCGATTGGTTCAAGGTCCAGTGACCCGTGGCATGAGGCGGTGCGCGAACCGGCAAACCATTTGACTGATTTCTAATGACGACACTGTTTCTGATCATCGCCGGGCTCGTCATTGCCGGCCTGCTGGCGCTGTATGTCTGGGATGTCAGGCAGGACCGCGCACGCGAACGTCTGGTCGCCGGCATGCTGGAAACGGAAGAGGTGGAAGCCAGTCTCTGGCGAGATGCTGCCGATTTGCTTCAACTGGCAGCCATCCAGGAGTTGTTGGCCAATTCAAGGCTGACGCGCCGGCTCGATTACCTGCTCAAGATTGCCGCTGCACCAATTTCATTGCTTGGGTCGATTACGCTGTTGGTGATTGCCACTGTCGTTATTGCGGGCATTGCTTACTTGATAGCAAAAGCCTGGTG
>JAVEWT010000162.1:0-3630 GCA_034004425.1 Methylophilaceae bacterium
CGGCTGGGCTGGCGTGGCGATGAACCTCGGCATGACCAACCCGACTGACGCCCTGGGCGCAGCCGGTGGTTACGCAGAGCTGACCAAGTACAACGCTGCTCCTGGCGGCGGTGCACTGAACATCTTCGCTCTGTAAGTAGTACCTGAGCCTGATGGCCGGGTTCGCCCGGCCATCAGCACAACGGTTTCTGTTTCAAATTCTTACTCCATAGGGATTTGATACAAGGGTCCCCTCTCGAGCCTTTCGAGAGGGGTTTTTTTTGCCTGCGAATGCCGGCAGTGGAGCAAGAAAGAAAGGCGCGTCGTCAGAACGCGCTTATTCGACCGTAACGGAGTGGTTCCGTTCGTGGGTAGGTTTCAACCACCGAGGAGATTTTTTTGAACATCAGTTTAATGATTTTCTTACCCCGTTTTAGCTTGTAACCTTCTCTCCTATTTTCTGGATTATTCCAAATCAGACCATCTCCAATAATAGGGAGTTGAAAATGTAACATCAGCTCAAGCTCATTCTGGACTTCACCCGCTTTACTAGACGATTTTCAGATTCCAATTTGTAATCATTCGAACTCCATTGGACTCAACTGATTGAGATGACTATGACGCCGTTTTCGATTGTAAAATACTTCGATGTATTCAAATATTTCTGATTCCGCTTCCTCTCGTATAGATTTTTCTCTTGGTGATTTCCTTCTTCAAACTACTGAAGAGGGATTCAGCTACCGCATTGTCATAACAATTGCCTCGGCAGCTCATGCTAGGGATCAGACGGTCATGTTCTCAAAACTGAACGGCAGCGACGGGAATTCATAAAGATGAAATCCACCACATCATGAATATCGTTCTGCAACGCCCATATCACCTTGCCCCGGAACCCGGCGATTATGTTGTGCTGGTCGACCGTCTTTGGCCGCGCGGCGTCAGCAAGGCCACGTTAAAGCTGGATGAATGGAACAAGGACATAGCCCCCAGCAGCGAGCTGCGCAAATGGTTCAACCATGAACCAGAAAAATGGAGGGAGTTTCGAGCCAGATATCTGGCAGAGCTGGAGCTGCAACGCCCGGAACTGCAGCGTTTGCGGGAAATCGCCCGGCACCGGCGCCTGGTGCTGATCTATGCAGCCAAAAGGCCGACCATCAACCATGCGCTGGTCTTGCAAAAGGCCATTGAGAATTCATGATTCAGAGGATATTACGCGCTGAAATGAAAAGGCCGGCAAAGTAAGCCGGCCCGGAAAATCAACGCGAAATCGGTTTGTAGCGGATACGGTTTGGCGCGGAATCAGCGATGCACTTCAGCGCTAGATTTAGCGGACATGGCCTTTACGGTCACGGTTTCGCACCCTTGGCGCCGAACTTACCTTGAGGTGAATTTTTCAAGGTTTAGTTCGGCGGACATGCCCGCACGCCGGACTTAGGTACTTTAGTACCAATTCCGGCGGGGTAGACCCTTGCAGTTTTTACGGGTACGGAGAGCTGGAAATAAGAAACGCGCTAAAAGTACTAACGTGAAATCGGTTTATAGCGAATTCTCTTCGGTTTCGCGCCCTCCTCGCCCAGACGCTGCTTCTTGTCGGCCTCGTATTCCTGATAGTTGCCGTTGAAGAAGGTCCATTGCGAGTCACCCTCGGCGGCAAGGATGTGGGTGGCGATACGGTCGAGAAACCAGCGGTCGTGCGAGATGACCAGCACGCAACCGGCGAACTCGAGCAGTGCGTCTTCCAGCGCGCGCAGGGTTTCCACATCGAGGTCGTTGGAAGGCTCGTCCAGCAACAGTACGTTGCCGCCCTGAATCAGGGTCTTGGCCAGATGCAGACGGCCGCGCTCACCGCCGGAGAGCTGCCCGACGATCTTGCCCTGGTCCGCGCCTTTGAAGTTGAAGCGGCCCAGATAGGCGCGCGACGACATCTCGAAGCGGCCTACCGTCAAGATATCGGCGCCGCCGGAAACGGCTTCGAACACGGATTTATCGTTTTCCAGGCCTTCGCGGCTCTGGTCGACCGAGGATATCTTCACGGTCTGGCCGATCTTGATCTCGCCGCTGTCCGGTTGCTCCTTGCCCTGGATCATGCGGAACAGGGTGGATTTACCGGCGCCGTTGGGGCCGATGATGCCGACGATGGCGCCCGGCGGCACGCTGAAGCTGAGGTTATCGATCAACAGGCGGTCGCCGAACGACTTGCTGACGTTGTTGAACTCGATGACCTGGTCGCCCAGCCGCTCGCCGGGCGGGATGAAGATTTCCTGCGTCTCGTTGCGCTTCTGGTATTCGACCGAGCTCATTTCCTCATAGCGGCTGAGACGCGCCTTGGATTTGGCCTGCCGCGCCTTGGGGTTCTGACGCACCCATTCCAGCTCCTGCTTCATGGCCTTCATGTGGGCATCGACCTGTTTTTGCTCCTGTTCCAGCCGCGCCTCTTTCTGTTCCAGCCAGCTGGAGTAGTTGCCCTTCCACGGGATACCTTCGCCGCGGTCCAGTTCCAGAATCCATTCGGCGGCATTGTCTAGGAAGTAGCGATCATGGGTGACGGCGACCACGGTACCGGGGAAGCGCACGAGGAACTGCTCCAGCCATTCGACCGATTCGGCGTCCAGATGGTTGGTCGGCTCGTCCAGCAGTAGCATGTCCGGCCTGGACAGCAGCAGCTTGCACAGCGCCACGCGACGCTTCTCACCGCCGGACAAGGGGCCGATCTTCGCTTCCCACGGCGGCAGACGCAGCGCATCGGCGGCGATTTCCAGCTGGTGCTCCAGATCGGTGCCGGCCGCGGTCAGTATGTTTTCATATTTGGCCTGTTCTTCGGCCAGTTTGTCAAAATCGGCGTCCGGCTCGGCATAGGCGGCATAGATCTCATCCAGCTTCTTTCTGGCTTCCATCACCTCGCCGAGGCCGGCTTCAACTTCCTCGCGCACGGTCTTCTCCGGGTCCAGCTGCGGCTCCTGAGGCAGATAGCCGATGGAAATGCCGGGCTGCCACTGCACATCGCCTTCGTATTCCTTGTCGACACCGGCCATGATGCGCAGCACGGTGGACTTGCCTGCACCGTTGAGGCCGAGCAGGCCGATCTTGGCACCTGGGAAGAAGGACAGCGAGATATCCTTGATGATTTGCCGCTTGGGCGGCACGACTTTGCTCACACGGAGCATGGACATTACATATTGAGCCATGGTCGAAACACTTGCCTGAAAAAAAGAGGAAGCTTACTGCATGAAACGGGATTTTGGTACGCAAATTGCTGCATTTATCTTGCCACGACTTGGTAGCATAATGCGTGTGTCATATTCATCAACAACAAAGCAGGAACGCACATGGGCAAGCTGATTGAAATCGAACAGGACCTCACCAAAATCCAGCAGGGGGTGATACTTCACGGCTGCAACACCAAGGGCGTGATGGGGTTCGGCCAATCCCTCGCCTTGCGTTCGGCTTTTCCCATGATCTTCCCGCCTTATCGCTCCTACTGCCAGATCGCCAACAAGATGGGGCGTAACATCCTCGGCCGCGTCATCGAGGTGCAGATCGAGGACAAGGACCTTTACGTATTGAACGGCCTGACGCAGAAGGACTACGGCGTCGACGGCAAGGTCTATGCCGATATCAACGCGATCGAACGTGTAGTCAACCACGCCGCCG
>JAVEWT010000163.1:0-3629 GCA_034004425.1 Methylophilaceae bacterium
CTAGTGTACCCATGGGTGTACCCATTTAGAGTTTTAAACAAAATGGGCTTGCAACTGATTAGTTGCAAGCCCATGTTTTATATGGCGCGCCCGAAGAGATTCGAACTCCTGACCCCTTGGTTCGTAGCCAAGTACTCTATCCAGCTGAGCTACGGGCGCTTAAGAGAGCAGAATTATACGCTAAAACTGCAATCCGGTGTATCAATATTATGGCGGAGAGCGAGGGATTCGAACCCTCGATACAGGTTTAAGCCCGTATGCTTCCTTAGCAGGGAAGTGCCTTCGACCACTCGGCCAGCTCTCCGCACGAGGGCGTAACAATACGCGAATACGCCCTAAAAATCAAACCAAATCAGCCGATAGCGGCTTCGTCCAGGTCAAAGGCCTTGTGCAGGACGCGTACTGCCAACTCCATGTATTTTTCGTCGATGACGACGGCTATCTTGATCTCGGAGGTGGAGATCATCTGGATGTTGATGCCTTCTTCTGCCAGGGTGCGGAACATCTGGCTGGCAACGCCGACATGCGAGCGCATGCCGACGCCGACGATGGAGACCTTGGCGATCTTGTCGTCACCTGAGATTTCGCGGGCGCCGATGTGGGACTGGATGTTGCGCAGGATTTCCAGCGCCTTGTTCAGTTCGTTCTTGTGGACGGTGAAGGTGAAGTCGGTAGTGCCGTCGGCGCCGGTATTCTGAATGATGATGTCGACATCGATGTTGGCTTCGGCGATCGGGCCGAGGATCTGGTAGGCGATGCCGGGGCGGTCTGGCACGCCGAGCACGGTGATTTTGGCTTCGTCGCGGTTGAATGCGATGCCGGAGATGATAGGTTGTTCCATGGTGTTGTCTTCCTCAAACGTGATGAGCGTGCCGTCGCCTTCTTCCTCGAAACTGGAGAGCACGCGTAACTTGACTTTGTACTTGCCGGCGAATTCGACCGAGCGGATCTGCAGTACCTTGGAGCCCTGGCTGGCGAGTTCCAGCATTTCCTCGAAGGTAATGGATTTGAGCCTGCGGGCTTCCGGCACGATGCGCGGGTCGGTAGTGTAGACGCCGTCGACATCGGTGTAGATCTGGCATTCGTCCGCCTTCAGCGCCGCTGCCAATGCCACGCCGGTGGTGTCGGAGCCGCCGCGGCCGAGGGTGGTGATGTTGCCTTGTTCGTCCACGCCCTGGAAGCCGGCGACGACGACGACATAGCCGGCGTTGAGATCCTTGCGGATGCGATCGCCGTCGATCTTGAGGATGCGGGCCTTGTTGAAGTGGCTGTCGGTGATGATGCGCACCTGCGAGCCGGTGTAGCTCTTGGCCTTGACACCGAGGTCCATCAGCGCCATGGAAGTGAGGCCGATGGAGACCTGTTCGCCGGTGGATACCATGACGTCCAGCTCACGCGGGTCCGGGTTGGGCATGACTTCCTTCGCCAGTGCAATCAGGCGGTTGGTTTCGCCCGCCATGGCCGAGACCACGACCACCACCTGGTGGCCGAGCGCCTTGTAGCGCGCCACGCGACTTGCCAGCGCCTTGATGCGCTCGGGGTTGGCGACCGAAGTGCCGCCGTATTTTTGTACGATTAACGCCATAACAGTCCTTAAATAATCTAGCCACAGAGGGCACGGAGCTCACAGAGAAAACCGGGGAGGAATCGTACCGCTCAGCATAAACCTTCAATTGCTTTGTTGAGTTTCCTCTGAGTTCTCAATGCCCTCTGTGGCTTAAATCAAACTTTTTCCCTTACCCAATTCACTACGCTTGCCAATGCTGCCGGCAGTTTTGCTGCATCGGTGCCGCCTGCCATCGCCATGTCAGGCCGGCCGCCACCCTTGCCGCCGACCTGCGTGGCGACATGGTTGACCAGTTCTCCTGCCTTGATTTTGTTGGTAGCATCCTGGCTGACCGCTGCTACCAGGCTGACTTTGTCGCCCTCGGCGACGGCCAGCACCAGCGCACAGCTGCCGAGCTTGTCCTTCAGCTTGTCGGCGACTTCGCGCAGGCCCTTGGCGTCGACACCTTCCAGCGCCGTGGCCAACACCTTGACGCCATTCACATCGACCGCTTCACTGGTGAGGTCGTCGCCCTTGGCTGATGCCAATTTGCCTTTCAGTGCCGAGAGCTCGCGCTCCAGTTTGCGTACCTGGTCGATCAGCGCGTCGACGCGGCGCGGCGCTTCGGCCGGCAGCACCTTGAGGGTACCCGCGATGCCGCCCAGCGCGGTTTCCATGTTCTGCATGTAGGCGAGCGCGTTGGAGCCGGTGACGGCTTCGACCCGGCGCACCCCTGCGGCCACGCCGCCTTCGGCGACGATACTGAACAGGCCGATGTCGCCGGTACGGTTGACATGGGTGCCGCCGCACAGTTCGCGCGAGCTGCCGATATCCAGTACGCGCACCTTGTCGCCGTATTTTTCACCGAACAGCATCATGGCGCCGGTCTTCTGCGCATCCTCGATCGGCATCACGCGTGCCAGCGTCGGCGTGTTGGCGAGAATCTCGTTGTTGACCAGTTGTTCGACCCGGCGAATCTCGGCATCGGTCATCGGGGCATTGTGCACGAAGTCAAAACGGGTCTTGTCGGTGTCGACCAGCGAACCCTTTTGCTGCACGTGGTCGCCCAGCACTTCGCGCAGGGCCTTGTGCATCAGGTGCGTGGCCGAGTGGTTGCGCATGGTGCGCAGGCGGGCGTCCATGTCGACGCGGGCGCTGATGATGTCGCCGACCTTGAGCGTGCCGGTCTTCAGCACGCCGTGATGGCCGAACACATCGGCCTGGATCTTCTGCGTGTCTTCCACCGCGAAAATGCCATCGCTGCCGCGCAGTTCACCGCTGTCGCCGATCTGGCCGCCGGATTCGGCGTAGAACGGCGTGTCGTCCAACACGACCACGCCCTGTTCGCCTTCGCTCAACTGATCGACGCTGCTGCCGTCCTTGTAGAGCGCGAGCACGGTGCCATCGGTTTCCAGGGTTTCATAACCGTGGAAGGTGGTGGGTTGGCCGGTGTATTCCAGGTTGGCGGCCATCTTGAACTTGCCGGCGGCGCGCGCTTGTTCCTTTTGGCGCGCCATGGCGGCATCGAAGCCGGCGGCATCGACCGATACGTGACGCTCGCGGCAGATGTCGGCGGTGAGGTCGAGCGGGAAACCATAGGTATCGTGCAGCTTGAACGCAGTCTCGCCGTCGAACACATTGTTGCCTTGATGTTTCATCTCGGTTAGTTCGGCTTCCAGAATCGCCATGCCGTGTTCGATGGTCTCGAAGAAGCGCTCTTCCTCCTGACGCAGCACATCCATGACGCGCTGCCGGTTTTCGGCCAGGTCAGGATAGGCCTCGCCCATTTCGGTGACGAGGTCCGGCACCATTTTGTGGAAGAAGGCCTTGCGCACGCCGAGCTTGTAGCCGTGGCGGATGGCACGGCGGATGATGCGGCGCAGTACGTAGCCGCGGCCTTCGTTGCCGGGGATGACGCCGTCGGCTATCAGGAAGGAGCAGGCGCGGATGTGGTCGGCCAGCACCTTCAATGACGGGCTGTCCATGTCGCTGCATTTGGTTTCGCGCGCCGCGGCCTTGATCAGGTTCTGGAACAGGTCGATCTCGTAGTTGGCGTGTACGCCCTGCAGCACGGCTGCGATGC
>JAVEWT010000029.1:0-17100 GCA_034004425.1 Methylophilaceae bacterium
ACGTGCCTCTTTATATAGCCGCGGTACGGTTTCCAGGTTGTGGTTCATGACGTCGGGCGGTGCCTGGGTGAGGATTTCCATGGCGCGGTCGAGGCGGCCGCGGAAATCCGGCACCAGAATCTCGATCTTGATCTCAGGCGATTGCGCGCGCACGGCACGGATGCAGTCGACGAAGTGGCCGGCGCCACCATCGCGCAGGTCGTCGCGGTCGACGCTGGTGATGACGACATAGCGTAATTTCATCTGGGCGATGGTGCGGGCGAGGTTCTCCGGTTCGTTTATATCCGGCGGTAGCGGTTTGCCGTGGGCGACATCGCAGAACGGGCAGCGCCGCGTGCAGATGTCGCCGAGAATCATGAAAGTGGCGGTGCCGCCGCTGAAGCATTCGCCGATGTTGGGGCAGGAGGCCTCCTCGCAGACCGTGTGCAGCTGGTTGTCGCGCAGGATCTGCTTGATCTCCTGAAAGCGGGCGCTGTCCGGCACTTTCATGCGTATCCATTCCGGCTTGCGCAGCGCCGGTTGTGGCACGATCTTGATCGGGATGCGCGCGGTCTTGGCGGCGCCGGTTTCCTTGACGCCGGGTAGTTTGGTGGCGCGTTGCCGGCCGGGTTCGATGATGTCGCTCATGCGGGGGACTCGTCGGTGTATTGGATGTCAGTATAGGCCAGATCGCGGCACAGGTTGAGCAGCAGGGCATCGGCCACTGCCGGCAGGCTCATGTCGATGCCGAGGTCGGTCAGTTGCGTCACTTGTAGGCCGCGGTAGCCGCAGGGATCGATGGCGTCGAACGGGCGCAGGTCCATCGCGACGTTAAGTGCAAGGCCGTGATAGCACAGGTTTTTCTTCAGGCGCAGGCCGAGTGAGGCGATCTTGCGGCCACCGACATAGACGCCGGGTGCATCGTTCAGGGCGCTGGCCTCGATCTCGTGTGCCGCCAGCAGTTCGATGATGGCGTTCTCCATGGCGCTGACCAGTTGGCGCACCTTGAGGCTCTTGCGATTGAGGTCGAGCAGCAGGTAGATGACGACCTGACCCGGGCCATGGTAGGTGATTTTGCCGCCGCGATCGACCAGCATCAGCTGGATGTCGTCGCGCGTGGGCAGGCGCACATCACGCCGGTTCAGGCCGAGCGTGTAGATCGGCGGATGCTCGGTGACCCACATCTCGTCCATGGTGTCGGCGCTGCGGGCGGCAGTGAAGGCCTGCATGGCGTGCCAGACAGGTTCGTAGTCGGTCCGGCCGAGCCGGCGTATGGTGAGGCGCTGCGGCATGGGCTCAGAGCACGAACTTGACCAGCGGGTGGGCGGTGAGCGCGCGGTAGATGTCGTCCAGCTGTGGCTTGGAAGTGACGTAGACGGTGCAGGTCAGACTCAGGTATTTGCCGGCCGAACTTGCCCGCATCTCGACCTTGGTGGCGTCGAAAGCGTTGTCGTGGACGCGGATCACATCGATGATGGTTTGCGCGAATTCGTCGCGCGTTTCGCCCATGACCTTGATCGGAAAGTCACAGGGAAACTCGATCAGGGTTTCCTGTTCAGCCATGGCGCATGACCTCGTCCTTGTAGGCTTGATAAAGTTGATACATGCGACGGTAGATGGGGCCGGGTTTGCCGTTTGCAACCGGTTGGCCGTCCAGTTCGACGATCGCCAGGATCTCCTTGGTCGAGGAGGTGCACCAGAGTTCGTCGGCACGGCGGATACGGGCCTCCTCGAAATGGCCGAACTCGACGGCGATGCCTTCAGCTGCAGCCAGTTCCAGCACGACGTCGTAAGTGATGCCGGGCAGCACGTGGTTGTCCTTGGGCGGCGTCAGGATGACGCCGTTCTCGACGGCGAAGATGTTGCTGGCCGAGCCCTCGGTCAGGATGCCGTCGCGGAACATGATGGTCTCGGCGCCGCCGACATCGGCCGACATCTGGCGCAGCAGCACGTTGGGCAGCAGAGAAATGACCTTGAGATCGCAGCGGTCCCAGCGGAAGTCGCGGGCGCTGACGGCGCTGGCGCCGCGTTCGATCAGTTCGGCCGGTGGCGGTAGCAGTTCCATGCACATCATGAACACGGTCGGTGTCACGCTTTTGGGGAAGGCCTGGTCGCGCGGTGCCGGGCCGCGCGTGACCTGCAGATAGACCGACTGGTCCTGCAGGTCGTTGCGGTCGATCAGTGTATGGACCAGTGCTTCCCATTCCGTCAGCGTGTGCGGGTTTTCCAGGCGGATGCCGTCGAGGCTTTGCTGCAGACGGCGGAGGTGTTCGCGCATCCGGAAGGGATGGCGCGAATAGACCGGGATCACCTCGTAGACGCCGTCGCCGAAGATGAAGCCGCGGTCCAGCACCGGCACGCGCGCTTCGTCGATCGGAAGAAATGCGCCGTTGAGATGGACGATCTGCGTCATGTCGGGAGCAGGCCGGCTCAGACGAACCAGAGGCGTATCGTGTCCCACAGGCGGCCGAAGAAGCCGGCGATGCTGACATCCTTGCTCGCCACCAGTTTCTGGCTGTCGATGACCTTGCCGTCCAGCGTGAATTCTATGGTACCGATCTCCTGACCGGCCTTGATCGGTGCGATCAGCGGTTGCTGGCTGGTCAGCGTGGCCTTGACCCGGCTGTATTCGCCCTTGGGCAGCGTGATGTAGAGGTTATCGGCCACGGTGGCGGCCAGCATGTTGTCCTTGCCCTTCCACACCTTGAATTGGCTGATGGCGTCACCGGTCTTGTAGACCAGTTGCGATTCATAGAACTGGAAGCCGTAGTTGAGCAGTTTCTGGCTTTCGGCGGCGCGGGCGTTCTCCGAGGTGGCGCCGAGCACGACCGTGATCAGGCGCATGTCGCCGCGCTTGGCCGAGGTCATCAGGCAGTAGCCGGCAGCCTTGGTGTGGCCGGTCTTGATGCCGTCGACATGCGGGTCACGCCACAGCAGCAGGTTGCGGTTGGGCTGCGTGATGTTGTTGTAGGTGTATTCCTTGACCGAATATAGGCGCTGGTACTGCTCGGGGAAGTCCTGGATCAGCGCGGCGGCGAGGATGGCGAGGTCATGTGCGGTGGTGTAGTGGTCGGGGTCCGGCAGACCGGTGGCGTTCATGAAGTTGGTGTTGTTCATGCCCAGGCGCTTGGCTTCCTGGTTCATCAGCTGGGCGAACACTTCCTCGGAGCCGGCGATAGCTTCCGCCAAGGCGATGGAGGCATCGTTGCCGGACTGGATGATGACGCCGTGAATCAGTTCCTCGACGGTGACCGGGCGGTTGGGCTCGATGAACATCCGGGAGCCTTCGGCCTTCCAGGCATAGGTGCTGACCGGTACCTGCTGATCGGGTTGCAGGTGTTTGTTCTTCAGCGCCTTGAAGGTCAGGTATGCGGTCATGACCTTGGTCAGCGAGGCCGGCTCCACCCGCATGTCGGCACCCTGTTCGGCGATGAAGCGGTTGCTGTTGACGTCCAGCAGCACATAGGACTTCACCGCCATGCTGGGCGGCGGCGGGATGTCGGCGGCGAACGCGACGGACGCGGTGAAAAACAGGGATGCGGCAAGGAGAAGGCTTCTAAATATGGGCATGTTCAAATCTTCAAACGGACTAGTTTTGGAAAACCACGATGGCGCTGGTGCCTATGCTTTGATTGATTCGGCTGGCGGCCTGATCGGCCTCGAAACGATTCTGATAGGGGCCGAGCCTGACGCGATAGGTGTCCTCATTATACCAGTTCTGCACCGGCACGCTGCGGCCGTCGGCGGTGACGGCCAGATTGCGGTTCTGCAGGTTTTCGCGCAACTTGTCGGCATTTTCGCGGGACTTGAACGCACCTACCTGCACATAGACACCACTGCCGCCAACTGCGGCATTGGGAGTGCTGGCCGGTGCAGCTGCAGATGGCGCTGACGATGTCCGGGCCAGCGCTTCCGGGCGCGTGTCTATCCATTCGACATCGACCACGCCGCTGCCCTTGCCGACGATGCCGAGCTTGTGCGCGGCGACATAGGAAACGTCGATCAGCCGGTCATGCAGGAAAGGACCGCGGTCGTTGACGCGCAGCACGACCGAGCGGCCGTTGGCAGGGTTGGTGACGCGTACATAGCTGGGTATGGGCAGCGTGGTGTGGGCGGCGGTCATGGCATACATGTCGTAGCGTTCGCCGCTGGCGGTCTGGTTGCCGTGATAGCGTTTGCCGTACCAGGAGGCGACGCCGCGCTGTTTGTATGGCTGGTATTCGCGCATTGGCACGTATTGCTGGCCGAGGGCGGTATAGGGTCGGCTGTTGGCGGCGCGTATCGGTTCTGCACGCGGCACGGCATCCGGGATGCGGTCGAGTTCGGCCTGCGAGATCTCGCCCGGGCCGTCGTCCAGATAATAACCGCCGCCGGTTTTGCCTGCGGGGGCGGCAGGCCGGTCGGGCTTGACGCTGGTGCTGCCGCAGGCGGTCAACAGCAGGCTGAACAGGACTGCCGTCAGAATATGCAGGATTTTCATCATGTCGCCATCAGTTTTTTGTGGGTCTGGATGCTCATTAAAATACCGAAACCTAACAGTAGTGTCACCAGTGACGTGCCGCCGTAGCTGATCAGCGGCAACGGCACACCGACCACGGGCAGGATGCCGCTCACCATGCCCATGTTGACGAAGACGTAGGTGAAGAAGGTCAGGCTGATGCTGCCGGCGAGCAGGCGGCAGAACGTGTCCTGCGCCTGTGCCGCGATGATGAGGCCGCGACCGATGATTAATGTATACAGCAACAACAGCAAAAGGTTTCCGAGCAGACCGAATTCTTCGCCGAACACGGCCAGGATGAAGTCAGTGGTGCGTTCCGGGATGAAGTCGAGCTGCGATTGCGTGCCGTTGAGCCAGCCTTTGCCGGCCAGCCCGCCGGAGCCGATGGCGATGCTGGCCTGGATGGTGTGATAGCCGGCGCCGAGCGGGTCCTGGTGCGGGTCGATCAGGGTCAGGATGCGCCGGCGCTGGTAGTCGTGCAACAGTGTCCAGAGGATGGGCGCCAGCGCTGCGAATCCGGCAACCAGCGCCAGAATCAGCTTCCAGCTGAAGCCGGCTAGATAGATGACGAAGACGCCGGAGCCGACGATCAGCAATGTGGTGCCGAGGTCCGGCTGCTTGAGGATGAAGGCGGCCGGTATCGCCAGAATGAAACCGGCGATCAGGTAGTCGGCCAGTCGCAGCGATTCCTCCCGTTTGGCGAAATACCAGGCCAGCATCATCGGCGCGCCGATTTTCATCAGCTCGGAAGGCTGGATGCGCACGAAACCCAGGTCGAGCCAGCGGCGTGCGCCGTTGGTGATCTCGCCGAACAGCGCGACGCCGAGCAGCAGCAGCACCCCGAGCAGATAGAGCGGCAGGGCGATGCGCTCCAGGTGCTGCGGCGGGATATTGGCCGCCAGCCACATGACCACGAGCGCGACTCCGATGTTGGTCAACTGCCCGTACATGCGGGCGGTGTTTTCGCCGGCGGCGCTGTAGAGCACGAACAGGCCCAGCAGCAATGCCAGCAGCAGGCAGCCCATCAGGAAACTGTCGATGTGGCGGGTGAGGCCCTTGTAGAGGCGGTTAATCATGGCGATGCTCCTCCGGTGCCGCGATGGCTTCCGGCGGCAGGTCGACTGCGGTCGGTGGGGCGCTGTTCTCCGGTTCCTTGCCCAGCAGATAGTAATCCATCACCTTGCGGGCGATGGGGCCGGCGACCGAACCGCCGCTGCCGCCGTTCTCGACGATGATGGCGAGCGCGATCTGCGGGTCGTCGGCCGGAGCGTAGGCGATGAACAGCGCATGGTCGCGGTGCCGCTCGTCGAGTTTGCTGGCGTCGTATTTCTCGCCCTGCTTGATGCCCACCACTTGCGCGGTACCGGTCTTGGCGGCAACCGCGTAGGGTGCCCCGGCGCCGACCGCCACCGCCGTGCCGCCGGGCAGTGTGACGTCCTCCATGCCCTTGCGCACGATCTCGACGTTCTCCGGTTTCAATGTGATGCGGTCGGTGACGACCTGCTGTACAGGTCGCACGGTGCCGGAGCTGGCTTCCTGGATACCGGTGACGAGGTGCGGCTTCATGGCGACGCCGTTGTTGGCGAAGATGGCCGTGGCCTGCGCCAGCTGCATAGGCGTCGCCAGCATGTAGCCCTGGCCGATGCCGAAGATGACGGTTTCGCCCGGATACCAGGGCTGGTTCCAGCGCCGTTTCTTCCACTCCGGCGTCGGCAGCAGGCCTTCCAGTTCGCCCTTGATGTCGATCCCGGTCTTCTGGCCGAAGCCGAAATGGCGGACGAAATCGGTCATGGCGTGGATGCCCATCTCGTTGGCGAGGCCGTAGAAGAAGGTGTCGCAGGAGATGGTGATGGCCTTGCGCATGTCCACCACTCCGTGGCCCTGCGGTTTCCAGTCGCGGTAGCGGTGCGTGTTGCCGGGCAGCGTGAAAAAGCCGGGGTCGTTGATGCTGAACGGTGGAGCGCGCCTGCCGGCTTCCAGTCCGGCCAGTGCGACGAACGGCTTGAAGGTGGAGCCGGGCGGATAGATGCCGCGTAAGGGCCGATTGATCAGCGGTTTGTCCAGCGATTCGTTCAGTCCCTTCCAGCTTTCGGTGTCGATGCCGCCGATGAACAGGTTGGGGTCGAAGGTCGGCACGCTGACGTACGCCAGCACCTCGCCGGTTTTCGGCTGGATCGCCACCAGCGCGCCGCGCCGCTCGCCGAAGGCTTCCTCGCCGATTTTCTGCAATTTGCTGTCGACCGACAGGATCAGGTTGTCGCCCGGTATTGGCGGTGTGCTCGACAGCACCCGCACGGCGTGGCCGTGGGAGTCGATTTCCACCTGCTTGAAACCGGTCTTGCCGTGCAGGATGTTCTCGTAGTACTGCTCGAGGCCGGTCTTGCCGATATGGTCGGAGCCCTTGTAGTTGGACAGATCGCCCGATTCCTTCAGGTTTTCCAGATCCTTGTCGTTGATGCGGCCGATGTAGCCGACCAGGTGGGAGCCGAGCTGGCCTTGCGGATAATGGCGGAACAAACGCGATTTGATCTCAACACCGGGGAAACGGTAGCGATTGACGGCGAAACGGGCAGCTTCCGCTTCGTTCAGGTGCGTGCGTAGCGGCACACTCTCGAATTCCTGGCTTTCCGACAATATCTTCCTGAAACGTTTGCGGTCGAGGGCGCTGATCTCGACCAGTTCGCCGAGCTGTTCGATGGTCTGGTCGAGGTCGTCGACCCGGGCCGGCGTGATTTCCAGCGTATAGACGAAGAAGTTGTGCGCCAGCACGACGCCGTTCTTGTCGAAGATGAGGCCGCGGTTGGGCACAATGGGCACCAGCGAGATGCGGTTGTTCTCGGCCAGCGTGTGGTAATGCTCATGCTTGGCCATCTGCAGGTAGAACAGGCGCGTGGCGAGGATGCCGAAGCAGATCAGTACGAAGACGGCGGCCACGGCGAGGCGGATGCGGAAATAATGGCTTTCCTGCCGGTAGTTTTTTAGCTCGGAGCGGACTTTCATGCGGCCGTGAGATCCCTAACTCTTGTGCGGCGGCGCTTCTACGCCGACCGGCGAAAAGATGGCGATCAGCCAGAGCAGGATGCCGCTAACGCTGTGCTGGTAGAAATACCAACCCGGAAACTCGTCGCCGCTGAACAGCTTGAGCACCATCACCGTGGTTTGCGCCAGCAGCAGCAGAAAAAGGACGTAGGCGGCCTGTTGCCAGATGTTGAACAGGGCAAGGCGGCGTTGATAGCTCACGGCGAAGAAACCTGCCAGCGCGTAAGCCAGCGCGTACTGGCCGAACAGTCCGCCGGTAGCGAGGTCGATCAGCAGGCCGGCAAACCAGGCGGTGCCGATGTGGCACAAGTGGGGCGCGCGCAGCATCCAGTAGATCACGGTCAACAGCAGGAAATCCGGTCGCCATTGTAATGCGAGGCCCTCCCACGGCAGCAGTTGCAGCAGCAGCGCCAGCAGCATGGAGCCATAGACGTGTTTAAGGCTGACGATCGGCATGCTGGCGGACGTTTTCTGTCGGGTTGGTTGGCGTCTGCGGCGTGGCGTTGTCCGCTGCGCCGGTGCTGTGGTCGATGACCTGGCCAGGGGGTGCTTCGATTTCCGGGATGCTGATCAGAAGCACCTGCCGGTGATTCTTGACGCCGGCGACGGGCTTGGAAGTGATGCGTGCGAACGGGGAATCCGGATTGCGTTCAATGTCAGTGACCTCGGCCACGGCGAGGCCGACCGGGTAAACGCCGTCGATGCCGGAAGTGATGAGGCGGTCGCCGATCTGAATGTCGACGTTGACTGGCAGGTAAGGCAGATCCAGCACGTTGTCGACGCCGGCACCGAAGGCGATGGCGCGCAGGCCGTTGCGCTCGACCTGGATCGGAATCGACAGCTCCTTGTCGGTGATCAGCGTGACTTCGCTGGACATGGGGTAGACGCGCGTGACCTGGCCGATGACGCCATCGCCGTCGACCACGGCCTGCCCGGGCCGGATCTGATGCCGGGCGCCGAGGTTGACCACCATTTTCTGCGAGAACGGGTCGCGGCCCATGTGCAGGATCTCGCCCAGGCGCGCCGGTTGGGCGATGGTCTGCGAGGCGCCGAGCAGGCTGCGCAGATGCTCGTTCTCGACCTCCAGTTCGTTCAGGCGCTGAAGTTTGGCGCCGTCATGCAGGGCTTGCTCGTTCAGCCGGCGGTTGGTCTCGACCAGCGTGTCATGCGCAGTCAGGTATTCGGCACTGGCGTGATAGAGGTTGAACGGGGCGTTGGCGATGACCTGTAGCGGGTGTAGCAGGGCGACGAAGCCTTGGCGGATCTCGGTCAGGTAGTGCAGGCGGGAATCGGTGGCGATCAGAGCCAGTGACAGCGCGGAAAAGAACACCAGCCGTGCGAATGGGCTCGGGCCGCGTACAAAAAACGCCGGTGTCTGCTGAGGTTCCAGTGCGCGAGGCATGGTGCCTGATTGCCTTCAGAAAAAAACAGGCCGCCTGAAGCGATAGCGGCCCGATGGGTTGGTTGAAAAATGTGCGTGGTGATTATTCGCTGGCAAATACATTGCCCAGTTTGTCCATTTCTTCCAGTGCGCGACCGCAACCGCGGGCGACGCAGGTCAGCGGGTCTTCGGCGACGATGACCGGCAGGCCGGTCTCTTCCACCAGCAGGCGGTCCAGATCGCGCAGCAGCGCGCCGCCGCCGGTCAGCACCATGCCTTTCTCGGCGATGTCGGCGCCCAGTTCCGGCGGGGTCTGTTCCAGTGCCGACTTGACGGCGCCGACGATGGCGTTCAGTGGTTCAGTTAATGCCTCGAGGATTTCGTTGCTGGAGATGGTGAACTTGCGCGGCAGGCCTTCGGCCAGATTGCGGCCGGTGACTTCCATTTCCAGCACTTCGGAGCCGGGGAAGGCGGAGCCGATCTTCTTCTTGATCAGTTCGGCGGTCGGCTCGGAGATCTGCATGCCGTAGTTGCGGCGGATGTAGTCGATGATGGCCTGGTCGAACTTGTCACCGCCGACGCGCTCAGATTTGGCGTAAACGATACCGCCGAGCGAAATGACGCCGACTTCGGTGGTGCCGCCGCCGATGTCGACCACCATGGAACCGGTGGCATCGGCGACCGGCATGCCGGCACCGATAGCGGCGGCCATCGGTTCCTCGATCAAATACACCTGTCTTGCGCCGGCGCCGATGGCGGATTCGCGGATGGCGCGCCGCTCGACCTGAGTGGAGCCGACCGGCACGCAGATGATGATGCGCGGGTTGGGCGAGAACAGGCGGGATTCGTGGATGCGGCGGATGAAGTATTTCATCATCTGTTCGGTGACGGTGAAGTCGGCAATGACGCCGTCCTTCATCGGCCGGATGGCCGTGATGTTGGATGGTGCGCGGCCCAGCATGCGCTTGGCCTCAAGGCCGACGGCGAGGATGGTTTTCTTGCCGGCCGGACCGTTTTCCTGGCGGATGGCGACGACCGATGGCTCGTCCAGCACAACACCCTTGCCCCGTACGTAGATCAGGGTATTGGCGGTGCCGAGGTCGATGGCCAGATCATTGGAAAAGTAACTGTTTAGAATGCCGAACATTATGTTGTATCCCGTGCCTGCGGTTGATTGCTATGATGCTGCGCTCGCGCTTAAACGGTTGCCGTGCTTAAGAAGCGCAATAAATCGGGCTATAATACCCGATATCGTATTGAAAATTAAGATTCAAGTGAAATTACCCATGCAAATCAGAAGCCAATCATGCGGCAGGGTGCGACCATGTCTCTGAACACTGCCGACGTCAAGCGTATCGCGCATCTTGCGCGCATCGAAATCAGCGATGCGGAAGCCGAAACCACCTTGCAAAAACTGACCGGCATCCTCGATCTGATCGAGCAGATGCAGGCCGTCGACACGACCGGCATCGAGCCCATGTCGCATTCGCAGGACGTGACCCAGCGTCTGCGCGAGGATGTGGTGACCAAGACCAATCAGCGCGAGGAATTCCAGAAGATCGCGCCCGCCGTCGAGAACGGCCTCTATCTCGTCCCCAAAGTCATCGAATAATCGCGAATTTATGATCAACAGCAGCCTCAAGCAGCTGGGAGCCATGCTCGCCGGCAAACAGCTTTCCAGCGTCGAGTTGACGCAGGAGTTCCTCAACCGCATCGCGCAGCACAACCCGGACATCAACGCCTACATCACCGTGGACGCCGAGAAGTCGCTGGCGCAGGCCGCCGCCGCCGATCAGCGCATTGCGCAGGGCAAGGCCGAGCCGCTGACCGGCATCCCGATCGCGCAAAAGGACATTTTCGTGGCCAGGGGCTGGCGTACCACGTGCGGTTCGCGCATGCTGGAAAACTTCATCAGTCCTTATGACGCCGGCGTCATCGAGCGTTTCGATGCGGCCGGGGCGGTCAATCTGGGCAAGACCAACATGGATGAATTCGCCATGGGCTCGTCCAACGAGACTTCCTATTTCGGTGGTGTCAAGAATCCGTGGGACCGGACGCGCGTTCCCGGCGGCAGTTCCGGCGGCAGTGCCGCGGCTGTGGCGGCGCGTTTGTGTGCGGCGGCGACCGGCACCGACACCGGCGGCTCCATCCGTCAGCCAGCCTCGCTCTGCGGCTTCTCCGGTTTGAAGCCGACCTATGGCCTGGTGTCGCGTTACGGCATGATCGCCTTCGCTTCGTCGCTGGATCAGGCCGGACCGATGGCCAAGTCCTGCGAGGACATGGCCTTGATGATGAACGTCATGACCGGTTTCGACGAGCGCGATTCGACCAGCCTCCAGCGCGAAAAAGAAGACTATGTGCGCGATCTGGTCAAATATGAAAGCAGCGACCGACCGCTGGCTGGCCTCAGAGTCGGTCTGCCACGCGAATTCTTCGCCGAAGGCCTTAGTGCCTCTGTCGCCGGCGTCGTGCAGGAGGCGATTGACCAATACCGCAAGCTCGGTGCCGAGATCGTCGATATCAGCCTGCCCAACACCAAACTGTCGATCCCGGTCTATTACGTGCTGGCGCCGGCCGAGGCTTCCAGCAACCTGTCGCGCTATGACGGCGTGCGTTACGGCCACCGTGCTGCCGAATACACCGACCTGATGGACATGTATTGCAAGACCCGCGCCGAAGGTTTCGGCGCCGAGGTCAAGCGTCGCATTCTCATTGGTACTTATGTGTTGAGTGCGGGCTATTACGACGCCTATTATCTGAAGGCGCAGCAGATCCGCCGCCTGATCGCGCAGGATTTCGAGCAGGCCTTCAGGCAATGCGATGTCATCATGGGGCCGACTGCGCCCGGCACGGCTTTCCGCGCCGGTGAGAAAACCGACGATCCGGTCGCCATGTATCTGGAAGACCTCTATACCATCGCCGTCAATCTGGCCGGCCTGCCCGGCATGAGCGTGCCGGCCGGTTTCGCCGGCGTCGACGGCAAGCAGCTGCCGGTCGGTTTGCAGATCATTGGCAACTATTTCGACGAGGCGCGCATGCTGGGTATTGGTCATGCCTATCAGCAAGTGACGGACTGGCATACCAGGATGCCGGATGGAATTTGAATCTAAGCCGCAGGGAGCGCCGCGTATTAAGGCGAGCCTCCCTGTGACCTCTGTGGCTAAAAAGGGTTAAACCATGCAGTGGGAAGTAGTCATCGGGCTGGAAACGCATGTCCAGCTGCAAACCAAATCCAAGATATTTTCCGGTGCGGCGACCGCTTACGGCGCCGAACCGAACACGCAGGCTTGCGAGGTCAGTATCGCCCTGCCTGGCGTGCTGCCGGTGCTGAACCGAGAAGCGGTGCGCTGTGCCATCAAGTTCGGTCTTGCGGTCAATGCCGAGATCGCGCCGCGTTCCGTGTTCGCGCGCAAGAATTATTTCTATCCGGACCTACCCAAGGGCTACCAGATCAGCCAGTATGAGTTGCCGGTGGTCGGCAAGGGCGAGCTGACCATTCAGGTCGGCGACACAGAGAAGACCATCCGCATCACGCGCGCGCATCTGGAGGAAGACGCCGGCAAGTCCGTGCATGGTGCTCAGGAAGGCATGTCCGGCATCGATTTGAACCGTGCCGGCACGCCGCTGCTGGAGATCGTCACCGAACCTGACATGCGTTCGGCGGCCGAAGCGGTAGCCTATGCCAAGAAGCTGCACGAACTGGTGCAGTGGATCGGCATCTGCGATGGCAATATGCAGGAAGGCAGCTTCCGCTGCGACGTCAACGTATCGGTCAGGCCAAAAGGCTCGGACAAACTCGGTACCCGCCGCGAGATCAAGAACCTCAACTCGTTCAAGTTCATGCAGCAGGCGATCGAGTACGAGACGCGCTGGCAGATCGAGACGCTGGAAGACGGCGGCAAGATCGAGCAGGCCACCGTGCTGTTCAACCCGGACACCGGCGAAACGCGCGCCATGCGCAGCAAGGAAGAAGCCAACGATTACCGCTACTTTCCCGATCCGGACCTGTTGCCGCTGGCGATCAGCGAGGCCGACAAGGCGGAAGTGCGGGCCGGTATGCCGGAGTTGCCGCAGGCCATGCAGGTACGTTTTACGCAGGATTATCAGCTGTCCGCCTACGATGCCGCGACGTTGACCGCATCGCGTGCGGTGGCCGATTATTTCGAAGCGACGGTCAAGGCCTTCGACGGCGAACCCAAGTTGGCCGCCAATTGGGTCATGGGCAGCGTTGCCGCCAAGCTGAACGAGGAAGATCGCGATATCGCGACGTCGCCGGTGTCGGCCGCACAACTGGCCGGCCTGCTCAAGCGCATCGCCGATAACACCATCTCCAACAAGATCGCGCGCGAGGTGTTCGATGCGATGTGGGCGGGCGAGGGCGAAGCGGACGCCATCATCGAACAGAAGGGCCTGAAGCAGGTGACCGATAGCGGCGCCATCGAAGCCATCATCGACGAAGTGCTGGCAGCCAACGCGGCCATGGTCGAGGAATACAAGGCCGGCAAGGAGAAGGCTTTCAACGCGCTGGTTGGCCAGTGCATGAAAGCCAGCCGCGGCAAGGCCAATCCGGCCCAGGTCAACGAATTGTTGAAGAAGAAACTGGGCTGATGCAAGCGCCGGTTAAGTTGCTACGGCTGGCCGCTTGTTTGTGACTGTTCGCTGCGGATTTCGATGAAGCGCTGCTTGTCGTCGTTGAAGCGCGAACGGGTATTTTCCATGTTGCGCTTGCGCGCGGAAATCTGCTGGTCGATGCGTTCGAGTTCTGCCTGGGTTTCGCCGATTTCATTGGTCAGGTCATCCGGCACCGGCTTTTGCCGCTGCTTGTAGGATTCGGCACTCTTCTGGCCGCTTTCCAGCCTTTTCACGACACCTGTGCGCCGTTGCTGCAATGACTGGATGGCGGCCTCGTCCATTTGCAGGTGGCGGTCGCGGGCGAGGTCGATCTCGTCTTCGGTAGTGTAGGAGGCGCGCAGGGCGCGGTCGCGCCGCTGCTGTTCGAGCTGGGCCTGGTCGCTTTCCTGCTGGCGCTGGGTCTGGTTGCGGCGGATGGTGACGCCTTGGTTGTTCAGCACGTCGTTGTCGCGGTGGACGTCCTTGGCCGGCATCTTGTCGCCGTAGTGAGTGACGCCCTTGTCATCGACCCATTTGTGTATCTTGCCGCCCTCGGCGTGTGTCACCGTACTGATCAGCAAGCTGATGAGCATGGCCTGTGACAGTTTGATGGTGATGATACACATAGCCCGCATGATTTCCCCGGAATCGATGGCGAGGGAGGCTGTGTCCGGCGGTGCTGAAACCGCACCCGCGCGTTCAGCCTACCTCAGGCGCTACTGCCATATTGCTTGCGATAATGCTCGATGGCAAGCAGATTTTGAGCCATATCCGGTTGATTCTGCAAGTATTTGATCAGACCGTCGAGGTTGGCGATGCTACAGACCGGCAGGCCGTTCTCGCGCTCCACTTCCTGTACCGCGGACAGTTCGCCCAGGCCTTTTTCCTGACGGTCGATGGCGATGGCGACGCCGGCAGGGATCGCGCCGGCCGCCCGGATGATGTCGACCGATTCGCGCACCGAGGTGCCGGCCGAGATCACGTCGTCGACGATCAGCACGCGTCCGTGCAGGGGCGCGCCGACCACCGTGCCGCCCTCGCCGTGGTCCTTGGCCTCCTTGCGGTTGTAGGCGTAGGGCAGGTTGCGGCCCTGACGTGCCAGTGCGATGGCGATGCTGGCCGCCAGTGTGATGCCCTTGTAGGCGGGGCCGAACAGCATGTCGAACCGGATGCCGGATTTGACGATGGCGGCGGCATAAAACTCGCCCAGTTTCATCAGGCTTTCACCGTCGTTGAACAGGCCGGCATTGAAAAAATACGGACTCAGGCGTCCGGCCTTGGTCTTGAATTCGCCGAAGCGCAAGACCTGCTTGTCGATGGCAAACCGGATAAAATCCTGCGTGGTGTCTGTCATGTTTGGATGGAACCGATCAATTAGGAAAAAGCATGATGCGAATTATATCTGTAAACCTCAACGGCATCCGTTCCGCGCGCAACAAGGGCTTCTATGCCTGGCTCGAACAACAGCAGGCCGATGTCGTCTGCATGCAGGAGCTGAAGGCGCAGGCCCCCGACATGACGCGCGAGATGCTGCAGCCGGACGGCTTCTACGGCTATTTCCATTACGCCGAGAAGAAGGGGTACAGTGGCGTCGGCATCTACAGTAAAAAGCAGCCGGACGCCATCATCGAGGGGCTGGGCATCGCCGATATCGACGGAGAAGGGCGCTACATCGAGGCGCAGTTCGGCAACCTGTCGGTGGTTTCGCTCTACCTGCCTTCCGGTTCCAGCGGCGAGGAACGGCAAGCGTTCAAGTTCAGCGTCATGGAGCGCTTTCTGCCGCATCTGCAGGCGCTGATCGATACAGGTCGTGAAGTGATCGTCTGCGGCGACTGGAACATCGCCCATCGCGAAATCGACCTGAAGAACTGGAAGGGCAACCGCAAGAATTCCGGTTTTCTGCCCGAAGAGCGTGCCTGGATGAGCGATCTGTTCGAGCGTGTCGGCTGGGTCGATGTCTATCGCAAGCTCCATCCGGAAGCGACTGATGCCTGTTACACGTGGTGGAGCAACCGTGGTCAGGCCTGGGCGAAGAACGTCGGCTGGCGTATCGATTATCAGATCGCCACGCCCGGCATTTCAGGAACTGCCAGAACTGCCGAGATATACAAGCACGAAAGATTCAGCGATCATGCGCCTTTGATCATTGATTACGATTTCAATGTCTAGCAAACGGACCAAACGACCGCTGTTCCAATATTCATTGTTGCCCTTGTTGCTTTTCAGTTTGAGCAATCAGGCAGCCCATGCAGATGAACCGCGCGCATTTCCGATCACGGACATGTATTCGGAGATGGATACGCGCTTGAGGTTGGCCATCAAGGCTGATGCGGAAAGTTGCGAGGACCTGGCATGCGAGCAGAATCAGGCGTTTGATCAACGAATCCAGGCGCTGGGGCTGGGTTTAATTCAGGCCGCCATGCAGGCTTATCCGCAACGGCAATCCTGGTTGGGCCGAATGGAATTCAGCGTGGTTGAAAAGCGTGACGCCGGTGTCGCTTCCAACAGCAAGGGCAGGATTATGGTGTTTCGCGGTCTGCAGGACATGCAGCTGAGTGATGATGCCCTGGCTTTCATTCTGGCGAAGGAGATGGGTCACGTGCTGGCAGGTCATCACCGCACCAATACTTCGACCAAATTGATAATCTCGGCATTGGCCTCGGTGATGTTCCCTGCGGTTGCAGTGGTCGCTGCATCCAGCACTGCCGCGCAAGCCAGCACGGCGACGACCCTGATTACCAGTGCTGCATCCACAGCGACGTCGGTGATTGGCGGAGAAGTGGCGGTCTCCTCGATGAAGCCTGAACAATTGAGCGAGTCGGTCGATATGGCATTGCAGATCATGCAGCACGGCGAGTGGGATATCGCTTCGGCCTGCAGCGTGCTCCATCATGACGCGCCACCGCAGAACGGCTGGTGGCAGGATCTGGAACGCGGCCGCGATCAACTTGAGCAGCATATCGCGTTGCAGCAGGCATCCATCGTTCCCTTGGCTCAGAATGACTCTGAAGGCTTGCGTGACGCTGAGGCAGTCGCGATTCTGTCGACTGATTGAATGACGATGCTTATCCAAGCAGGGCGTTAATCTCGCGTTCGTATTCCGGAAAGTAGCGGGCGATGACTGCGAGGTCGAAGCTGCGCAGGATGCTGCTGTTGGATTCGCGGGCGAGCAGGAATTCGAAGGATTTTTTCACCAGCATTTCGGTTGTGGCGCCACCGCTCAGCAGCTTTGCGGCATATTCCGGACGCACTGTGACGATATGGACGGTACTGTGTTTGCCGTCGACCCGGACTTCGAAACTGTGGCTATCCAGGGCTTTGATATCGATCGTCTGCATGTCGGTGGTCCGTGAGTGCGATGTGCGTAAATCTAACCCAGATATTCCAAATAAACCATCGGTTTTCCGTAACGCGCGCCTGACGATGTTCGATTTAATACTTTGAAATCGACGCGTATCCCTTAAACTATCTTCGCCTTGGCGGCGGACAAATTTCCGCGCCGGCCAAGCGACGCTTGCTGCCGGTCGGCTGCTTTCGGCAGCGGGATGCCGCCCCGACGAACCTCATGCAAAAGAACAATTCGATGAATGCC
>JAVEWT010000164.1:0-3598 GCA_034004425.1 Methylophilaceae bacterium
TGAGGTCCAGCTGCGGCAAGGCGGAAGCGACCGGCGCATCGGTGGCGACAGCGATAATATTGGGGTCGGTGGCGGCGAGGAGCGGGTACTGCAAGGCAGGTCGATGGACCTCGATCTTGGGGATGGGTTCGCGTTTGAAACCCTCGACCAAGACCAGGTCGGCCATGCGGCTATCGAGTTGTTCCAGCAGTTCGGCCAAGCCCGGTTCCTCGGCTTGCGGCTCGCCAGTGCGCGACAGTTCTGTCATCAGCGCCCAGCGATGGCGCGAGCCGAGCAGCATTTGCACGGCGCCGGCTTCGCGCAGGCGGTAGCTGTCTTTACCCGGATGGTCGATGTCGAAACTGTGATGGGCGTGCTTGATGACCGATACGCGCAAGCCGCGCGCATTCATAACCGGGATCAGGCGGGTCAGCAGCGTGGTTTTGCCGATGCCGCTGCCATGAGCGCAGAACCCGAGCAGAGGCAGTTTGCCGCTAATGTGTTCGGTGGTTGTCAATTCGTTGACCTGTGTTGGTTCTGGACGGATTCGAGTTCTTCCGGCGTGTTGATGTTGGCGAAAGCCTGCGGCTCGTCATCGAACGGCACTTCGATGATCTTCAGGCTGGCGTGCCAGTCGCTCATTTTACGTCCGCCGGCGTGCAAAAAGTGGCGCAGGTGGTCTTTCAGGCTGCTGCGGCACAGACTGAAGACCGGATGCGTCCGCTTACCGGTCGTGACCAACGCCAGATCGGCATCGTTCATCTGCAACGCCTTGAGCAGCCGGCCAACCAGATCGGCTGGCAACAGGGGCGAATCGCAGGGCACGCTGAGCAGCAGCGGGTGTTGCGCCACGCACATACCGCGATGCAGACCGGCCAGCGGGCCGGCGTAGCCCTCGATCTCGTCGGCGACGACCGGAAATCCATAGGCGGCGTAGCGCTCGGCCTCGCGGTTGGCGCTGATAAGAATCTCGTCGACCTGTGGCCGGAGTCTTTCCAGCACATGGGCGATCATGGGTTTGCCGGCAAATGGCATCAGCCCCTTGTCGACGCACCCCATGCGGCGCGCGAGGCCGCCGGCCAGCACAATGCCGCTGATGCTTATGCCGTCGATGCTCATGACGCGGCCTGCTTGCGGAAGACGCTGGTTGTAATGGCGAATCGCAACGCGGGGGTCATACCGTGACTGTGTCCTCAGCCGCCGGTGTGCGACATGAAACGGACGACGGCGGGGGCTGCGCGGCGCAGGTCGAAATCGTGGCCCTTGGGCTTGATGCGCATGGCGTCGAGGATGGCAGCGATGACCGGTGCATCGTCAGTTGGGTGTTTGCGCAGCAATGGCATGAGGTCGACCTTGTCGTCGTGGCCGAGGCAGAGGAAGAGCTCGCCCTTGCAACTGATGCGTACCCGATTGCAGGACTCGCAGAAATTGTGGCTGTGCGGCGAGATGAAGCCGACGCGGGTCTGCGTGCCCGGGATGCGCCAGTATCTGGCCGGACCGCCGGTGGTTTCAGCGCTGCTGACCAGTGTGTGATGCTGCTGCAGCAATTGCAGCGTCGCTTCGTTGCTGACATAGGTGGAACCGCGCTGATGATCGACCTCGCCCAGCGGCATCTCCTCGATGAAGGCGATGTCCAGTGCCTGATCGATGGCGAACTGCAGCAGGCTCAGCGTTTCGTCGTCGTTGATGCCACGCATCAGGACCGTGTTGAGCTTGATGTTGTCGAACCCGGCCGCCTTGGCGGCAGCGATGCCGCGCAATACTTTTTGCAGGTCGCCGACGCGGGTGATGCGGCGGAAGCGTTCGGTATCGAGGCTGTCGAGGCTGATGTTGATGCGCTTGACCCCGGCTGCCTTCAAGTCCGCTGCCTGCGATTCCAGCTGCGAGCCGTTGGTAGTGACCACCAACTCACGTAGTCCCTGCAGCCGGCCGATCTGTTCGAACAGCCATAGCGCGTTCTTCCTGACCAGCGGTTCGCCGCCGGTGATGCGTACCTTGCCGACACCCAAGCCGACGAAGATGCGGACCAACCGCGCGCACTCTTCCAGCGAAAGGACCTCGTCACGCGGCAGGAAGGTCATGTCTTCGGACATGCAGTAGACGCAGCGGAAATCGCAGCGATCGGTGATCGAGAGCCGGATGTAGTCTACCCTGCGACCGAACTGGTCGTACAAGGCGGGCGCTGAGGGTGGATGGGTTGTCATTGGAAAGTCTGGTGACCTTGCGCGATGCGGCGCAAATTAAGCTAAGGCCTTAAATTTTAAGTCTTTCGACATGGATTAACAATGCTGATGACAGTAGGGTTATCGTCTGTGGCGAGCGATCTGTATTGGCCGCGGGCAGTGTTGTAATCATTGCGGGGCGATCATTCTGTTCGCAAGCGCGGCCTTACGCACTTTGTAGGTGACTGCTCACTGTCGCCAAACACGCTGCTCAGCCGCACTCCTCGACCGGAGGTAGTTGGTTCAGCTCCTCATCGGTGAACAGTCGCGAGCGGATGATGAAATGCCGGCCGGTCCCCTGTTCCAGAGAGAACTGGCCGCCGTGGCCTGCGATTGCGTCCAGCGTCAGGTGAGTGTGTTCCCAATACTGGAACTGGAACTTGGCCATGTAGAACGGTACGCCATGCACCTCGCCCAGCTTGACATCGGATGCGCCGACCAGGAACTCCCCAGCCTTCAGGCACATCGGCGCGCTGCCCTCGCAACATCCGCCAGACTGATGGAACATGAGATCGCCGTGTCTGGCTCTGAGCTCGTCGATCAAAGCCGCGGCGGCGGCTGTCGCTTCGATGCGTGAAACCGGCATCTGTTGCTCCTCGATTACTGTCGTGCTGTGCTGCACACTGGAAAAAAGGGCGCGAGGTGGTTATTCACCATCGCGCCCACCCGTTTCACCTGCAGGGCAGGCAAACCCGTGACCGAACCCTGACGGCGTACGATCGGGTCGTACGCCGGGGCTGCCGGCTGTTAGAAGAAGCCCAGAGCGTTCGGGCTGTAGCTGACCAGCAGGTTCTTGGTCTGCTGATAGTGGTCCAGCATCATGCGGTGGTTTTCGCGGCCGATACCCGACTGCTTGTAACCGCCGAACGCGGCGTGTGCCGGATAGAGGTGATAGCAGTTGGTCCAGACGCGACCTGCCTGGATGCCGCGCCCCATGCGGAAGGCGCGTGCGCCGTCACGGCTCCAGACGCCTGCGCCGAGGCCGTACATGGTGTCGTTGGCGATGGCCAGTGCTTCAGCTTCGTCCTTGAAGGTGGTCACCGACAATACCGGGCCGAAGATCTCTTCCTGGAAGATGCGCATCTTGTTGTGACCCTTGAATACGGTCGGCTCGATGTAATAGCCTTCGCTCAGCGGCCCTGCCAGTTTCGATTGCACGCCACCGGTCAGCAACTGGGCGCCTTCTTCCTTGCCCAGCTTGATGTAGGACATGATGATCTCGACCTGTTCGCTCGAAGCCTGGGCGCCGATCATGGTCGAGCTGTCGAGCGGGTTGCCCTGCTTGATGGCTTTGACGCGCTTCAGTGCACGCTCCATGAACTTGTCGTAGATGGATTCCTGGATCAGCGCGCGGCTCGGGCAGGTACAGACTTCGCCCTGGTTCAGCGCGAACAGCG
>JAVEWT010000165.1:0-3598 GCA_034004425.1 Methylophilaceae bacterium
CCGACAGCCAGGCCAGCGGCGGAACGGAAGCGCTACTGAGCTTCTGGGGCGAGCCTTTCATGGCACAAAGCAGCGCACGCGACGTGCCGCGCTTCATCTTCCACGTGCAGAAGAACTCCGAACTGCTACCGCACCTGGTCGAACTGCAGCGCAACGCTTAAGTCAGTTCACAGAAACGAATGCGGGCCGCACATGGCAGCCCGCATTTTGTTCCAGCGATCCTGCAAGCGTCAGACCGGCACGGCCACCTTGCTGCGCTGGCGACGCGCCTCATACAGACAGATGCCGCTGGCCACCGACACATTGAGGCTTTCCACCGTGCCGAACATCGGGATGCTGACCAGCGCATCGCAGGTCTCGGCAGTCAGGCGCCGCATGCCGGCGCCTTCGGCGCCCAGCACCAGCGCCAGCGGGCCGTCAAGCTGCATACCAAACAAATCGCGCTCCGCCTCCGCCGCAGTGCCGACCAGCATGACGCCAGCCTCCTTCAGTTCGCGCATGGTGCGCGCCAGATTGGTGACGGCGATAAAAGGCACGGTCTCCGCGGCACCGGAAGCCACCTTGCGCACCGTCGCATTGAGGCCGACGGCTCGGTCCTTGGGGGCGATCACGGCATGCACGCCCATGGCGTCGGCCACACGCAGGCATGCGCCCAGATTGTGCGGGTCTTCGACGCCGTCCAGAATCAGGAAGAACGGCGGCTCCTTGAGGTCGGATTCCAGAATGTCGTGGATGTCCTTGTATGGCATGGGCGCATCGACCACGCGGGCGATCACGCCCTGGTGGCGGCCGTTGATGCCAGCCAGTCCATCCAGACGCGATCTCTCGACCTGCATGCACCTGACGCCGGCTGTCTCAGCCATGCTCAACAGATCCTTCATGCGCGCATCTATACGGTCACGGTCGATCAGAATTTCCTGCACGCTGCCTGCATGCTGCCTCATTCGGCTCAATACGGCATGGAAGCCGTACAAGATACGTGGATTGCTCATTTATGTGTTAACGCCTTGCTGATGGTTTTCTGGTGGATTTTCCGGCTGACTTGGCCGGCTTTTTACTGCGGCTCTTGTCACTGCCCGCTGCTGGTTTGGCGGGCGCTTTCTTGCCGACCGGTTTCTGCGCGCTGGTGCGCTTCGCTGCGGCAGATGACTTTGTAGCGCCTGTACCGGACTTCGGCTTTTCCGCTACCGCCGTGCGGCTGCCACGCCTGCCGGTAGCAACGGGCAACGCTTCATGGCTATCAACATCAACCGCCGTCTTCGCCGGCCCTGCCAGCACGAAGTCTATTTTACTGGTTTCCAGATCGACCCGGCTGACTTTTACGCGCAGCCGATCGCCCAGACGATAGCGCACACCGGTGCGCTCGCCGGCCATCTCGTGCCGGGCCTTGTCGTAATTGAAGTAATCGTTGCCGAGTTCGGTGACATGCAGCAAGCCTTCTACATAAACTCCGTCCAGCGCGACGAACAGACCGAAGCTGGTCACGCCGGCGACAGTACCGTCGAATTCCTCGCCTATGCGATCCTGCATGTAATAGCATTTGAGCCAGGCTTCCACATCACGCGTGGCGTCATCGGCCCGGCGCTCGGTGATGGAGCAATGTTCGCCCAGTTGCTGCCAGTCGCCAGCCTTGTATTTCTCACCATTCAACACGGCCTTGATGGCGCGGTGGATCAACAGGTCGGGATAACGGCGAATCGGCGAGGTGAAATGGGTGTAGGACTCATAGGCCAGACCGAAATGTCCGATGTTGTCCGGACTGTAGACCGCCTGCTGCATGGAGCGCAAAAGCACGGTCTGCAGCAACTGTTCGTCCGGACGGCCGCGGAACTGTTCCAGCAGCCGGGCGTAATCCTTGGCATGCGGACTGTCGCCGCCGCCGACACCGAAACCGAACTCGGCCATGAAGGTGCGCAAGGCTTCGAGTTTTTCCGGCGTCGGCCCTTCATGAATGCGATAGAGCGCGGGATGTTCATGCGACTTGAGAAAATCGGAAGCGCAGACATTGGCCGCCAGCATGCACTCCTCGATAATGCGGTGCGCCTCGTTGCGCACCACGGCCTCGATGCGCTCGATCTTGCCGTCATCGTTGAAGATCATCATGGTTTCGCTGCTTTCGAACTCGATGGCACCGCGCTTGGCGCGCGCCTTGACCATGACCTGATAGAGCGCATACAGATGCTGCACATGCGGCATCAGCCAGACATTCTGCCTCGCCGTTTCGCCCTCCGGGTTAGTCAGCATGTCATAGACCTTGGTGTAGGTCATGCGCGCCTTGGACAGCATGACGGAGGGGTAGAACTGGTAGCGCTTGACGTTGCCGAAGGCATCGACCTGCATATCGCAAACCATGCAAAGACGGTCGACCTGCGGATTGAGCGAACAAAGACCGTTGGAAAGTGCTTCCGGCAGCATAGGGATCACGCGGCGCGGGAAATAGACCGAATTGCCGCGCTCGTAAGCATCCTTGTCCAGCGCATCGCCCGGCTTCACATAATGACTGACGTCGGCGATCGCCACCACCAGCCGCCAACCCTTGCCCTGCGGCTCGCAATAGACGGCATCATCGAAATCACGCGCAGTCTCACCGTCGATGGTGATCAGCGGCATGTCGCGCAGGTCGACGCGACCTTTCCAGTCCTTCTCCTGCACCAGTTTGGGGTAACGCTCGGCCTGTCGCACGGCTTCGGCCGAGAACTCATAAGGCAGCTGATGCTTGCGCAAGGCGATCTCGATCTCCATGCCGGCATCGGCGTAATTGCCCAGGATCTCGATCACCTTGCCCATCGGCTTGGCATAGGCCGAAGGCTGTTCGGTCAACTCCACCATGACGACCTGACCATCCTTGGCCTTCATGTCCAAATGGTAGGGGATCAGGATGTCCTGATTGATGCGCTTGTCTTCCGGTGCGACGATCGAAAACCCGTTGCCGCGCAGGATACGGCCAACGATGCGTGTGCTCTTGCGTTCCAGCACCTCGACGATCTTGCCCTCAGGACGGCCTCTTTTGTCCAGCCCGGACTGACGCACCATGACACGGTCGCCGTGCATGACCTGCGCCATCTCGCGCGGCGACAGGAACAAGTCGGCGCCGCCGGTCTTTTCCTTGTCATCCGGCACCAGAAAGCCGAAACCGTCCGCATGCCCCTGCACCGTACCGGAGATCAGATGCAGCTTCTCGGCGATACATAACGCACCCTTGCGATTGCGGATGATCTGTCCGTCGCGCTCCATCGCGTTCAGTCGGCGATTGAAAATCTCACGCTCTTCATCGTGGATGGCCAGTAACTCGTACAAGGTTTCCAGCGAGAGCGGCACGCCCTGCTCGGTCATGGTTTGCAGAACGAACTCGCGGCTGGGTAGCGGGTGATCGTAGTTTCCCGCCTCTCTTTCGGCGTAGGGATCCAGCCGTCGCGGGCTGTTTTTTGCAGGATTTTGCTTGCCGGTCTTATTTTTTGTAGTAAAACTCTTTTTTCTCGTTGACAAAATATGTCTTTCCTATAGAATTTGCGCTCTTCGTTTCACCCCATCGAGAAATGCCCAGATGGCGGAATTGGTAGACGCGCTAGGTTCAGGTCCTAGTGGTGGCAACACTGTG
>JAVEWT010000166.1:0-3567 GCA_034004425.1 Methylophilaceae bacterium
CTGGAAGACGCCCGCGTGCTGGCGCAACGCATGAAATTGAACCCGGACAGCTGGGCCGATGTCAAGAAAACGCTGCCTTTGCTGAATAAGGTCGAGTATTATTCCACGGTCAAATATGGGTTTGCCCGCGGTGGTGCACCGGTCATTTTTGTCGAGTCCATTCGGACTTATCACAAGATACTGGAGAAATACGAACCACCTCACAGCCCTCTGTTGCCCAGTTTCGAGTTGGCCCGGATTTTTACTCAATCCACACTGGTGCAATAACGGCATCGGGCGCAAGCCGTCTTGTAATTTTCTGCAATACTTAAAGAACGGATTTAGATGGATCACAACATTACATTAATTACGACGATCGCCGCCGGCCTGGGTCTGGCGCTGATCTTCGGCTTCATCGCGGAAAAACTGCGACTGCCGGCACTGGTCGGCTACCTACTTGCGGGCATCATGTTAAGCCCAGCTACTCCCGGCTTTGTCGCCGACATCGAGATTGCCAGCCAGCTTTCCGAGATCGGCGTCATGCTGCTGATGTTCGGTGTCGGCCTGCATTTTTCCATCGACGATCTACTTTCGGTCAAACGTATCGCCGTGCCCGGCGCCATCGTCCAGATGTCGCTGGCGACCGTACTCGGCATGGTCATCGCCCACTGGTGGGGATGGACTTGGGGTGAAGGCCTGATCTTCGGTCTTTCGCTTTCCTGTGCCAGTACGGTCGTGCTACTGAAAGCGGTGGAATCTCGCGGAATTCTTGAAACCATGAACGGCAAAATTGCCGTTGGCTGGCTGGTGGTGGAAGATCTGGTCACCGTACTGGTACTGGTGCTAATGCCGCCTCTGGCTGGCATGCTTGGCGGCGAACAACAGTCCAACGGCACCCCTTTGTGGCAGACCATAGGTTTTACTGTGCTGCAGGTCTCTGCCTTTGTCGCATTTATGCTGGTCGCAGGGCGACGCCTGATGCCTTGGTTGCTGTGGCATATCGCTAAGACCGGATCGCGCGAATTGTTCACGCTTTCGGTCATCGTTGCAGCAATCGGCATCGCCTACGGCGCAACCGCCCTCTTCAATGTCTCCTTCGCACTCGGCGCGTTCTTCGCCGGTATGGTCATGCGTGAATCGGAATTCAGCCATCGCGCCGCGGAAGAGTCGCTGCCGTTCCGCGATGCGTTCGCCGTATTGTTTTTCGTCGCTGTCGGTATGCTATTCGATCCGTCGGTGCTGATTGAGGAGCCGCTGCACGTACTGGCCGTCGTCGCCATTATCATTATCGGCAAATCCTTTGCCGCCATGGTGCTGGTACTCGCTTTCCGTTACCCGTTCAATTCCGCGATGACGATTGCGGCAAGTCTGGCCCAGATTGGTGAATTCTCCTTCATCCTTGCTGGCCTCGGCCTGACCTTGGGCATACTGCCACCCGAAGGCATGAGCCTGGTGCTGGCGGGCGCATTGATTTCCATCGCGCTCAATCCTTTCGTTTTTGCTTCAATCACGCCAATCAGCAAATGGCTACTGACCCGCTCGGAGACCGCACGCCGTCTCAACACCCGGGTCGACCCTTATGCCGAATTGCCGATGAGCACGGAGCGCAAGTATCTTGAAGGCCAGGTCGTGCTGGTCGGCTTCGGCCGTGTCGGCCGCCGTATCGCAGATGCGCTGGAGGAACGTGGCATTCCCTATGTAGTGGCGGAACAGAACCGCGAGATTGTCGAAAATCTTCGCAAGAAGAATATCCCGGCTGTCTCAGGTGATGCGTCCGAGCCAGTCGTGCTGGTACAGGCGCACATCGCCCAGGCAGCCATGCTGGTGGTGGCGACACCGGATTCCATCAACGTACGGCAGATGGTTGATACGGCACGCACACTGAATCCGGAGATCGAGATTGTGCTGCGCACGCACAACGAGGATGAATCGGTACTGCTACGCAAGGAGAATCTGGGAACCGTATTTTACGGCGAGGAGGAACTGGCGCGCGGCATGACCAACCACGTGATGCAACGCTTCGCACCGAAGCCCGCTGCCTAAGCTACTGCCGGCAGCGGCTTATCCACTCATTCGGCGCTCTGCTGGGCGCCGATGATCATGGTATCACAAGGCAGCCAATGCAATAGCTTGGAAGCGGAGCTACCGACCAGTCCAACCATGAGGCTGCTCTGACCACGGCTGCCAATCACCACAAGATCAATGTTGTGCTGCCGCACATACTGGGTCAAGGCAGATTCAATCCGCCCACCTTCCACATGCAGCGTGATACGGGCGCGTTCTGCGCTGCCCAGCCGCATCGCATCATAGAACTTATCGGCCATGGCCTGAAACGCCACATCCACCCGCAATGACTGCGGCTTCCCACTCGCCAGTTCGGCCAGATTCTGTTTAACGGAATGGAACAACACAATCGGCTGCCCCGGGAACAACTTCAGTGCCGTGTGCAAGGCAAGGGATGAAGCCAGTGAAAAATCACTGGCCACCACTATTCTGCGATAAGCACCGTGCGGTCGCTGACGTACCACTAGTATCGGCCGATTCGCCAGTCGCACCAGTTTTTCAACTGTCGTCCCCAAGATAAACCGGCCGAATGGCTCGCTACGCGCCATGCCGGTCACGATCAGTTCGCAAGTCTCACTGTTGGCGGCTTCGACGATGGAGCCTGCTGGCTCACCTTTCATCACCTTGATACTGACCGGCACCTCGGCATCCGCCATGTCTGCACGCAACTGTTGCTGCAGAATCTGCAGATTTTCCTTCTCAGCGCCATAGGCCCAGTTCAACACCATATCCGGCGTCTGCGTACCTTCCGCCACGTTGACCGCAATCAGTTGCGCCTGCCATTGCGCTACAAGCTGTACAGCACGGTCGAGTGCACGATCACACCTTGCGCTGAGATCCGTTGCCAGCAACACGCGCTTGGCAGGATGACTTTTTTGTTCGGAATTGCTCATGCCTTATCTACTCCATTCAATCTCAAAGACCAACGACCATGATGTCGCAATCGCCGGTAGTCGCTACATACTCTGTGACGCTGCCAAGCAAAATCTGACCGAGGCCGGATTTTCCATAGCGGCCCATGACCACCAGATCGCACGCCTCGCGGTCGACTGTTTCCAATATAACCTCAGGCGCATGGCCATACTCCAGCCGGCTGGTGACCTGGTGTCCATGCAAATCCAACCCCTGCATGAAATCAGCCAATTCCTGCTCGGCCTGCTGCCGGCCAGCGAGACGGTATTCGGCCATTTCCTCCTCAGAAACGCCGGCAAACCGCAACTTACTCTCGTACGGCAGGACATGCACATGCAACAGCATGATCTCGGCATCGGGCGCCAGCTTGACGGCGGCCTCGGCTGCCGCCGCCGAACAGTCGGAGAAATCAACCGGCACCAGCACCCGGCGATATGGCTCGCCGGCCGGTTGCCGAACCACCAGCATGGGTTGCCGGGCAGCACCGAGCATGCGTTCCAGCATGGACCCCTGCACCCAGTCGCGCATGGCGCGCGCATGCGCACCGACCACGATCAGACTGTCCGTTTGCTTGCCCTGCTCGGTTATGACGACATGCGGCCGGCCGATCTC
>JAVEWT010000167.1:0-3566 GCA_034004425.1 Methylophilaceae bacterium
GCGCAGAACCTGACCATGCGTTTCGGCGATTTCGTCGCCGTCGATCATGTCAGTTTCCGCATCCGCCGTGGCGAGATCTTCGGTTTTCTCGGTTCCAACGGCTGCGGCAAATCGACCACGATGAAGATGCTGACCGGCCTCTTGCCGGCGAGTGAGGGCAGCGCCTGGCTCTTTGGCCGCGAGGTGGAATCGACCGATATCGCCACCCGGCGGCGCGTCGGCTACATGTCGCAATCGTTCTCGCTCTATGCCGAGTTGAGCGTGCAGCAGAATCTGGTGCTGCATGCGCGCTTGTTCCACGTGCCGGAGGCGGAGATCCCGGCGCGCGTGGCCGAGATGGTGCAGCGCTTCGGCTTGCATGAGGCGCTGGATGCGCTGCCGGACAGCCTGCCGCTCGGCATCCGCCAGCGCCTGTCGCTGGCGGTGGCCATGGTGCACAAACCGGAGCTGTTGATTCTGGACGAGCCGACCTCGGGTGTGGACCCGATCGCCCGCGACAACTTCTGGCAATTGCTGATCGAGCTGTCGCGCCGCGACCGTGTGACCATTTTCATTTCCACCCATTTCATGAACGAGGCCGAGCGTTGCGACCGCATCTCGCTGATGCATGCCGGCAAGGTGCTGGTCAGCGATACGCCGGCCGACATCGTCGCCGGGCGCGGTGCGGAGACGCTGGAGCAGGCCTTCATCGATTATCTGGTGGAGGCTGGCGGCGGCACGCAGCACTTGCAACCGGCGAGCACGGATGCGGCCTCCGCGCCCGCGCTGGTGGAGGCCGGTGGCCAACGGCCGCGCTCGCATTATTTCAGCGTGAGCCGCATGTACAGCTACATGTGGCGCGAGGTGCTGGAACTGCAGCGCGACCCGGTGCGGGCGGCGCTTGCGCTGGTCGGTTCCATGCTGCTGATGTTCGTCATCGGCTTCGGCATCAGCATGGATGTCGAGGACTTGCCCTATGCCGTGCTCGACCGCGACCAGACCGGCTTGAGCCGCAATTACACGCTCAATCTTTCCGGCTCCGGTTATTTCGTCGAACGCCCGCCGATCATTGATGATGCCGATCTCGACCGGCGATTGCGCAACGGCGAGCTGTCGCTGGCGCTCGAGATTCCTTCCGGCTTCGCGCGTGACCTGCAGCGCGGCAACCGGGTCGAGATCGGCGCCTGGGTCGATGGCGCCATGCCGCAGCGGGCGGAGACGGTGCAGGGTTATGTGCAGGGCATGCATCAGGTCTGGTTGCAACAGCAGGCGCGCGAGCGTTACGGCAGCGGCATGGCCGGCAACGCCAGCATCGAGAACCGCTTCCGCTACAACCCGGACGTGAAGAGCCTGCCGGCCATGGTGCCGGCGGTGATGCCGCTGCTGCTGCTGATGTTGCCGGCCATGCTGGCGGCGCTGGCCGTGGTGCGCGAGAAGGAACTGGGCTCCATCATCAATCTCTACGTGACGCCGGTGACGCGCAGCGAATTCATCATCGGCAAGCAGATTCCCTACGTGGCGCTGGCCATGCTGAATTTCCTGTTGATGACGCTGTTGGCGATCACTGCCTTCGACGTGCCGGTCAAGGGCAGTTTCCTGACGCTGGCGCTGGCGGCACTGATCTACTGCGTGATCTCGACCGGCATCGGCTTTCTCGCCTCGACCTTCACGCGCAGCCAGATCGCCGCGCTGTTCTTCACGATGGTGGTGTCCATCCTGCCGGCCGTGCAGTTCTCCGGCATGATGAACCCGGTGTCGTCGCTGGAAGGCATAGGCCGCATGATCGGCGAGATCTATCCGACCACCTACATGCTCATCATCAGCCGTGGCGTATTCGGCAAGGCGCTCGACCTCGGCGATTTGCACGCCTATTTCGTCCCCCTGTTGCTGGCGGTGCCGGTGGTGATGGGGTTGACCATACTGACGCTGAAGAAGCAGGGCAGGTGAGGCGATGCGGCGCTTGAGCAACATCTACCGGCTGGGCATCAAGGAGTTGTGGAGCCTGGCGCGCGACCCGGTCATGCTGGTGCTGATCGGCGTCAGTTTCACGGTCATGATCTATTCCGCCGCCACCGCCATGCCGGAATCGCTGCACAAGGCACCGATCGCCATCGTCGACGAGGACGCTTCGCCCTTGTCGGCACGCATCGTGTCTGCGTTCTATCCGCCCTATTTCAGCGGGCCGGCCATGATTGCCGCCAACGAGATCGACCCCGGCATGGACGCCGGGCGTTACACCTTCGCGCTGCACATCCCGCCGGATTTCCAGCGCGACGTGCTGGCCGGCCGCTCGCCCGCCATCCAGCTCAACATCGACGCCACGCGCATGAGCCAGGCTTTCACCGGCAACTGGTACATTCAGGAGATCGTGCTGGGCGAGGTCAACGAGTTCGTGCAGCGCCATCGCGGCAAGGTCGAGCTGCCGGTGGAGCTGGCGCTGCGCATGCGCTTCAACCCGGGCCTGACGCAGTCCTGGTTCGGCTCGATGATGGAACTGATCAACAACATCACGATGATCTCCATCATCCTCACCGGCGCCGCGCTGATCCGCGAGCGCGAGCACGGCACCATCGAGCACTTGCTGGTCATGCCGCTGACGCCGCTGGAGATCATGCTGGCCAAGGTCTGGTCGATGGCGCTGGTCGTGCTGTTGGCGGCCTGGATCTCGCTCACCTTCGTCGTGCAGGGCGCGCTGCGCGTGCCGATCGAAGGCTCGATCCTGCTGTTCATGGGCGGCGCTGCGCTGCACCTGTTCGCCACCACGTCGATGGGCATCTTCATCGCCACGGTGGCGCGCAACATGCCGCAGTTCGGCATGCTGATGATCCTGATTCTGCTGCCGTTGCAGATGCTGTCCGGCGGCACGACCCCGCGCGAGAGCATGCCGCAGTTCGTGCAGGACCTGATGCTGCTGGCACCGACCACGCATTTCGTCGAGTTGAGCCAGGCCATCCTCTATCGTGGCGCCGGGCTCGACGTGGTGTGGCCGTCCTTCCTCGCCATCGCCTTGATCGGCGCGGTGTTGTTCTTCTTCTCGCTGGCGAGGTTTCGCAAGACCATCAGCCAGATGGCCTAAGAAGTAAGGAGTAAGAAAGGCTCAGAAACGACAACGCCCGCCGGCTGCTGGCAGCGGGCGGGCGTTCGGGTCAAGACGTGAGCGGGTTAGGCGGTCATGCCGTTATGGCGCAGCAGGGCGTCGATGGATGGCTCCCGGCCACGGAAAGCGACAAAGGATTCCAGCGCCGGGCGCGAGCCGCCCATGGCGAGGACTTCGGCCCAGAAACGGCGACCGGTCTCTTCGCACAGGACGCCATGTTCCTCGAACAGGCTGTAGGCGTCGGCCGACAGCACTTCCGCCCATTTGTAGCTGTAATAGCCGGCCGCGTAACCGCCGGCGAAGATGTGCGAGAAGTTGTTGGGGAAGCGGTTCCACTTCGGCGGGCGCACCACGGCGACCTCGTCGCGTACTTCCTCGATGAGGTCGAGCGGGGTCTTGCTGCCTGCCGGATCGAAGTCGCCGTGCAGACGCATGTCGAACAGCGAGAACTCGATCTGGCGCACGGTCTGCATGCCGGCCTGGAAGTTCT
>JAVEWT010000168.1:0-3554 GCA_034004425.1 Methylophilaceae bacterium
CGGCATCATGTTGTGCAGGCGGTCGTCCAGGATTTTAAGTTCTACATTGAGGTTCATGTGGCGGCTTTCGATGATTGTTGATCCATCATGTTGGCAATATGTTGCAGCAGTTGTTGCGCAATCCGGTATTTCCCTGCGCGCGGCAATGGATGGCTACCTGCGTCGTCGAGCAAGACCACGCTGGCGTCATCCTGCCCCATGCTTTCCTGCACCAGATTGGCGACCAGCAAAGGCAGGTTCTTCTTCTTGCGTTTGGCTTCGGCATGCTGCAGCAGGTTCTCGCTTTCCGCCGCGAAGCCAACGCAGAACGGCGCCTGCGGCAGACGGGCAACTTCTGCCAGTATGTCCTTGTTGGGTGTCAGCTCCAGCGTTAGCGATTGCTCACTTTTCTTGAGTTTTTGGGTGGCAGCTTGTGTCGGCCTGTAATCGGCGACGGCGGCGACGCCGATGAATACATCCTGTTCCCGGATGCGCTGCATGACGGCATCCAGCATTTGCGCCGCACTGACGACATTGACCAGTTCAACCTGATGTGGTTGTTTCAGGTTCGTCGGTCCGCTCACCAGCGTCACTTCGGCGCCCATGGCGCGTGCAACGCTGGCGATGGCATAGCCCATCTTGCCGGAACTGAAATTGGTGATGGCGCGCACCGGGTCGATGGCTTCGACCGTAGGGCCGGCCGTAATCAAAACGCGCTTGCCTTGTAGCAGTTTCGGCTGCTGAAAGGCCATCAGCATGTCGAGCAGGTCTTCCGGTTCGGACATGCGCCCCAAGCCGGTTTCGCCGCAAGCCTGCTCGCCGCTGTCCGGGCCGAGTATCGCGATGCCATCGGCCCGCAGTTGCTGCACATTGCGCTGTGTCGCCGGGTTCTCCCACATCTGCCGGTTCATGGCCGGCGCGACCAGTAGCGGACATTCGCGCGCCAGGCAAAGGGTGGAAAGCAGGTCGTCGGCATTGCCGTGTACCAGTTTGGCCATGAAATCGGCGCTGGCCGGTGCCACCAGAATTGCGTCCGCCTGCCGCGACAGCTCGATATGCGGCATGCCGTTGGGAATGTTGGCATCCCACATGTCAGTGAACACTTGCCTGCCGGACAGTGCCTGCATGGTGACGGGGGTGATGAAATGATGCGCCGCCTTGGTCATGACCACTTGCACCTCGATGCCGGCTTTGACCAGCAGGCGCACGAGTTCAGCCGCCTTGTAGGCAGCGATGCCGCCGGTGATGCCGAGGACCAGTTTCTTGATGGGTTGGTTATGCATGAGGCATTAAATTGTATGGCGTGCTAATAATTTGATTAACCTGGATTTTATATGAAAGCCGGCAGCCAATATACAAAGGCGTTCAAATTGACGCATCCTGGATTAGACTAATGCCTCAATAACAAGAGAGTCTACGACCGATGTGGCGCAAACTTCGCATATTGATCCTGCTGTTCATTCTGGCTACGGTCGCCCACCGGGCGTGGCTGGAAACCCATGACCTGGAATGGAAGGACAGCCTTTATGTCGCCGTCTATCCGGTCAATGCCGATGGCAGCGAGGCATCCAGCCGTCATATCCCCCAGCTGGATGCCGACCAGTTACAGGAGATCACCGATTATCTGGCTGAAGAAGCGGCCAGATACGATCTGGCGATCCGCTTCCCGTTTCAGCTGAGGCTGGGCGCTGAAGTCGATCATCCGCCGCCGCAACCGCCGAAGAAAGGCACGGTGCTGCAGACCATCATCTGGAGCCTGCATTTCCGCTGGTGGACCTGGCGCAACAGTCCGCCGGTCAGTGTGCCGCCCAGCATCAAACTCTATCTGCTGTATTACGATCCAGAGCAGCATCCGGTTTTGCCGCATTCCACCGCCCTGAGCAAGGGCCGGGTAGGTCTGGTCAACCTGTTTGCCGGTGAGCGCCAGGAAAAACAGAATGCGGTTGTTGTCGCGCACGAACTACTGCATACCGTCGGCGCCACCGATAAATACGATCTGGCCAGCGGACTGCCTTATTATCCGACAGGCTACGCGGATCCTGACAAACAGCCCGCTTATCCGCAGGATTATGCTGAACTGATGGCCGGTCGCATCCCGCTGTCACAAAGCAAGGCCGCAATTCCGGCCAGCCTTGCGCAGACCCTGATCGGCGAGCAAACGGCGGCAGAGATCCACTGGCTGCAGACAGGAGAAAAATAAATGGCGATTACAGATTGGCCGGCAGGCGAACGCCCGCGCGAAAAACTCATGCAGCAGGGTGCAGTTGCCTTGTCCGATGCCGAACTGTTGGCGATTTTTCTGCGCGTCGGTGTCGTCGGCAAAAGCGCCGTTGATCTGGCACGCGACCTCTTGAACCGATTTGGCAGCCTCAATGGCATCTTCGCCGCCAGCCAGCAGGAGATCGCAGAAGTGCACGGCATGGGCAACAGCAAGTATGTGCAGTTGCAGGCCATCTTCGAGATGAGCCGTCGTGCGCTGGCGGAGCAGATGCAGGCGCGGGATGTGCTGACTTCACCGCAGCAAGTAAGGGATTACTTATGCCTGAAACTAGGCGGGCTGGTGCACGAGGTGTTCGTCGTACTGTTTCTGGATGCGCAGAACCGCGTGCTTGTGCAGGAGGAGATGTTCCGCGGCACGCTGACGCAGACCAGTGTCTATCCGCGCGAAGTGGTGAAGCGTGCCCTGCAGCACAATGCCGCCTCGGTCATCTTTGCCCACAACCACCCTTCCGGCGTGGCGGAGCAGAGCCGTTCCGACGAACAGCTGACCCATGCCCTCAAGCAGGCGCTGGCGCTGGTCGATATCCGCGTGCTGGATCACTTCGTTGTGGCCGGTAACAGCACGCTGTCGTTTGCAGAAAAAGGCCTGCTTTAGCTTGTCGTGACCTTTTGATGGCTTGCCACCAGTTGCTTCAGCTCGGGGACACATGAGCCGCATTGGGTGCCGCATTTCAGTTTGTTCTGCAGCGTGACGAGATCTGCGCCCATGCGGATATTGTCGATGATCTCGTTTTCCGAAACATCGAGGCAATTGCAGACGATCTTGCCGCGGCTGCGTTGCCCGGTCGGCGGCGCGCTCAATGGCGCCAGCGCCCAGCGCCGCAGTTCGTCGGTCAACTGGCCCTGCGTCATGACCTCTTTCAGCCAGTCCGTCGCCAGAATTTCGCCTGTCAGCCGGACGCCGGTTACCTGCTGGTTTTCGACCAGGATCCGCTTGCTGATGCCGCGTTTGACATCGTTGTAGTGCAGCATGGGTATGTCGTCCGTCATGCCGAGCAGGCGATCGAGTTCGGCAATCAGGCTTTCGTCCGGTGCGGTGCTGTTGGCCGCACGCAAAATCATGATGCCGGGGTCGCGCCCGAACAGTCCGCAGGTGGCATATTCGAAGTGCTGGAGCAGCGGCCGGATTTTTTCCAGCAGTTGCAGGCTGAGGCCGCTGCGCATGACCGTCATGCGCCAGGGCAGGTCGAGTTTTTCCAGCTTGACGGCGGCGTGTTTCAGCTCCGGCTGGCGCGATACCTTGTCGAAGGCGCTCGGCATCAGTGCATTGACGCCGAGGCCGTTCATGTATTGCC
>JAVEWT010000169.1:0-3545 GCA_034004425.1 Methylophilaceae bacterium
TGAATGGCTTGCAGTGCCTGCAGCGGGTCGGCGGCTTGGGTGATGGGGCGGCCGATGACGAGGTAGTCCGCACCCCAGTCGATGGCCTGCGCGGGCGTGACGACGCGCGACTGGTCATCGAGGCTGGCGGCTTTCGGGCGGATGCCCGGCGTTACCAGACAGAAGTCCTGTCCCAATTCCTTTTTCAGTAACTGTGCCTCTTGTGCAGAGCAGACGACGCCGTCGAGACCGGCTTGTCTGGTCAGGCCGGCGAGGCGCAGCACCTGGTCCTGCAATTCGCCCTGCACGCCAATCTGCTGTAATGCGGCCTGGTTCATGCTGGTGAGCACGGTGACGGCGATCAGCAGTGGCTGGCGGCCGCTTTTCGCGACGCCTTCACGCGCGGCTTGCATCATGGCCGTGCCGCCAGAGGCATGCACGTTGAGCATCCAGACGCCGAGGCGGCTGGCAGCTTCGCAGGCTTTTTGCACGGTGGTGGGGATATCGTGGAATTTCAGGTCGAGAAACACGCCGAAGTCCTTGGCGATCAGTTTTTCAACCAGTTGCGGGCCGGCGGCGGTGAACAGTTCCTTGCCGACCTTGAGGCGGCACAGCGCCGGGTCGAGGCGCTCGACCAGTTGCAGGGCGGAGGCGGCCTCGGCGTAATCCAGTGCTACGACGATTCTTGGGTTGGTGGTTTGGCTCATGCGACGGACTCGGTAGGTTCGGAGGGCAGGGATTCCCAGGCGTTACAGGCCGGGCACTGCCAGTGGTAATGTTTGGCGCGGAAGCCGCACTGGCTGCAGACATAGGCGCTGCGGTTGCCGATGGCATAGCGCACAGTCTGCTGGATGACATGCGCATCCTGCGGGCTGTCGTCCAGTTGCAGGCGTGCCTGCAGCAGCAGGTCCAGCGTCTGCAGGCTGGGTTTTTTCACCAGTTCGTCGCGCGCCAGCTTGGCGGCCGTGGCGGCGTCCTGCTGGGCAATGGTCGCTTCATACAACACGTTGAGCAGGCTCGGCAGTTTGTAGGTCTGCAGGTAGGTCTTCAGCAATTCCAGACCTTCTTCAGCGCGGTTCAGCGTGCGGTAGCTGGCCAGCAGCTTGGCGGCGATGAGGCCGAGGTATTCCGGTTGCTGGAATTCGATGCGTTTCCAGATGGCGATGGCGCCTTCGTGGTTGCCGGACAGCGCTTCCATTTCGCCCAGCATGACGTTGGCGCGTACGCAGTTCTTGTTGGCGTCCAGCGCTTCGTCCAGGTGTTTTCTGGCGGCTTCGCGGTCGTTGCCGAGATTGGCCTGCACCGCCTGTTCGCAGTGATATTGGGCAATCTCCTTGCGGAAGGGTATGCCGGACAGGCGTTCCAGTTCGGTGGCGATCTCGACTGCCTTGTTCCATTCGCGTTCGCGCACGTAGATCTCGAGCAGGGCGCGCAGCGCGGGCTGCTCGTAGCGGCTGTCATCCAGCGATTTGAACAGTTCCTCGGCGCGGTCGAACAGACCGGCCTTCAGATAGTCCTGCGCCAGTTCGGCGCGGATCGCCAGTTTTTGCGGTTCGGCCAGTTCGCGCCGCTCCAGCAGGCTGAGGTGCAGGTTGATGGCGCGGTCGACCTCGCCGCGGCGACGGAACAGGCTGCCGAGCGCGAAATGCAGTTCCAGAGATTCGGCATTGGCTTCCACCGCCTCGACGAAGGCTTCGATCGCCTTGTCGTGCTGGTCGCTGATGAGGAAGTTCAGACCCTTGAAATAGGCGGCGGGCAGTGCGGTCGATTCGGACAGCAACTGCTTGATGTCGACGCGGGCGGCGAGCCAGCCCAGCGTGAAGAAGAGCGGCAGCGCAAGCAGCCACCAGTATTCGAATTCGGTCATGATTTTTTATTGGTATCCAGGGTTTTCAGCTCGTGTTCCAGCGACAGCAGGCGCCGGCGCTGGCTGATGATGGGCTTGAGGCAGATCAGCATGCCGATGATGACGCCGGCAAGCAGGCTGGTCAGCAGCATGAGCGATAGCGGGGCCTGCCAGCGGAAGCCGAGATAGTAGTGCAGCTCCACCGGTTCGACATTCTTGATGGCGAAACCGAACAGCAGCAGGCACACGATCACAAGCAAAATGGCAAGCAGGAATTTCATGGCGCTATTTTACCCAAGCCTGATGTAACTCCCTAATCCCCATTGATAATCAGGACAAAAAAACGGCAGAGGCTCAATCTCGATTGAAGCTCTGCCGCTTGTCGAACTAGTTGACTAGTTCTGCCAGTTTAAAGACTACTCGGCTAAATCCACACGCTCACGCAGTTCCTTGCCGGCCTTGAAGTGCGGTACGTACTTCTCGGGTACCTGTACCTTGGTGCCGGTTTTGGGATTGCGGCCGAGACGTGGCGGACGGTAGTTCAGACTGAAACTGCCGAAGCCGCGGATCTCGATGCGCTCACCGGCGGCCAGCTTGTCCGACATGGCGTCAAGGATCGCTTTCACGGAAAGCTCGGCGTCCTTGACCACCAGTTGCGGAAAGCGTGCTGCCAGATTGGCAATCAGCTCTGATTTTGTCATGGCTTGATTGCCTTATTCTTTGTTTTTGCTGTCGAGCTTGGCCTTCAACAGGGCACCGAGGTTGGTGGTGCCGGCGTTGCCGGAATCAGCGCCGATGCTGCTGTCAGCTTCTTCAGGTTGGTCCTTGGCCTTGATCGACAGACCGATGGTGCGGTTCTTGCGATCGATGTTGACGATGCGGGCTTCGATCTGTTGACCTTCCTTCAGAACGGCTGCGACGTCGGTGACCTTCTCCTTGGAGATGTCAGCTGCGCGCAGGTAGCCTTCGACTTCGTCTTCCAGAGTGATCACGGCACCCTTGTCATCGATGCTCTTGACGGTACCGGTGACGATAGCGCCCTTGTCATTGATGGCGGTGTAGGCGTTGAACGGATCGCTGTCCATTTGCTTGACGCCGAGGGAGATACGCTCCTTCTCGACATCGATAGCCAGCACAACGGCGGAGACTTCGTCACCCTTCTTGTAGTTGCGGATGGCTTCTTCGCCGGTCTGGTTCCAGGACAGGTCGGACAGGTGGATCAGGCCGTCGATACCGCCGGACAGGCCGATGAACACGCCGAAGTCGGTGATGGACTTGATCTGACCTGTCACCTTGTCACCCTTCTTGTGGGAGGCCGCGAAGTCTTCCCATGGGTTGGCCTGGCATTGCTTCATGCCGAGGGACAGGCGGCGACGGTCTTCGTCGATCTCCAGAATCATGACTTCGACTTCGTCGCCCAGTTGAGCGATCTTGGCCGGATGTACGTTCTTGTTGGTCCAGTCCATTTCGGACACGTGTACCAGGCCTTCGATGCCCGGTTCGATTTCAACGAATGCACCGTAGTCGGTCAGGTTGGTTACCTTGCCGAACAGGCGGGTGCCGACCGGGTAACGGCGGCTCAGGGCAACCCACGGGTCGTCGCCCAGTTGCTTGATGCCGAGGGAAACGCGGTTCTTCTCTTGATCGAACTTGAGGATCTTGGCTTCGACTTCTTCACCGACGGTCAGCACTTCGGACGGGTGCTTGACGCGACGCCATG
>JAVEWT010000170.1:0-3521 GCA_034004425.1 Methylophilaceae bacterium
CGACAACGGCCAACCTGGGTTTCTCTTTGACTTCCATTTGCATTCGGAGAGGGCTTTTCTTGAGTGGGTACAGGCAGATATTACCCGCCAACGCCACAGCCGCCGAGATTCAGTGTGTGCGGGGCATCAAAGCACAATGGCGAACAGCAGCGCTTATCCCGCCTCCAGGCCAAAAAAACGGATCGCATTGCGCCCTGACTCCTTGGCCTGATACATCGCATCGTCCGCCTGCTTGAGGATTTGATGCTGACTGGCGCCACGCCCGGCAAACAAGGTGACGCCGATGCTGGATGAGCAATGGTGCTCGATCATGCAGGACAATTCGCCCTCCACAACGGAAGTCAGCCGGTAAGGCTGGGCCAGCGTTGAGCGTATCTTTTCGGCAATGACCAGAGCCTGCTCACGGGAGACCGTCGCCTCAATGTGCAGGCCGCCCAAAACCACCACGAACTCGTCGCCACCCAGACGAGCCACCGTATCGACCTCACGCACACCAGTACAGAGTCGGTTCGCCACTTCGATCAGCAGCAGGTCGCCCATGGCATGACCATGTGTGTCGTTGAGCGGCTTGAAATTGTCCAGATCAAGCAGCATCAGGGCGCCATGGAGGCCGCTGCGCTTACTGCTGGCAAGTGCCAGGCTCAAGCGCTCATTCAACATGCGTCGATTGGGCAGGCGGGTCAGGCTGTCGTAGTAGGCCAGGTTGCGAATCTGCTCTTCGGCCTGCTTGCGCGCGGTAATGTTGGTATGCACGATCACCGCGCCTTTTCTGCCTTCGGCCAGCGGCGAGACAGTCATGAAGAACCAGCGTTGCTCAGTCGGCGAATGGCAGGGGTATTCAAGGCTGAAGGACGGCAACTGTCCGTCCAGTACGGCCTGGATGCCCTCCTGGGCACTGACAGCCTCGTCGCTGTCACCGACCACCAGCTCAGAGACAGTTTGATGACAGGCGCCGCATGCGCCCAGATAGTTCGCCCCCAGATCCGTCTGCGGCGCCATGCTCCCCGGATTGCTGCTGTTCTGCGACGAAAACTGGCGCCATGACTCGTTGATCGCCACGATATGTCCGCGCTGATCGATGACCACAATTTCATTGGCAACGGAATTGAGCACGGCTTGTACAAAGGCCTTGCTTTCACGCAGGCGTTCCTCGGCCAGCGTTTTTTCAATCGTGATACTGGCCAGCCTGGCGGCCTGCTCAATCAGTGCAATGTCGGCTTCGTTCGGCTTGTGCGTGTCACGATGGTAAATCGTAAAGGTGCCAAGAATCCGGTTCGAGCCGGAACGGATAGGTTGCGAGCAGCAGGCCCCCAGGCCGGCCCGGGCCGCCAAACCCTTGAACGGTGCCCAGTAGGGATGGCTGGCGATGTCCTCGGCGATGACCCGCTCGCCGGTGAATGCCGCCGTCCCGAAGGAACCGGCACCCACGCCGATTTCAATGCCGTCGATGGCTGCGTTGTAGAAATCGGGCAGGCTGGGGGCTACGCCCTGCCCAAGATGCCTGCCGTCGCTGTCGAGCAGCAGGATGCTGCACAGCATGGCCGGATGGAGCTCCTCGATACCATCGACGATGGCCCGCAGGATAGCCCTGAGTTCGGCACCACCAGCCAGCATTTCGAGGATGAGACCATGAAAATGCTTGTAGTCGTCCCGCTCCTTGCGCTCGGAGATGTCGCGGGTAATGCCGAGAATGCCGAAGAAATCGCCGTTGGCATTCTGCATCCCGCTGGTGGTGACTTCAGTCCAAACAGTGGAGCCATCCCGGCAGGGTTGCTCGAGTTGTCCGCGAAACTCCGGGATGGGCAATCCGGTCTTGACCGCCGCAATACTCCTGCCGAGCGCATCCATCACAATCGGGATGGATTCAGGCGTCAGGGCTTCGTGCAAGGATTGCTGCATCACCTCCGCACTGGTATATCCCCGCAGTTTTTCAACCGATGGACTGACATAGGTGAAACACCCTTCAAGATCGAGCGTCCAGATCACATCGTTGGCATTCTCGGCCAGCAGGCGATAGCGCTCCTCACTGACCTTCAGGGCTTCTTCGATCTCCTTGCGCCGGGAAATATCCACGATCAGGCCAAGCATGCCGCCGCTCTGGCCATCGCCCAAATCAAAAGTGCAGCGCTGGTACAAGGCCGTACGGCACACGCCATCGGCGAAGGTGATTTCGATTTCCTCGCTGGTCTGACCGCCGTCCCGAAGCAACGCCAGATCAGCCGCCTGAAAAGCTTCCCTGTCCTCCTCGGGAAGGTAGTCGAGTGCCAGTACCGTCTTGCCGACAAAGACTTCGCGACGAATACCGAAAGCCTCCTCGTAGGCCTTGTTGCATGCTGTGAATACCGTATCCGTATCCTTGATGAAAACAGGATTCGGCAGCGCATCGATAAATGCCGAAAAAAGCCGTAACTGCTTTTCGAGGTCGGCTTTTTGTTGCGCCAAAGTGGCCAGCAAATGATTGAAGCCACCGATCAGCGCACCAATCTCATCCTGGCGGACAATCGGTAAAGGCTGCGGCGCCTGGTCGGACGCCGACATGCGCGCCAGCGTGCGGGCGGTATCGAACAGCGGCGAGAGTTCTCGCCGCAGCATCCACCAAGTAAGCATCCCAGCCAGCACCGTCAGCAGCAGGGCGGCGATGATCATGCGCCGCTGCATGGCACGGATCGGGGCGAACACTTCGTCCGTCGAAATGGATGCCGAAACGCCCCAGTCCACCGACGTCAGGCGCCTGACCGAGTTCAGCACCTCGACCCCCACCGGATTCACATACACCTGAGAGCCTTCAAAGCCATCGATGAAGCGGTCGATAGCCGGGATTTCACCACGCGGGCGTAGGGGTTGCATGATGCGCTCCTTCTTGGTCGCCGCAATAATCAAGCGCTCCTGGCGCGCTACCAGAAAATACCCACCCGTCTTGCCATAGGCGCTTTGGGTCAGATGATCGAGGAAGTCGGCATTTTTGAGGGCGACGACCCCGACCAGCGCCCCTACCCTCAGCCCCGCCGCATCATGAATCGGTACCCCGATGACAAATATCGGTACCTCTGGCTTCTTGCCCACAACCGGCGACCCGATCGCTACCTTGCCTTTCTGCAACGCAGCGGCGATGGCATCCCGATCCATGAAATTGAGGCCGATGCGTCCCAGGGCATGCGGCACTTCGGCAATCGCCGTGCCGTTGTCACGGGTGATGAAGATGCCGCCACTGAACATGGTCTGCAGCACGGACTGGCTGTCGAGAATGTGCTGCACCCCGGACACATCGCCAAACGTCTGCGCTCCGAGCGTACCGGCAAGCACCTCCAGGGCCTGGATGCGGTCATCCAGATGATCGTCAATTGCCCTGGCAATAAAGGAAACCACTGAAAGTTGCTGCTCGCTCAGTTGTTGCTGGGCGGTTTCAAGTCTGAAGTGCAACACCAGGTTGAAAGTTCATGATTTCCCTCGCAAATACCTCTGCTGGGGTTTCAAAGTCGAGGCATTTGCGCGGGCGGTTGTTTAATTGTCGGGCAATTGCG
>JAVEWT010000171.1:0-3497 GCA_034004425.1 Methylophilaceae bacterium
AGCCGAAAGAGCCGCCGAAAAAACCGGAAGAAAAACCGAAAAAACCTGAGAAGAAACCACAACCGAAGCCGCAGCCGCAAGACGATGCGCTGAAGAAACTGCAGCAAGCGTTATTGGAGGATCAGCCTAATCTCGACAGCACGCCGGCGCCGGCTGGACCGCCTGGCATGACTGCTGCTCAGCAGGGCGAGATTGACAAATATATCAACATGATCCGTAACAAGGTGCACCAGCACGTCAATCAGCAGCTTTGCGGCAGCGGTAATCCGGAACTGGAGTTCGCCATGTCTCTTGCGCCGACCGGAGATATCGTCGGCACGCCGCGCATGCTGAAGGGTAGCGGTATCGCTGCCTGTGACGAGTCGGTGGAGCGGGCGATTTTACTGGCGCAGCCCTTGCCGGTCCCGAAAGAGGCAGATTTGTTTGCGCGCTTTCGAGATCTGAAATTGAAGTTTCACCCCAAGGGTGCCAATTGAAAAGTCTGGGCGGGTCGTGGATTATTTCCAGAAACCTGAACGAATAAGGGAACTTTGAATATATGTCGTCTACTAAATCAGTTATGGGCAAATTCTACGACCGATTGCATCTGTTTCTCGGCGCATTGATGCTCTGTCTGCCGTTCGGCAGCCAGGCGGCGCTCACCATCGAAATCGTCGGCGGCGCGGCACAGCAAATACCGGTCGCCATCCTTCCCTTCAATCAGCCTGCCGGTTTGTCGATCAAGGAGCAGGACGCCATTGCCAATGTGGTCAGCGCCGACCTGCGTCGCAGCGGTCTGTTCCGCGTGCTGGAAACCCGCGGCGTCGCCAATCAGCCCAAGAGTATTGCCGAGGTTCGCTATCCGGAGTGGGCAGCCCTGCAGGCGCAGGCGCTGACCATAGGCAGTATCGAGACGCTGCCGAACAACCGCCTGAAGGTCACATTCCGCCTGCTCGACGTGTTGAAGCAGACCCAGCTGGTCGGCATGGAATACAACATCACGCCCAACCAACTCAGGATGACGGCGCACAAAATCGCCGATGTCATCTACGAGAAGCTGACGGGCGAACAGGGCGTTTTCGCGACACGCGTCACCTATGTTTCGAAAGTCGGCAGTCGCTACACCTTGCAGGTGGCGGACGTCGACGGCTTCAATCCGCAAACCGTAGTTTCTTCCGCCGAGCCGATCATTTCGCCCAAGTGGTCGCCTGATGGCACAAAAATCGCTTACGTTTCATTCGAGAGAAAGAAGCCGATTGTCTACGTACAGTCGCTGGTGTCCGGTCAGCGCTATGTGCTGGCCAATTTCAAGGGCAACAACAGTGCCCCGGCCTGGTCACCTGACGGCAAGCGGTTGGCGATCGTGCTCACACATGGTGCAAATTCGCAGATTTACATCATCAATGCGGACGGCACCGGATTGAGACAGCTGACACGCAGTAACGCAATCGATACAGAACCTGTGTGGTCGCCGGATGGACAGTACATTTATTTCACCTCCGATCGGGGTGGTTCGCCGCAGATATATCGCGCCGCCGCAGGTGGCGAAAGTAATCCGCAGCGCATCACCTTCGAGGGCAGTTATAATGTATGCCCGCGCATATCGCCGGACGGCAAGTCCCTCGCTTTCATCCGGCGCGACGGCGATGTCATGCGCGTGGCCCTGCAGGATCTCGCCAGCGGTCAGGTACAGGTGCTGAGCGATACATCGATGGACGAGTCGCCCAGTTTTGCCCCGAACGGCCGCATGTTGCTCTATGCGACCAAGATGAACGGCAAGGGTACTCTGGCGGCAGTTTCCGCCGATGGTCGCGTCAAGCAGCGACTGAGTGAGTCGGCCGGCGATGTTCGCGAGCCGGCCTGGGGGCCTCTGGTGAATTGAGTTTGAGCGGTTAGTAGTAGTCGTCACGATTATGCAATCGTGATTTTTTAATGTAACGTATGGCTGTAGTTGTTTACGGCTTTAAAATAAGGAGAGTAATAATGAATAAAGGACTGATCGGAACCATTTTGCTGGCAGTGATGCTCACTGCTTGCTCGAGCAAGCCGATGAAGGATGCGGCCAGCGTCGACGACAAGAGCGTGGCACCGGCAGCTAGCACAACCACTGATTCCGGCGCAGCGACTTCGGGCGCAGCGACTTCCTCGATGGAAGTGAACCCGCTGAAGGATCCGAACAACATTCTGTCCAAGCGCAGCATCTACTTCGATTTCGACAAGGACGAGGTCAAGGCTGAGTTCCGCCCGTTGATCGAGGCACATGCCCAATACCTGAACCAGAACAGCGGCGCTGCCATCACGCTGGAAGGTCACGCCGATGAAATCGGTACCCGCGAATACAACCTCGCATTGGGTCAACGCCGTTCCGCATCCGTCAAGAAGGTCATGAACTTGCTGGGCGTCAAGGACAGCCAGATCGAAACCGTCAGCTACGGTGAAGAAAAGGCAACCGGTACCGATCGCGACAGCCGTGCGCAGGATCGCCGCGTCGACATCATCTACAAGGGTGAATAATTTAAAGGCTGAATGATGCGTTTTTCGTTACTGGTCACGGTGCTCTTGTGTTTCCTGTCGCAAAGTGCCCATGCGTTTCTTGAGGACAAGGAAGCCCGTCGCAAGATCACCGAGAACCAGACGCAGAATCAGACAGCCTTTGAAGAGTTGAGAAAGAATCAGCAGGCTCTGGAGGAGAGGGTGGCCGCAATCGAGGCCATCGTCAAAGGCCGGGGTCTGCTTGATTTGTTGAGTCAGGTCGAACAACTGAACCAGGAGTTGAGCCGGGTCAAGGGCGAACTGGAAGTCGCCACGCACAACATTGCCAACACGCAACAGCGTCAGCGCGATCTTTACACCGACACCGATACGCGCTTGCGTCAGTTGGAAGGTGCAGCTATCCAGCCTTCTGCCGCTGGTACAGCCACAGAAGGAGTAGTAGAGGCGTCTGCCGAAGAAACAGCCGAATTCGATGCGGCCATGGCGCTGGTCAAGGCATCCAAGCATAGAGAGGCTTTTGACGCGCTGAACAAGTTCATGCAGGCGCACCCCAGCAGCAGCCGCTTGCCGGATGCGCAATATGCGCTTGGATTTGCCCAGTTCTCGCTGAAGAATTACAAAGCCTCTATCGCAACTCAGGAAAAACTGGTGCAGCAGCATCCTGATCACGCCAAGGCACCGGATGCGATGTTCAACATCGCCAATTCGCAAATACAATTATCCGATGTGGACGGCGCCAAGAAGACCTTGCGCAATCTACTGGAAAAATACCCAACGAGCCCGGTGGCGCCGAATGCTCAGCAGCGCCTGAAAGTGCTCGAATCCATCAAGTCCAGATAGATCGTTTCCGCTCCCGGCAAGCGATTTATCTGTACGCGCGTATAATCACGCATCATTATCTGGCGTCTAGGTAGCCGCCTCCACTCTCAGGTAGCGCTCAGGTATCCATGACATTAAAGGTTTACGAGATTTTTCATTCCGTGCAGGGGGAATCCTCGCGCATCGGCCTGCCTACGGTATTCGTG
>JAVEWT010000172.1:0-3479 GCA_034004425.1 Methylophilaceae bacterium
GCAGTTCGCCGGTGCGGTCGATCGGCAGGATGCGCCGGTCGTCGGCGAGCGGGTGGAGGACGACGGTGGTGTCCTTGCGCGCCTCGACGACCTCGTCGAGGTAGCAGATGCCGCCTTCGCGGACGGCACGGGTGAGCGGGCCGTCGGACCAGCGGGTGTCGCCGTCGACGATCAGGTGGCGGCCGACTAGGTCGGCGGCGGTGAGATCGTCGTGGCAGGCAACGGTGTACAGCGGCAGGCCGAGGCGGGCGGCCATGTGGGCGACGAAGCGGGTCTTGCCGCAGCCGGTCGGGCCCTTGATCAGCAGCGGCAGACGGTTGCGCCAGGCCGATTCGAAGATCGCTTCCTCATGGCCGCAAGGCGAGTAATAGGGCAGGTCGAGGCGGGTTTCGGGGGCGTTCATCAGGCAATGCCTTTCCAGTAAGCCAGGCCGATCAGCGCGCAGACGGAGAGCAGCCAGCCGAGCAGCAGATTGCGCCAGAGCGGCGGGGCATGGCGCAGGGCCATGAATTCGAGGGCGACGGCGGCGCCCTTCAGCAGCGCGATGCCGAGGACGGCGACAGTGAGCGGCAGGCTGCCGCCGCCTTCGCCGAGCTGCCAGGTGAGCAGCGTGGCGACGATCAGCGCCAGCCACAGCCGCAGGGTGCCGGCCGGGTTGCCGTGGCTGCCGGCCGGGATGGTTTCAGTGGAGGACATAGACGAGCGGGAAGAGGATCAGCCAGACCAGGTCGACCATGTGCCAGTAGGCGGCGCCGCTTTCCAGGCCGTTCATGTCCTGCGGCCCGTAACGGCCGGCGCGCATGCCGGCCCAGAGCACGACGAGGATCACCAGGCCGAGGATCACGTGCATGAAATGGAAGAAGGTCAGCGACAGGTAGAACATGTGGAAGGTGCTGCTCGACAGGCTGATGCCTTGGTCGAAGGCAGCTGCGTATTCGACGCCCTTGATGCCGAGGAAGCCGATGCCGCAGACGATCGCGGCGAGCAGCCAGACCGCGTCGGCGCGGGCGCGGCCGGCCAGCGCGCCCTGCACGGCACGGACGACGAAGGCGCTGGCGGTCAGCAGCAGCAAGGTGTTGACGGCGCCGGCGTCGCGGTTCAGGGCCTGCTGGGCGAGGTTGAATTCGGCGACGTGGCTGGCACGGGTGAAGGCGTAGGCGCCGAAGAAGGCGGCGAAGGCGACCAATTCGGCGCCGATGAAGAACCAGATGGCGAGGTCGCCGGCTAAGCGGCGAGAGGATGTGGTGTGCAAGAGGAGGGTCTGGTGGCTCATTCAGCTTAGTCTAGATAGCGGCAGCGTCCTCAGCTTTGATTCGCGCTAATTTTTGAAATTCTCTTTCAGTTGCTGTTATTGAGGCATGCCAAAAAAACGGGCGGCGTGTGCCGCCCGAAATCCCAACGAGGAAGATTGCTGTTTATCGGGCGATAACCTCGTCGTCACCATTGACGAAGAAAGAGACGATATAGACGATTAGACCGATGAGGAACATTACACCTGCCCATTCGCGCATCCAGTAGAACAGGGCGACTTGGTCTTGTGTGGCCATGAACGACATGGGTGTCTCGGCAACACGCTGTAGCCAGACCTGGAGAATGCCAGCAGCGGTAAGGAAGAGAGTGATGAATACCATAGCGATGGTCATTAACCAGAAGGACCACATTTCGAGAACCTGCGCCTTGTTGGAATTCGCAGCCCGACCGCGGATGATCGGCATCGCGTAGGAAATGAGCGTAAGGACGACCATAACGTAGGCGCCATAGAAGGCCATGTGACCGTGGGCGGCGGTGATCTGCGAACCATGGGTGTAGTAATTGACCGGGGCCAGGGTGTGCAGGAAACCCCAGACGCCAGCGCCGAGGAAAGCCATCACGCCGGTACCGAGCGCCCAAAGGACGGCCGCCTTGTTCGGATGCTCGCGGCGGCGGCGATTCACCATATTGAAGGCGAATACGGTCATGGCGAAGAACGGAATCGGCTCTAGGGCAGAGAAGATCGAACCCCACCACTGCCAGTACTCGGGCGCGCCGATCCAGTAGTAGTGGTGGCCGGTACCGATGATGCCGGTAACAAGGGTTAGCGTAATGATTACATATAGCCATTTTTCGATGACTTCACGGTCGACGCCCGTGACCTTGATCAGCACGAAAGCCAGCAAAGCACCGAGAATCAGTTCCCACACACCTTCGACCCAGAGGTGCACGACCCACCACCAGTAGTACTTATCCTTGACTAGATTGTGCGGGTTGTAGAACGAGAATAAGAAGAAAATCGCCAAACCCCATAAGCCGAGTAGGAGTACGGTCGAGATTGCGGTTTTACGACCCTTAAGCACAGTCATCGTGATGTTGAACAAGAAGGCTAAGGCGACGACGACGATGCCGAGCTTAGTCGGCAAAGGTTGTTCGAGGAACTCGCGCCCCATTGTCGCCAGTAGGTCGTTGCCAGTCATTTCGGCGAGCGTTGCGTAGGGCACGAACAGGTAGCCAAGGACGGTCGCAGCACCGGCAAGCAGGAATACCCAGAATAACGCCATGGCCAGTTTAGGACTGTAAAGCTCGGTTTCAGATTCCTCCGGCACCATGTAATAGGCTGCGCCCATGAAGCCGAAGAGCAGCCAAACGATAAGTAGGTTGGTGTGGACCATGCGGGCAACGTTGAATGGGATAGTAGGGAAGAGGAAATCCCCGACAACGTATTGCATGCCCATGATCAGACCGAAAAGGATCTGACCGCTAAAGAGGGCAATGGCCGCTATAAAATATGGCTTGGCGACAGCCTGTGATTGATATTGCATCGCAGTGAACTCCTGAATGTGTTTATGAGCCGGTCAGCCTTCGATGTTGGGTGGCCAGTTGGCGGTATTGATCTCGGAGGTGTATTTGAGGAAGGCGACGATGTTGTCGAGTTCCTCATCGCTCAAATGGAACTGTGGCATTTGGCGACGGCCGGGTGTTCCGGTTGGCTGTGCCTGTATCCAGGCCTTTATGAAGTCAGGGCCGCGACGCGGATAGACGTTGCCGAGCTCGGGTGCGAAGTAGGCACCTTCACCCAGTAACGTATGGCAACCGATGCAGTTGCGGGTTTCCCAAATCTTCTTGCCGGCGATTACTTGCGGTGTCAGATTTTGCGAGTTATCTCGCTTGGGAAACTCCTTGTGCGAGTCGAAGGTGAGGGCAAGAAAAAGCAGAAAGAAGAACACCGTCCCCCCGTAGAAGATGTTCCTTGCCATAGATTTTGTGAATATGCCGCTCATTTTTGCGCTCCTTATTAACGGTGCGTGAATTCTGGAATTGCAGCGGATTTCAATCCATGATCTGCCTTAAGAATTGAACACTTGCCCGCGCATTCCCCCTGCTAGTGCTTAACTGCGTAGATTGACGATAGTATTGCGAAGTTGCGTACCGCGCACTTCGCGCTTGCGCCAGCGGAATGGCGTGGCGGTAGGGTTGTAGGCTGCGACAAACTCCTCGATGGCGCG
>JAVEWT010000030.1:0-16387 GCA_034004425.1 Methylophilaceae bacterium
CAACTGACGTTCCGCAACGCTTCGCCCGATATCGAAAAGGCCGGACTCAAGCAATGGGATTTCGGCGACTTGCCCGAAACCCTCAGTTTCGTCCGCGACGGCCGGCAGTTGACCGGCTATCCGGCACTGGAAGATCAGCAGGACAGCGTCTCCATCAAGCTGTTCGATACCGCGCCGGCGGCGCAGGAAGCACACCGCGCCGGTGTTCGTCGCCTGATGCGCTTCGAACTGAAAGAGCAGATCAAGCAACTGGAGAAAGGCCTGCCCGGTTTCAACCAGTATGCCTTGCTGCTGCGCAATCTGATCGCGCCGGACGACCTGCGCGAGGACATGTTGACCGCGATCGCCGACCGCGCCTTCATCGCCGACGACGAACTGCCGCGCCACAATGCCGCCTTCATGGCGCTGAAACAGCGCGCCCGCACCCGTCTGCCGGCAGTGGTCGAGGCCAGTGCGCGGCTGGTGCAGGCAATCGCGGCCGAATATCAGGCGCTGACGCAGAAACTGCAGGGTCTGCCGCCGGCCATGTCCAGAATCAAAAAAGAGGTCGAAGGGCAGTTGGCGGAGTTGCTGCCACGGCATTTCATGACACAGACACCGTGGGACAGGCTGCAACATCTACCGCGTTATCTGAAGGCCCTGAAGCTGCGGCTGGAGAAATACCCCAGCAACAGCGAGCGCGACAGTCGCCACGCGCAGGCGATCCAGCAACTCTGGCAGCGCTGGAGCGAACGCGTGCAGGCGAGACGCAAGGCGGGGCAGGATATCCTGCCTGCGCTGGCCGATTACCGCTGGCTGATCGAGGAACTGCGCGTCTCCCTGTTCGCGCAGGAACTGAAGACTCCGTTCCCGGTATCGCTCAAGCGGCTGGACAAGATCTGGGACGAACTCGGACGCTAGGCACGGCCATTGTCTTTAACTGCAAGCTGCTGAATTTTTGGGAATACCCGGCTTTTTTCGATCGGGCCGGATGACTCTGAATTGATGTTTAAGGTGTATGATGGGAACGCCGACACCGGCAATTCAGGGGATATCAAATGAAGAAGACCGTACTCATGCTGTCGCTGCTGGCGCTCGCCGGTCATGCACAAGCCGCCATCAAACCTTGCGAAGAGCTGAAAGAAGAAATCGCCGCCAAGATCGATGCCAAGGGTGTACCGAGCTATAGCCTGAAAATCGTGCCGATCGACGCCGACGAACCGGGCAGGCAAGTCGGCACCTGTGACGGCGGCACGAAAAAAATCATGTACGTTCGCGGCTGATAACTGATTTCCGGCTTGATTTCGATGTGGCAGCGACCGTGTTGGCTACAGGGCGATCGCTGCCATAAAACGGCCCTGGGACAGGCGTCTTTAGTAAGTCTGCTATTTTCGCTCGATTGCAGTGGGCGTCGATGATCTTTTTATCATAAACCTAGCCTGTCAGCGGCGCTTCTTCGCTTCGCTTTTCTGTTCGCGCTGGATCAGTTTGCTCAGGGCTTCGAGCTCCTGTACCAGCAGTAGCAGCATGTCATCCAGGGTGGCGATGCCGTAAAGCGCGCCTTTTTCATCCACCACCGGCAAGCGGCGGACGCCCTTTCCCGCCATCAGCCGGATCGCTTCATAGAGCCCGGCATCCTGACTGATCACGGCGAGGGTCGGCACCATGATGTCACCCACCGTGATGACGTCCGGCGCGAGGCCGGTGGCGACCACTTCGACGACGACATCGCGGTCGGTGACGATGCCGACCGGCACCGTTTTACCTTGGCGGCTTTCAGTCACGACGACTGCGCCGACATGCTGTTGCCGCATCAGTTTGCTGGCCTCGGTTACGTTGCTGTTGCGTTCGACGGTAATGACATCGCGATTGCATAATTCGCTCATGGCCATGATGGTTTCCTTTCTTCCGTAAATGATTGTTCGTGCTCGATGGTCTGCGGGTTCATGCGCCTCAAGCCGCGAGCGATGTGATCACCTTCAGCAGCACCGGGGATTTCCTCGGCACGGCCCGGGTTTCGCCGCGCGGCCAGCCCAGCACAATGGGCACCATGGCTTCGAACTGGGGCGGGATGCCGAATTTGGCTTTCAATTCCGCTGACTGCATGGCGGGCAGGGCGGCGCCGATGATGCAGCTGCCGAGTTGCATGCCGCAGGCTGCCAGCATGAGGTTTTCGGCGGCCAGCCAGCAATTGGCTTCGGCAAAGGGTGAGTCGGTTCTGGCACAGATGATGATCAGCGTGCCTGCGTCATGGAACAGATTGGCGTCGGCTTCCATGTGTCTTCCGTTGCCGTGACCATTGCCATTGATGAATAGATCCTGTTGTGCCATCGTCAGGGCGCCGGCTTCTGCGGACAGCGCTTGCAGCAGCGTCCGGTTCTGGATGACGACGAAGGCGCAGGGCTCTTCGTGCATGACGGCCGGCGCACGCACCGCGCCGGCCAGCAGGGTCATGATGCAATGTTGCGGTACTTCCTGTTGGGTATAGCTGCGCACCGACCGTCTGGCCAGTATCGCCTGGAATATCCCCATTTCTGTGGCTGAAGTCTGCATGCACACGCCCTTGTTTGAACCCGGCAGGGCGCAAGCTGTGGCCTGCCGTCGATTCAAGGTATCAATATTGCCGGGAGCGGATAATCCGTGCGAACACCTAATCTGCCGGATGCGGTACTGACGAGGTCAATCCGACAGACCGGCGTCGTGGGCGATTCTCGCCAGTTCGAGCAGGTTGAGCGCACCGGTCTTTTTCATGATGTTGGATTTGTGGATTTCGATGGTGCGATGACTGATGCCGAGTTTGCGTGCGATTTCCTTGTTGCTGTGGCCGAGGATGGCGAGCTGGGTCACTTGCAGTTCGCGTTCGGTCAGCGTCTCGAGCTGCGCTTGCGCCTGGCTGCGGTTGGCGGCGCTGGTCTCGATGCGTGCAATCTCGCGGGAAGCCGCCTGCAGTGCCGCCAGCAGGTCGCGGCGGGTGACCGGTTTGGTCAGAAAGTCGACGGCGCCGGCCTTCATCGCCTTGACGCTTTTCGGGATGTCGCCGTGCGCCGTGAGGAAGATGACCGGCAGGGGAATCTGGCGCCGGAGGATTTCTTCCTGCAACTGGATACCGTCCATGCCCGGCATGCGGATGTCGATGATGGCGCAACCGTGGGTTGTCGTGTCGGCTACGGCAAGAAAGGCCTCTCCCGATTCGAAGCTGCGTATCCGGTAGCCGTCCTGTTGCAGCATGAGGGTCAGTGAATCCCGCACGGCGGGGTCGTCGTCCACGATATAAACGGTGATGTCGGTCTGGTTCATGGTGCCCGGGGTAATGTGAAGTGAAAGGTGGTGTGCTTTCCTGCCGTTTCGTCGAGCCAGAGCTTGCCGCCCATATTCTCGATCATTGCACGGCTGAGCTTGAGCCCCATGCCTATGCCGTTGGGTTTGGTGCTGAAGAAAGGCTCGAACAGTTGCCGGGCGATTTCGGCTGGAATGCCCGGCCCTTTGTCGCGCACGGAAATCCGGACGTTTTTGCGGTCCTTGGTCAGCGCGGTACTGAGGGTGACAGTGGCTGGCGATATGCCGGCATCATGCATGGCCTCCGCCGCGTTGAACAACAGATTGAGCAGCACCTTGAGGATTTGCGTGCGGTTACCGCTGAAGGCCGGCAACTGTTCTGCCAGCTCCGTTTTCAGCTCGAAATCGTGCAGGTCGTCGTGTTTGAGGCTGATCAGCAATTCCTGCCACAGGCTGTCGAAGGTGATGCTTTCCATCTCCATGTCGCTGCGTTGCAGAAAGGCCAGCAGTTCGTGCAGGCTGTTGCCGGCGCGTTGCGCCTGAGTGAAGCAGCCATTCAGTGCGTGCGTCAGCTGCGAGGTATCGGCATGACCGGACGACAGGGCATGCAGGGCCACTTCGCTGTAGGCGGAGATGGCCGCCAGCGGCTGGTTGATCTCATGGGCGATGGCAGCGGCCGTTTGTGCGGCCATCTGGCGTTTGAGCAGCCCTTCCATTTCCGTCTGCTGTCTGCGCAGGTCGCGTTCGAGTTTCTTTTGCTTGCTGATGTCGCGAACGACGCCGACCATGCGGATGGCTGCGCCGTTGGAGAAAAACACCTTGCCGGTGGTGGCGACCCAGTGTTCGGATCGGTCCTTCTTGTTGATGACGCGGTATTCCACCTGGTACTCGCCGTCACCGTCCGGATCGATGGCATGCTGGATGGCGGCGTTTCTGAGCGGCAGATCCTGCGGGTGCAAACCGTCGGTCAGCATGCCGTAGGTGATGGTCTCGTCGGCGCTGAAGCCCCAGATCTCGCGGATGCGTTCGTCGCACAGCGCGCTCCGGTTGAGCAGGTCGAAATCGAATACGCCAAGACCGGCAGCGGATTTGGCGAGTCGCAGACGTTCCTCGCTTTCCCACAAAACCTTGCTCGACAACAGCGCGCTGTCCGGAAAATGGAAGGTCGCCAGGACCAGTGGCCGTTCGCCGTTCTGCAGCGGACTGAGGCCGATATAGACCGGGATCTCCTGGCCGTCGCTGTTGAGTACTACCAGATTGCGACCGTTGCCCATCGCGCGTTGCGCAGGTTTCTCGGCATATTGCCGGCGGTAGTTGCGGTGGCGCTGGCGATGGCGTTCCGGCATCAGTGATTCGACAGAACTGCCGATCAGGCTTTGTGTGTCGTGATAGCCCAGCATCTGGCGGAAGGCGCGGTTGGCGAGCAGGATATCGCCGCCGCTATCCACCAGCAGCATGGCGTCTGCAGCTGCATCGAAAAAAGCGCGTGAATCCAGACCTTCGAGTGGATTGCCCAATGCCAGCCCCCTGATAGACCGCATGATCAAGTATCGACTTTGCCCGTCCATGCAAGCATAGCAAGAGCTGTGCAGGGTCTCCAGCCATCGACGACGGATAAGGGCTAGCCCTTACGTGCTTGCACGAATTTTTATGATGCCCCCGTTTTGGTAATTTACCAACCTGGATTGAGCGGTTGTGACAAAAAGTCTACCCGGTTCGCCGGGAACCCTACCGGTGATATTAAACACCCAAAAAGGAGAGTCCCATGTCTGTAGCAGTCCATTCCCATAGCCAGAAGAAAACGGCCGGCCGGTCTGCACAACAAGCCGTAGCCAGACGCAGTCATAAACCGGTAGAAGCCGAACGCAAGGCGGCGATCGCCGTGCGGGCTTATTTCATGGCCGAGCAGCGCGGATTCGAGCCCGGGCACGAATTGGAGGATTGGCTCAATGCCGAGCAACAGGAAAAGGGTGGGCACTGACATGAAAGCTTATCTGACAGCACAACCAGTGATGACGGGACAAACAGGCCCGGCGACCATCGCCGACTTTTCCACAATCGCACAGACTTCTGTCAAAAAACTGGAGCCGCAACGGGCCATTTTGTGGCTGGATGCCGATGGCTACATCAACGATTGCAATCTGACGGCGGTCAAGGTGCTGGGTTGCCCTGCCGAGTCCGGCGAACCGCTGCATGTGACGGCACTGTTACCGCAGTTGAAAGAGATGAAGCTGAATGAAGGCTGCCATCTCAATTCGCATCTGCGCTATATAGCTCATCTCGGCCACCGCTTCGAGGTATTCAGTGTGCGCGGCACCCGTTATGAGGCGGAGTTATTCTTCAGTGAAGTCGAGCAGCCGGCGCCGTATGCCTTCCGGCTGATCCTCAGTCTGCATCATCCGGTGCAGCGAATGTTCAGCGTGAAATGATCCGATACCATTTTCAATAAGAACCATAGCAAAGAAAGGAGCAGGGCATGGCCAAGGACAAGCCGGTCAGCGTTCCGGTCAACAAGACTGAAAGCAAGGGCGCGACTTCCGTTTTCCATCCGCTGGGCGAGATGGAGCGAACCTTCGAGCGTTTCTTCAATCGCAATTGGCCTGCATTCTGGAGCCGTAATGATTTCCCCTCATTCGATACGCTGGTTGCCGAATTCGAACGCCAGCGCACGCCGAATCTCGACGTCATCGATCAGGAAAACGAGATCGTTGTCAGGGCGGAGATCCCCGGCATCGACAAAAAGGATGTCAGTATCGCACTGACCGATAATTTACTGACCATCAAGGGCGAAACGCAAAAGGAAAAGAAGGACGACAAGGGCAATTATCACCGCCGCGAGATTTCGCGTTCCTCCTTTGCCCGCACCGTGGCGTTGCCGGGCAACGTCGATGCGGCGAAAGCGAGCGCGACGCTGAAGGATGGCGTGCTGGAGATCAAACTGACCAAGGCCGAAGGTTCAAAACGCCGCACGATCGCTGTGCAGTAGAGCAGGTCGATGTGATGCGGTCTTTGGGCCGGGCAAAGTCCAGTAGGCAATGCCCGCCCGCAGGTATTTTTTCAGATCGCAGGAATCTCTAGATCTGCATCAGCGCCTTGCGTATCGCCGCTTCGTCCAGACCTTTGCCGATCAGGACGATACGCGAGATGGGCTCTTCTTCATCCCAGCCGTTGAGCAGTGTCGGCGGGTAAAGTGTCTGCTGGACGGCGTGGATGGCCAGCGGCGCCGGCAGGTTCTCGGCATGGATGATGCCTTTCATGCGCAGCAGTTTCTCCGCGAACGTGGTGCAAAGCCATGTCAGAACCGGTTCCAGTTGTTCCCAGGTCAGCGGTTTGGGCAGCGTGACAGTAAAGCTTGAGATTTCATTGTCATGCGCCTGTTGAAACAGGCCGCTACGCAGCCCGACAGCCGGCCTCTTCACTTCGCGCAGCCAGCGTTGCGGCTGCGCTTGCTTCGTCTGTGGGTCGAACAGTCCGACATTGACGATGGCTTGCGGGTCGATTTCACCGTGACGGATACGATGCATGGTGGCACCCGGGTTCAGCATGGACAATCTCTCGCTCAATGCTTGCAGTTGCGCACCGGTGGCCAGATCGGTTTTGGTCAGCAGCAGTACATCGGCAACCGCAGCCTGTTTGCGCGCTTCCTCATGCCGGTCGATCTGCTCCAGGCCGTAGACGCTGTCGACAGTGACGACCACGGCATCGAGGCGGTAAGTCGAGTTGATCACCGGTTCGTTCAACAGGCTGCCCATGATCGGGCCGGGATCGGCCATGCCGGTGGTTTCGATCACCAGCCGCTCGAATTGCGGGATGGCGTTGAGCGCGCGCTTGAAGAACAGGTCGCGCAGGGTGTCCGCCATCTCGTTGGTCAGCGTGCAGCACAGGCAGCCGGATTCCAGCAGTACTGTGTTGTCGGCGATGTGACGGCTTTCCACGTTGCGCGCCAGGATATGGTCCAACCCGGCTTCGCCCAGTTCGTTGATGACGACGGCAGTGTCCCTCATGCCGGCATGATTGAGCAGTTTGCTTAACAGCGTGGTCTTGCCGCTGCCGAGAAAGCCGGTCAGCAGTGTGACCGGGATGCGTTTATCCATGAAAATCCATTCGTTGCAGTGATGAGGTCAGGCGCTGCAACGGTCGCAGCGACCCTTGATGTTGAGTGTGATGGTCTCCGCCCGGAAGCCTTTGGGCAATTTCGGCGCGCGCGGGGAGATGTCATCGAGGCAATAGATTCTGCCACAGCCGGTACATTCGAAGTGCGCATGCCGGTGGCTGCTGTCATTGGTGTTCAGTTGAAAACGCCAGGCGCGGTTGTCGCCGGCGATCTTGTGCACGATGTCATTGGAAAGCAGCCAGTCCAGCACGCGGTAGAGCGTGACGCGGTCAAAATCGTGCGAGGCCGAGAGGGTGTTGAGCAGTTCCTGGTGCGTCAGGGGCTGCCGCGATTGCAGCAGGGCCTCCAGCACGGCGACACGGTTTGCCGTCGGTCTCAGGCCGGCCTCCTGTATAATTTCGTTTGCGGTCATCATGGCTTGGAAAATAAAGGTTAGAGGCAGTTCGCGTCAACTGCAGAAACAATTCAATGAATGTATTTTACGAAGAAGAGGGGCATTTCAAGGTCGCCGCGATCAAGACCGAGAACCCTGGCTCCCTGCAGGTCGAGGCCCTGAGCGGCAAGCGCTCCAAGATCAAGACGGCCAACGTCCTGCTACGGTTCGAAGCGCCGATGGCAGGTTTCATGGAGGCGGCGCAGGCCGAGTCCGATACGCTGGAGACCGCTTTTCTCTGGGAGTGTTGCGGTGAGGCGGAATTCGGCTTCGAGGAACTGGCCGCGGATTACTATGGCCGCGCACCGACGCCGACCGAGGCGGCTGCCGTCGCCCTCAGCCTGCATGGCGCGCCCGTGTATTTCTATCGCAAGGGCAAGGGTCGCTACAAAGCCGCACCGGAAGAAACGCTGAAGGCGGCACTGGCCGCGCTGGAGCGCAAACGCCTGCAGGCGGAACAGATGGCGCTCTGGGCCGAGCAGCTGAAGGCCAACGAACTGCCGGCAGAATTCGATACAAAGCTGGAAGCGCTGCTTTACGCACCGGACAAGAACAGCCCGGAGTGGAAGACGCTGGAGCAGACGGCGGCCGAGCTCAATCGGCCTTATATCCGACTGCTCGCCGATTGCGGCGCCATCTCATCCGTGCACGATTATCATCTTGGTGCCTTCCTGCGCGAGTATTTCCCCAAGGGCGATGCCTTTCCCGATTTCGAGCCGCCGGTCGCGCCGCAAGACCTGCCGCGCAGCGAGGTGCCGGCGTTCAGCATCGACGACAGCACGACCACCGAGATCGACGATGCGTTCTCGGTTCAGACGCTGGATGACGGCCATGTGCGGGTCGGCATCCATATCGCGGCGCCAGCCACTGCGATAGCGGTCGACAGCGAACTCGACCAGGTCGTCAGGCGCCGCCTGTCTACCGTATATATGCCTGGCCACAAGATCACCATGCTGCCGGATGCGGCTATTGAACCGTTCAGCCTGAATGCCGGCGAGTGGCGTCCGGCGCTTTCGATTTATCTGGAGGTGGCGCCTGATCTGACAATCCTGCAACGCGAGACCCGGCTGGAACAGGTCAAGGTGGCGGACAATTTGCGCCATGACGCGCTGGAGCCTTTCTTCAACGAAACCAGCTGGCAGCAGGAAAACGAACATCCCTACTGGAGTCGGCTGGCATTCCTGTTCCGGCTCGCCGAAGCCTTGGAAAAGGCTCGCGGCAAGTACGATCCGAACCGCGCGCCGCAGATCGATTACAACTTCTATGTCGATGACGGTATCGTCCGCATCGTCGATCGCCAGCGTGGGTCGCCGCTGGACAAACTGGTGGCGGAGCTGATGATCGAAGCCAATGCCTGGTGGGGTGGCCTGCTGGCGCAGCATCAGGTGCCCGGCATCTACCGCGCGCAGAATGGCGGCAAGGTCTACATGACGGTCAGACCGGAGCCGCATCAGGGGTTGGGAGTGAAGCAGTACAGTTGGTGCACTTCTCCGCTACGCCGTGCGGTGGATCTCATCAATCAGCGTCAGCTGATCGCCGTGCTGCAGGCGCCCGAGCGCGTGCAATCTGCCGATCTGTTGACCGACGTCATGCGCCAGTTCGACCTTACCTACAATGCCTACAACGAATTCCAGACGCGCATGGAACGCTACTGGTGCCTGCAGTACCTGATCCAGGAAGGGCTGGAGGAGCTCACGGCAACGGTCTGGCGCGAGAATCTGGTGCGGCTGGAACGCATCCCTTATATCACCAAGGTCTATAATCTGCCGGAGCTGGCGCCGGGTAGCCGCGTGCGGTTGCAGGTCAAGCGCGTCGACACGTTGCTGATGGAGCTGGACGCGCGCTTTCTGCAGCAGGAAGCCGATGCCGTGGCGCCGGCCGCAGAGTTGCTCGAGGAGGAAGTCTGAACATGTTCCGCATCGGTCACAGACTGGCACGCAGCATTCATCGCAAGTTCGCCGACGAGGGCAGTGTCGATGTCAGCGAGAGCGACGGCGTGCGCTATCTGCATCTGGGGAACGATACGATCCAGAGCGCGATGCGTCTGAGCGACCCGAATTCTCTGGAGTTGCGCTACACGCGCGGTGTCATGATGTTCCTGTTGTTCGCGCCGAAAGCGGCCAGCATGCTCGGTGTGGGGCTGGGCGGCGCCTCGGTCGCGCGATTCGTGCATCATCATCTGCCTCAGATACATCAGCGCGTGGTGGAGATCAATCCTCAGGTGATCCGCATCGCCCGCAGTCATTTTGCCCTGCCGGACGACGATGAGCGGCTGCAGGTGATCGAGGGCGATGGCGCCGAATACATCCGCCAGCATCCGGAAACCACGGACGTGCTCTTTCTCGATGCCTACAGCAGCGACGGCCTGCCGGACGAGCTCAGTACACAGATGTTCTTCGACAGCTGTGCCGAGGCGCTGACAGCGGAAGGCGTGCTGATCGCCAATCTGTGGGGCAGCGACAGGCGTTTCGATCTTTATCTGTCGCGCATCGAGCAGAGTTTCGACGGCCGGGTGCTGGTGCTGGCTACCGGTCGCCCCGGCAACATTCTGGTGTTCGGCTTCAAGCGCGAGCCGGACGATCTGCGCTGGGCCAGTCTGCGTGAACGGGCCAAGGCGCTGGAAGCCGAGCATCAGATCGAGTTCCTCGATTTTGTCGAAGCCCTGCGCGACCGCAATCCATGCAGCAACCATCGCCTGTTTCTGGGCGTCAACGAAAAGGCCGAGCCTTGAACCAATATTTTGCAACCTGTCCGCGCGGACTTGAGGCGGTGCTCGTCAGCGAGCTCGCCGAATTCGGCGCCAAAAACATTCAGCCGACCGATGGTGGCGTCGCCTTTGGCGGCGACATGCTGTTGTGCTACCGGGCCAATCTGGAAAGCCGCATCGCCACCCGCATTCTCTGGCAGGTCGGGCGCGGTCGCTATGTCAACGAAGAAGACCTCTATCAGGGTGTGTTCAAGCTCGACTGGCCGCAGTGGTTCGACGTCAAGCGCGATTTCATGGTGAAGGTGACCGGCGTCAAATGCCCGTTGAAAAGCCTGGAGTTCGCCACGCTGCGGATCAAGGATGCGATCTGCGACCGTTTCCGCCAGAAGGTCGGCAGCCGGCCCTATGTCGATACGCGAGAACCGGATGTGCGCGTGCACGCCTATCTGGCTGCCGAGGAATATCAGCTTTATCTCGATACTTCCGGCAATCCGCTTTATCAGCGCGGGCTGCGCCGCGCCAGTGTGGAAGCGCCGCTGCGCGAGAATCTGGCGGCTGGCATCATCCGCCTGTCCGGCTGGCAACCCGGAACGCCTCTGCTGGACCCGATGTGCGGCAGCGGCACCTTTCTGCTCGAAGCGGCCATGATGGCGCTCGATATCGCACCGGGCAGCGACCGCCATTTCGGCTTCGAGCAGCTGCGCAATTTCGATGCGACAGGCTGGGACAAGCTGCGCAGTCAGGTATTGGGCAGGGCGAAGCCGGTCGGCTTCCAGAAGATCTACGGCAGCGATGCCGACTTGCGCGCTGTGCGTGTCAGCCGCGAGAATCTGAAGCAGGCCGGGCTGCTCGATGCCGTGCAACTCAGCCATGTCGACATGGCTGAGGTGCCGGCACCGGCGGAAAGCGGCGTTATGATCGCCAATCCGCCCTATGGTATCCGCATAGGCGAGGACGAGGCGCTGGCGGCGCTCTATCCGAAAATGGCGGAAGCGCTGAAGAAGCGCTTCGCCGGCTGGAACACCTATTTTCTGACCAACGACATGCGTCTGCCCAAGCTGATGCGCCTCGCGCCCTCGAAGCGAACACCGTTGTTCAACGGCCCGCTGGAGTGCCGGTTGTTTGAAATCAGGATGGTGGCGGGCTCGAACCGGAGAGAGAAATCATGAGCGATTCGCTGGCTGCATTGCGTGCAAGAATCAATCAATTTGTCAAAGAGCGTGATTGGGAACAGTTTCATTCTCCAAAGAACCTGGCGATGGCCATGATTGTCGAGGCGGCGGAACTGGTCGAACACTTTCAGTGGGACACGCTGGAAGAAAGTCATCAACTGGACGAGACCAAACGCGAGCAGGTCGCCCACGAACTGGCCGATACCTTTGTTTATTTGCTGCGCATCGCCGAAGTCACCGGTATCGATCTGATCGAGGCTGCCAACCGCAAGATCGACCTCAATGCACGCAAATATCCGGTCGAGAAGGCGAAAGGCAGCAATGCGAAATATACGGCATACGAAGACTGACCCGAGGTGGGTCGGGTACTTTGTCAGCCTTCATGCCTGCTCTTCGCTCCCAAGTCCGTGCGGGACGCAGGCCAGTGTTGCGCCCCGCATGAGCTGAATCGAACGCTACGCTAGCGCCCTGCGAAATAGGCTGCAGGCTTGTAGTAATTCTCGTAGACGTAGAGCGTCGTCGACAGGCCCAACCGGTCAAACAGATAGTGGTCCATCCATTTGCCATATTGCTGGTTCGGCACTTGCCGGTTGGCGAGCTTGAAGTTCTGGATGCCGAGCGCCTTGAGGCCGTCGACTTCCTCTTGTGACAGCGTGAAGTTCTTGATGCGCTTGACGTTCTTGGCCTCGCCGATGCGGATGAAGCGCTCTGCGTGCGCTTGTTGGCAATAACCGTTGGACAGTTGCTCCCAAAGATCCCAGTCGTCTTCCAGGCAGGCTTTGCTGATGAGTTCGTAGTGCTCCTGGCGGATATTGCATTCGCGGAAGCAGGTTTCATTGACCAGGACTTCGATCCTCTCCGGACCGAGTTTCTCCAGCATCTCCTTCAGCACGGGTGTCCGGTAGTTGAGGTGGGGCGGCAGCACGAAGACGTCGTACAGTTCATCGAGGTCGTAATAGTACTGGGGGTCCTTGTTGAAGTGCGTCAGCGAGTGCACGATGCGATAGTCGGGAAAATTTTCCCGTATGTACTGTGCGAGAACGTGGCTGGCGACAATCACCCCGTTGCCCGGGCGATGACAATGCTCCAGCATCCAGTTGCAGCGTTTGTCGCCGAGGTGCTGTTCTTCAATGAACAGATTGCTGAAGACCAGATTGAACTGGATGCCGCGACGGTTGTACTCCTCGACCAGACGCGCGAAGGTTTCCTTCGTCTGGCCGCCGGCAAACGCATGGGGTCGGCCTCCGGCCCATTTCATGCCGAAATGCATGTCGAAAACGGTGAAGGTGATGCCTTCGACGCCAAGATCATCCAGCGCAGCCTTGGCGGCGGTCACATGCTGAAAGCCGCCATATGCCCCGCCGATATTCCAGTGTTCCGGACCTTTCTTCAATTCGTTCGTCAACTGCTCTAGTGAGCGCTCTTCCCTGGACTGCTGCATGATCTTTGCCCTTTCTGCGACCGTGAGTGAATTGCCATTCAATTGAATGCAATATCAATATAATTTTTGTGGGTATTGCGCCTTAGCAAAAAACGGCATCACCTTGATGAGATTCGGTTTAACAAGTGAAGTCGTGCTGATTTTTGCTATCGGCTGAGCAGGTGGGTGACGGAGTCGGGAGTAAACAGGTGGTAAACGCGGAGCAGGCACCTGACGCTGAATAAAAAGGGCGCTGTTAAGCGCCCCTTTTTGCCGCCGGTTTCAGCGGCATTTGTATCAATGCCGCCTTATTTCAGCGCAGACAATGCAGCTTCGTAGTTCGGTTCGTCGGCGATCTCGCCGACCAGTTCGCTGTGCAGCACCTTGTTGTTTTCATCCAGGACGACCACGGCGCGTGCGGTCAGGCCGGCCAGGCTGCTGTCGACGATCTGCACGCCATAGTCTCTGGCGAATTTGGCGGTGTCGCGGAAGGTGGACAGGGTGGCGACATTGTCGATGCCCTCGGTGCCGCAGAAACGGCTTTGGGCGAACGGCAAGTCGGCCGAAATGCAGAGCACGACCGTATTGTTCAGTGCGCCGGCCTTCTGGTTGAAGGTGCGAACCGAGGTGGCGCAGGTCGGCGTGTCGATGCTCGGGAAGATGTTCAGCACCTTGCGCTTGCCGGCGAAATCAGCGAGCGAAAGCAGGTTGCGTTTGGCATCTGCCAACTGGAAATCGGGTGCGGTTTGTCCGGGTTGCGGCAGGTTGCCGCCGATATTGACCGGATTGCCTTTGAGTGTGACGGTTGCCATTGCGATCTCCTTTTCATGGATAGGGTTATTGAAAGTACAAATGGAAAACGCTCCCGTTTGAGAGCGTTTTCCTGAGAGGTCTGGTTGCTTAAGTCTAGTCTGTCATCCCAGCAGATTCTCGGTCAGATAGCCGATGGTCATGGTCTGGTTGTGCAGCACGCTGTCCGTCGTATTGGGGCGCGGTGCCAGCTCGCCGTAGGAGTAGAAGCCGGTGAGCGCGGTCTGCGGACCGAGAATCTGCTGTACTGTCTTGATTTCGTCGGACACCTGCTCGGCCATCACGCCCTTGCGACCGACGCAGCTGACGCACAGTGCGAGACCGGGCTGACTGGTGACGCCGGGCTTGAGGCCGCCGGTGACCAGTTGTGCAGCGCCGCCCGCACCTTCCACCAATCGGTCGTGATTGGTCTGACACAGACGTACGGTTTCGCCTTCCTCCACGTTGCCGGCGAAGGTCAGGCTGTTGTTGGCCGGATCGATGGCCAGCAGCGTTCTGATCTTTTCGACATCGCGCTTGCCTTCCTCGATGATGGCCAGCGGGAACTTCAGGCCGGTACCGGGCAGGCCCTTGGCATAGGCGTCGCCGATGTACATGCGGTAGAGCGGCAGGGCCGGTTTGCCGTCCATTTCGTAGACGACGTTCTTGACCGAGCGGGTGATCTTGCGTGGTGGGCCGTAGGGTTTCCAGCCACCGAGCGCGCCGCTGGATGTGACCAGATTGTTGCCGTAAAGACCGACGGCAATGACCAGGCCATCGGAAATAGTATCGTTGAACAGTTGCAAGGTCTTGACGAAGGCGCCGCCGTCACCTGCGAGGCCGCCGACGATAGGCGTTTCGCCGAGTACGCTCTGGAAGCCGAGCAGCAGTTCCGAACCGTTGACGTTGAGGCCGTCTGACAGGACGATCACGGTACGCAGACTGTCAGCTTGCAGTTGTTTGGCGAGCGCTGCGGCCGTTTCGAAGGAGTTCTGCATGCCGCTCATCTTTGTGTGCACCACGCGTTGCATGGTCTTTTCCCAGAGGATGGCTGTGATTTGTATGCTGTCGTCGAAGACGCCTGTAGGGTTGATCTCGCCGGAAGTGGTGCAGCCGATGATTTGCGCTGTCGGGTAGCGTTCCTTGAGGAAGCTGGCGAGTTTGCCCTCGGAAAAGCGTTTGACCGAACCGAAAACCATTACCAGATTGGCATTGGGTAATGGAGATGCGCTCGGCAAATCCTTAAGGGTCATTTTAGGAGAAACGGATTCCTGACGAATGAGCATGCGATTTTTCCCTCGATGCCGCGACTTGGCACGGCTTTATTATCTATAGTCGTTATATGTAATGATTCAGCTTCAGCATGATTCGGCGGGTGCTGAAGAAAACCTCTCCAATGAAAACTGCGTATATTTAACCCCTTTGTTACAAGATTGACAACTTGATGCTATTATTTTTTTACAAAGTTGCACACGATTTGAAACTCTATATAGAATAGTGCCGACTATAAACGCTACCCTGTCACGGCAGAGGAGCGATAATAAAAGGGGATCAGGGTGAGTCTAGACAGTCTGGATGGCGTCAAGGTAATGGTGATCGATGACAGTAACACCATTCGTCGTAGCGCTGAAATCTTCCTCAAACAGACCGGTTGTGAAGTCATACTGGCAGAAGACGGCTTCGATGCACTGTCAAAAATTGCCAGTCAGATGCCGGATCTCATCTTTGTCGACATCATGATGCCGCGTCTCGACGGCTATCAGACCTGTTCCCTCATCAAACGCAATTCACGCTTCAAATCCACACCCGTCATCATGCTATCCAGCAAGGATGGCGTATTCGACCGTGCGCGAGGACGCATGGTCGGTTCCGATCAGTATCTCACTAAACCATTCACCCAAGAGTCGCTGGTGGACGCAGTCAGAACCTATGCGTCCGCCGGATCTAATTCACAAGAGGCGGAGTAACTTATGGCGATTGAAACCATCATGGTAGTTGATGATTCCGAAACGGATCGTTTCCTTTTGACCGAAATGCTGGAATCAGCAGGCTATAAAGTGATAACCGCCAACAGCGGTGAGGAGTGTCTGGCCAAGGTGGAGGAAACTCCGCCGGACATGGTGCTGATGGACGTGATTATGCCGGGGCTCAATGGATTTCAGACTACAAGGGCGCTTTCCAAGAATCCGCAGACGGCACATATCCCGGTCATCGTCTGTACCGGCAAGGAGCAGGCCACCGATCGCATGTGGGCCTTGCGCCAGGGTGCCAAGGACAGCGTCATCAAGCCGGTCGTTGCCGAAGAGTTGTTGGGCAAGATCAAGGAACTCGGCTAGATGGCAAGAACCAGGCTCAATCTCCATGCATATCAGCAGGAGATTCTTGCACGCCTGAAGGAGTCGGCCGAGGGTGGCAGTGTCAAGGCGGTTTCCAAACTCGGGGTCAGCATTAACGGCCAAAACTGGCTGATCGCTCTGGACGACGTCAGTGAAGTCCT
>JAVEWT010000173.1:0-3469 GCA_034004425.1 Methylophilaceae bacterium
TGTTGCGCCGGACAGCAATCCCGGGAAGAACAGGAACTTGACGATAGGCACCTGCGTTTCGAGTATCCAATCGCCGAATTCCTCGGCACGGGCGCGGCTGGTCGTGAACGACACCAGGTTGTTGAGCCGGACGACGCAATCGCCGGAGCGCAGGCTGCCGGACACCAGGACATGTTCATCGGCACAATTAATGCCACGCCATAAGGTGATTTTTTCCTGCGTAGTTTTTTCGAGAGCAGCTTTTTCTGGCAAAGCCTCTTCGCCAGCGGCATAGTTAAAACGACGTATGGCCCACTGACAGAACTCGTAAAGCAGGTCGAGCTGCGCGTGGATGCTGTTGTTGTGATAGCGGCTGGAGAACTTGGCCTCCAGATAACCGACCCAGGCCGGCGACGGGAAACGCGTCAACGGCGCCTTGTGGTAGGTAGGGATGAGGCCGAAGCGGCTTTCTACCCAACCCTTTAGCACCGCGCCTTGCGGGCTGTTGGCATCGAATCCCCAGCCTTCGAGCAGTTTCAGGTAACTGGAGTGGAACCGTCGCGGCCGCCCTTTGGCAGGTGCACTGCCTTGCGAGTGCAGGCCGAAGACGATCTCCATGTAATGGCGGAAGATGCTGGCGGCCGCAGTCAGGTCGACGGCCTCTTCCAGCAAGTTGAACAGGCCTTTGTAAATTTCGCGCACACCGGCAATATTCAGCGTTTGCGGGTGCTCGTTGAATGCGAGGGATGAAACCAGCCCCGCCGGTACACCGACCAGGTTGGTGGAATACCAGTGCTGCGGATCGGGTTCCATGCCGTTGTCCATGTGGCGGGCAAGCTCCATCGAAAGCTATTAGCCACAGAGCTCACAGAGGACACAGAGTAAAACCGTTAAGAACAATTCATTAAATCCACACTGCCAATGTAGTAATTAGCGGAATTCAATCGGCGTTCTTGAACTTGGGTTTCTCTGTGATCTCTGTGTCCTCTGTGGCAAAAGTTCTAAATCAAACCGGACGGTTCTCGTTCGGGTTGCGCACCGGGCCCATCAGCTTGAGGCCTTCCTCATAGGTGATTTCAGGATAACTGGCCGAGAATGTGAGCGCCTTGTCGCCCACGGCATCCAGTTTGGCGGCAGTATCCAGCTTCTTCAGGTCGATCTTCTCAAGTCGCAGCAGTTCGAGCAGTTCGTTGTACACGGTGGCCTCGTCGATCGGCAGGATGTAGAACGTAGCGCCGCCCATCTTGACCGTGTATTTTTTCAGCAAGTCGATGTTGTTGCAGAACAGGAAGTATTTGCCATCTGCCTGCAAGGTATCGCCCAGCGCCTCTACCAGCAGATTGAGATAGCCGAAGGAAAGCAGGTAGCCGGCAAAAAACGGGATGCCCTTCTCTCCTTCATTGGCAATCGTCATCACCTGGTCGCAGGTGGTCTCTGGCGGACGTGCTTCGTCAGCCACCTGAGCGGCGAACTTGATGGCGATCTCACCGCGAAAGCCGAAACGGCCCGGCTTCTTGGTGGCATCCTTGAACACCGGGTTCTGCAGGCGTCTTTCCGCCTCCAGCTTGGCGAATGCGGTATCGGCCAGTGCGGTTTGTGTCAGTGTGGTCATGCGTGGTTACTCCCTTGGTCGTTGCGGATGAAATCCGCGGTTTTGAAAAAAGCCTGTTCGAGTTGCTGGCGCAGCGCCGGGTCCGGCACGACATCCGCCATGGCCTGCTTCATGCAGAGCATCCAGGCGTCGCGTTCCGCCGGGCCGATGGCAATCATGCTGTGCTTCATGCGCAGGCGCGGATGGCCGCGTTCCGGCGAATACAACTTGGGTCCGCCCAGCCATTCGCTAAGAAACTTCACCAGTATCTGTTTGGTATGTGTCAGGTCTGCCTCGTGCATGGCTCGTATGCCTGCAGCTTCGGGCAGCGTGTTCATATGGAAGTAGAAACGCTCGACCAGTTGCACGATGGCAGGCTCGCCCCCCAGTTTCTCGTAATGGGGATTGCTTTGAATCTGCGGCAGCGGCCGGGTGTTGCTGAAGTCGCGTTGTACTGGCGTATCACTCATATTGGGTCTCGCATATCCAGGTCTATGCCATCCCTGCAAGTGTCATACCAACACCGGTTTGAACCGCCCAATCTCCCCTCACAGCCTTTAACTACGCCGCTCGGCACGATGTAACTGCCGGATTTTGCGGATTTTTCAGGCTACTGCCGGCTTGTTCGCTATACAACGTGACCAGCCTGCTTTGTCGGGTTTGCGACAGTCGCAAAAACCCGGCAAAAATCACCCGTTCATGAATTTTTAACTAATAAAATCAATGGATTAAAAATTAATTTCAGGGTTGGCACAGCCTTTGCAATAACCAGCTTGCAAGGCCGACATACCATCCGGCGCCGATAAGAAGAGTGACTTGTAGCGACTTGGAAGCGGAAGACGGACTGCGTTTCAGCAGGGTATTGGAAAACGAAGCGAGAAGGCATTCGCAGCAGTTTTACAACGACCTGCGTACGGCATAACGATTTTTAATCTTTATAGATAGAAGGAGCATCATCATGGCTGCATTGCGTCAAATTGCTTTCTACGGAAAAGGTGGTATCGGCAAGTCCACCACCTCTCAAAACACTCTGGCTGCGCTCGCCGAAATGGGCCAGAAGATCCTGATCGTCGGTTGCGATCCAAAAGCTGACTCCACTCGCCTGATCCTGCACGCAAAGGCACAGGACACCGTTCTGTCCCTGGCTGCTGAAGCCGGCTCTGTGGAAGACCTCGAGCTCGAAGACGTGATGAAGGTCGGTTATCGCGACATCCGTTGCGTTGAATCCGGTGGCCCGGAACCTGGCGTTGGTTGCGCAGGCCGCGGTGTGATCACTTCGATCAACTTCCTCGAAGAAAACGGTGCTTATGACGGCGCTGACTATGTTTCCTACGACGTTTTGGGTGACGTGGTTTGCGGCGGTTTCGCCATGCCGATTCGCGAGAACAAGGCACAGGAAATCTACATCGTCATGTCCGGTGAAATGATGGCCATGTACGCTGCCAACAACATTTCCAAGGGCGTTCTGAAGTACGCAAACTCCGGCGGCGTGCGTCTGGGCGGCCTGGTATGTAACGAGCGCCAGACCGACAAGGAACTGGAACTGGCCGAAGCGCTGGCCGGCATGCTGGGCACCAAGCTGATTCACTTCGTACCGCGCGACAACATCGTGCAACACGCTGAGCTGCGTCGTATGACAGTGCTGGAATACGCACCTGAATCACAACAGGCTGAAGAGTATCGCCAACTGGCACAAAAGATTCATAACAACGCCGGCAACGGCACGATCCCGACACCTATCACCATGGATCAGCTGGAAGACCTGTTGATGGACTTCGGCATCATGAAGAAGGAAGACGAATCCGTCATCGGCAAGGCAGCACACGTAGCCTAAGCAGCAAATCTGGCGGGGGTTCGTCCCCCGCCGGTCCCTCGGAATCTGTTTCAAAAGTTGCGAGG
>JAVEWT010000174.1:0-3458 GCA_034004425.1 Methylophilaceae bacterium
AACGGCGACCACCACCATTACCGAACGCGGCGCCACGCGCCTTGACGACCAGACCTCCGATGCTTCCATGGAGCAACGCAAGAAGGAGGGTTAGTTCTGATGGATGCTATGAACAAATCACATAACGACAGCCTGTTACGGTTCATGACCTGCGGGAGCGTCGACGACGGCAAGAGCACGCTGATCGGCCGATTGCTGTACGACACCAAGACCATTCTTGCGGATACGCTGACCCATATCGAGCGCACCTCGAAGAAGCGCGGCATGGAAGCCGTCGACCTCTCCCTGCTGACCGATGGCCTGCAGGCCGAGCGCGAACAGGGCATCACCATCGACGTTGCCTATCGTTATTTCTCGACCGGCACGCGCAAATACATCATCGCTGATGCGCCCGGCCACGAGCAGTACACCCGCAACATGGTGACGGCTGCCTCGACCGCCAACCTCGCCATCATCCTGATCGACGCACGCAAGGGCGTGCTGACACAGACTCGCCGCCACTCTTATCTGGCGCACCTGGTCGGCATCCCGCACATCGTCGTCGCCGTCAACAAAATGGACCTGGCCGATTATGATCAGGCCGTATTCGACAAGATCCGCGCCGACTATCTGGCCTTCGCGGAACAGGTCGGCCTGCAGCGCGAAGGCCATGACATCCAGTTCATCCCGATGTCGGCGCTGAACGGTGACATGATCGTCGACCGCGGCGAAGCCATGCCGTGGTATCAGGGCCCAACACTGCTGGAGATTCTGGAAAGCGCACCGCCTGCCCACTCCGAGCAGGTCGAGCAGTTCCGCTTCCCGGTGCAATACGTCTGCCGTCCGCATGCGTCTGAGGACCCGGAACTGCACGATTACCGCGGCTTCATGGGCCGCATCGAATGCGGCGAGATCGCTGTCGGCGATGCCGTGACCGCCCTGCCTTCGGGCCAGACTTCACGCATCAAGGCAATCGAGATCGGCGGCCAGCAACTGCAGCGCGCAATCACCGAGCAATCGGTCAGCCTGCTGCTGGAAGACGAGATCGACATCTCGCGCGGCGACATGCTGGTCAAGAGCGGCCAGGCGCCGGAACCGGTCAAGCAGATCGAAGCCATGGTCTGCTGGCTGTCCGAAACCCCGATGTCGCCGGCGCGAACCTACATCGTGCGCCACACCACGCGCGAATCCAAAGCCAAGGTCGGCAGCATCGGCTACCGCGTCGACGTCAATACGCTCGAGCATCTGCAGGGCGAAGGCGGTCTGGCCATGAACGACATCGCCCGCATGACCTTGAAGCTGGCTCAGCCGCTGATGGTGGATCCGTACAAGGTCAACCGCGCCACCGGCGCCTTCATCATCATCGACGAATCCACCAATAACACGGTGGGTGCCGGCATGATTGAAGCTTGAGTCTTTCAACTAAACCGCAATATCCTTTAAAATAGAGCCGCCCGCATGAGTGGCATGAGAGGAAGAGACAATGACTTATGTAGTGACTGAAAACTGTATCCAATGCAAATACACCGATTGCGTGGACGTCTGTCCGGTTGACTGTTTCGTCGAGGGCCCCAACTTCCTCGCCATCAATCCTGACGAGTGTATCGACTGCACGCTGTGCGTGGCGGAATGCCCGGCCGAAGCGATTTTCGCCGAGGACGACGTGCCGGCCGATCAGCAGGAATTTATCGCGCTCAATGCGCGCCTGGCTCAGGTCTGGCCCGCCATCACGGCCAAGAAGGACGCCCTGCCGGACGCAGATGCCCACAACGGTCGCGCTGGCAAGCTGGCCGAACTGATCGAGTAAGGCCATAGGCAACATAAAAAAACGGGAACCTCGGTTCCCGTTTTTTTATGCTTGCAACTTCACCTCACCGCTCAGGGCATGGCGGTCAATATCCAGAGCGATGTCGTTTCAGCACGGCGCGCCTCATGCAGGGCATCTGAGCGATCCGCAGTTTTCGGATGCCGCGGCTTGATATCCATCTTCTGCCGCACTGCCAAGCCGGCACCGGCAAACATGTCCAGCAGTTGCTCGCGCGAGCGCAAACCGAGGTGCTCAGCCAGATCGGACAAGATCAGCCAGCCCTCGCCACCCTCCTCCAGGTGTGGTTTCAGCCCCTGCAAAAAACCCTTGAGCATGCGGCTGTCCGGATCATAAATGGCGTGGTCCAGCCGACTGTTGGCGCTGGCCGGCAGCCACGGCGGGTTGCAGACGATGATATCCGCCTTGCCCGGCGGGAAAAGATCGGCCTTGACCACCTGCACCTGCTGCTCCAGTCCCAAGCGGCGGATATTCTCGTCGGCGCAGGCAATCGCGCGCTCATCCATGTCAGTCGCGATGACCTCGGCCACACCACGCCGTGCCAGCAGCGCGGCGATGACACCGGTACCGGTGCCGATATCGAAGGCACGCCGTTTGCCGGCCAACGGCGCCTGAGCCAGCAGGTCCAGATATTCGCCGCGCACCGGTGAAAATACGCCGTAATGCGGGTGAATCCGTGCGCCCAATGCCGGAATGTCGACACCGTTCTTGCGCCACTCGTGTGCGCCAATCACGCCCAGCAATTCGCGCAGCGAAACCAGCGAGTTTTCCTTTGCCTCCCCATACGCTTCGAGGCAGGCGTCTCTGACATCCGGCGCACGGCGCAGCGGTATTTCATATTGCGCATCGAGCGGGATCAGCAGCATGCCGAGGATGCGCGCGCGTTGCAGCTGGGCCTGGCGGAAAAGATGGAACGCTTCCAGCCTGCTTTCTGACTGCTTGCCTGTTGGTTTCCTCTCGGCCTGTTTCCTGTGCGCCGACTTCTTGTCGATGCGCCGCGCAATGGCCTGCAGCAACTGGCGCGCATTCTGGTAGTCACCGAGCCAGAGCATGGCTGTGCCTTCGCAAGCATATCGATAGGCGGTATCGGCCGTCAGCCGGTCGTCGGCCACGACGATGCGGTGCGGCGCCCTGCTCGCGTTTTCCGAGCGCCAGAGCGCGGATTGCGATTTGCCCTCCTCGGTCCAGCACGCATATGCGCTATCGCTCATGTCAGGCGCACTCATGTCAGGCGGCCTTGCCGCTCAGCAGCGGCGATTTGCGGACGGCCAGCCAGCCGATGCAAAGATAGACTGCCATCGCCGTCGCCAGACCCAGGGGGTGATGCCAGACCAGCGGCACGATCATGCCGGCGGACACCGTCGACAGCAGCATCTGCACGAATGCCTGACCGGAGGCTGCCGTGCCGCGTATGCGCGGGTGCCGGTCCAGCGCCGCGATGGAAAGAACCGGCATGGCCAGTGCCATGCCGATGTTGAACAAGGCGACCGGCAGGATGTTGTAGATGAAATGCGGCGGCAGCAGAGAGCAGACCAGCAGGTTGCCCAGCACCATCAGCCCCATCCATGCATAGGCGATATGGATAATCCTGGCCGATGGCATACGGCCGGCGGCGCGCCTGGCCAGATAGGAGCCGAGCACCATGCCGCAGACG
>JAVEWT010000031.1:0-16261 GCA_034004425.1 Methylophilaceae bacterium
GGCCACCACCAGCGCTGCCTAGCGGTCCCAGCGCGGGTCGGAATAATGGCTTTCGGTCAGGCCGCGTGAGCCGCCCTCGTTGGCGATCGGCTCGATCCAGTCCGGATCGATCTTCGCCACGCAGCGCGCATAGAGCTTGCTGGTATCCATCAGCTCGGCCGCCATCACCCACTTGGGCCGCGACTTCTTCAGCGCCGAGCCGGGGGCGATGGTGAAGCGGATGCCGCGCGCACCGAGATAGGTCTCTGCCTCGCCGTCCCTGAAGCCGATGTTGCCGAGCAGACCGGCCAACAGCGCACGGTGAATCTGCGTGTAATCGGCGTCCTTGTCGTTGAGGCGGAACTCCATCTCCTCGACGATCTCGCACAACTGGAAATACAGCTCGCGCCATTCCTTCAAGCGCAGGAAGGAAAGGAAATGCTGGTGGCAGCGGTTGAGCAGGTCGCGATTCGACTTCTTGTTTTTCAGCTCCTGCTCATAGAACGCCCACAGCTTGAGGAAACCCATGAAGTCGGAATTCTCGTCGGCGAACTTGCGATGCGCCTGGTCCGCCGCCTCGCGCTTGTCCATCGGCCGCTCGCGCGGGTCCTGGATGGTCAGCGCACTGGCGATGATCAATGTTTCGCGCAGACAGTGCTCGCGCTTCGCCGCCAGAATCATGCGAGCCATGCGCGGGTCGACCGGCAGCCGCGCCAGTTGCCTGCCGATCTCGGTGATCTGGCGCTGCTGGTCGACCGCCCCCAGTTCCTGCAACAACTGGTAGCCATCGTTGATCAGACGCGAACTCGGTGCTTCCAGGAACGGAAATTCGGCAACGTCGCCCAGCCGCAGCGCCGCCATGCGCAGGATGACGGCGGCCAGCGAGGATCGCAGGATCTCGGGATCGGTGAATTCGGGCCGGTTGTTGAAATCCTCCTCCGAATAGAGCCGCACACAGATGCCGTTGGAAACACGGCCGCAACGGCCGGCGCGTTGATTAGCGGCCGCACGCGATATCTTCTCGATCTGCAGCTGTTCGACCTTGGCGCGTGGGCTGTAGCGATTGACCCGCGCCAGTCCGGCATCGATCACATACTTGATGCCGGGCACGGTCAGCGAAGTCTCGGCCACATTGGTGGCGAGCACGATGCGCGTGGTGCCGGAGCGGCGGAATATCTTCTGCTGGTCCTCAATGGAAAGCCGGGCGAACAAGGGCAGCACCTCGACATGACGCAGCTTGGCTGAACGGCCCTGGTATTTACGCAGGTGATCGGCGACATCGCGAATCTCGCGTTCGCCCGGCAGGAACACGAGGATATCGCCGTCGGCCAGCCGCAGCAGATCGTCGGCCGCGTCGAGGATCGCCTCCTCGATCGCTTCCTCTTCCTCGTCCTCCTGCAGCCAGCGGGATTCGATGCGCGCCTTGCGCTTGACGCCCATCAGGTCCTGACCCAGCAACTCCAGGTCGTCTTCATCGTCAGGAACCTCCACCTCTTTGGCCATGAAGCCGGGCTTGCCCAGGGGACGATAACGGATCTCGACCGGATAAGTGCGGCCGGACACCTCGATCACCGGCGCATCGTTGAAATGTCTTGAAAAACGCTCGGCATCGATGGTGGCGGAGGTGACGATGACCTTGAGGTCCGGCCGCTTGGGCAGCAACTGCTTCAGATAGCCGAGCAGGAAATCGATGTTGAGGCTGCGCTCGTGCGCCTCGTCGATGATGATGGTGTCATAGGCATTGAGAAAGCGGTCGCCCTGCGTCTCCGCCAGCAGGATACCGTCGGTCATCAGCTTGATGACGCTGCTTTCGGAAAGCTTGTCGTTGAAACGCACCTTGTAACCGACCGCCTGTCCCAGTGGCGACTGCAGCTCCTGCGCGATGCGCGAGGCGACCGAGCGGGCGGCGATGCGGCGCGGCTGCGTGTGGCCGATGAGGCCTGCCGCTCCGCGTCCGAGTTCAAGGCAGATCTTCGGCAGTTGGGTGGTCTTGCCAGAACCGGTCTCGCCGCAGACGATGACGACCTGATGCTTTGCGATGGCGGCGGCGATCTCGTCGCGGCGGGCGCTGACCGGCAGTTCATCGGGATAGGTCGGGCGCGGCAATGCCGCCTGCCTGGCTGCGCGCCGTGCCGTCGATTCGCGGATACGGCTGGCGATATCGCCGAGGCTGCGCTCCACCGGCTTGTTCTGCTGCAACCTACTGCGGGCCTGCTGCAACCGGCGTCCGAGCACGTAGCGGTCGACCAGCATGCAGCCATCGAGCTGAGCCTGCAACTGGGCGATGAGGCGGGCGGCGCTATCCTTCGGAGTCGTGGAAGTGGTCAAAATGGCTTGGCAATCAACATGAAGGGCGCGATTTTAACACGCGACCGAGCACGAGCCGCCGGGTGAATTGGTGCGAACAACATGCACACCGACGCTGAGTGAGGAATCTGGAAAACTAGAGATAAATCCACTGATTGAGCAGCCAGCGCGCCTCGGTCATGACCTCGCTGGCCGACAGGCCGACCGGGCCGTTGCCGCGTTCCATCAGCCCGTCGGCGGCGGCACCGTGCAGGTAGGTCGCCAGCTGCACCGCCTCCTCGGCCGGCAGCCCTTGTGCAATCAGCGCGCCCATGATGCCGGCCAGCGTATCGCCCATGCCGGCGCTGGCCAGCCCCGGATTGCCGCTGTGGTTGATGAACCAGCGGCCGTCCGCCAACGCGATGACGCTACCGCAGCCCTTGAGCAATACCACGGCGTTGTAATCCGCCGCCATCCTCAGTGCGCTGACGATGCGGTCCTGCTGGACATCCTCTACTGTGCAGCCCAGCAGCCGCGCCGCTTCGCCCGGATGCGGCGTCAGCAGCGTCGGTGCGCAGCGCTGCCGCACAGCTTCACGCAAGTGCGCATCGGCCGCCAGCAAGGTCAGCGCGTCCGCGTCCAGCAACAGAGGTACTGGCAAATCCAGCATCTGCTTCAGCAATTCGGCCGCAACCCGGTCAGTACCCATGCCCGGCCCTGCTACCAGGCAATCGAGCTTCAGCGCCAGCACCTCCTGCGGCGGGCGCAGCATCAGTTCAGGCATCACGCTATCCAGCGTCGGCGCGTCGGCGTCGAGCAAACCGAGATAGACGCGGCCGGCACCGCTAAGCAGGCCGGCCCGAGCCGCCAGCACTGCCGCGCCGGTCATGCGCGCAGCACCGCCGATGACGCCCAGATTGCCGTAATCGCCCTTGTTGGAATTGCGGCGCCGTTTCGGCAACAGCTTGCTGACGCTTTCCTGCTCCAGCAGGCGTCCCTGCCCGCTCTCCGCCACCGGAATGTCCAGCATGTTCAGCATTACCTCGCCGGCATGGTCCGGTCCATCCAAGGTGAACAGTCCGGGCTTGAGCCCGATGAAGGTCAGGGTCCACTCCGCGCGTATCGCGCAACCAAGCACCCGACCGCTGTCGGCACAAAGACCGCTCGGCACGTCGATGGACAGCACCGGCACGCCGAGCTGATTCGCATCCGTCACCAGCTTCGCCGGCTGGTCCGTCAACGGCCGTTGCAGGCCGATGCCGAACAGACCGTCGATCACCAGATCCCATTGACCGGCAGGAATCTCCTGCAATAGCAGACCGCCATCCGCGCACCAATCGCGATAGGCAGCGGCGGCATCCGGCGGCAGCTTGTCCGCCTCACCGCAGAAGACGACGCTCACCGGGTATATCTCTCGCAACAGACGTGCCGCCACCAGCGCGTCGCCGCCATTGTTGCCGGGGCCGGCCAGCACCAGGATTCTGGTCTGCACGTCGGGCAGCACATCCTGCACGAACTGGCTGATGGCGATGGCAGCTTTCTGCATCAGCGACTCGCCTGCGTGCCGCTGCTCGATGGCGCGGATTTCTGCGGTCGTGTGTAGCGGTCGATAGAGTTTCATGGTCATGTCTTGAGTTTAGCTTGCTTGTATCTTGTGTGTTCAGTAGACAAATCTGCCGCGCAGATCTTCCAGATTGAGTTCCTGCAGTATCTGTTCCAGCCGTAGCTGCGCGTTCTTGCGCGGACTGTTCTTGTAGCGTGCGATGATGAGTTCGTTCTTCATCGAATGTTCCCAGCCCACCAGCTCGGTCACCGTGACCTGGTAGCCGTGCGCTTCCAACTGCAGGCAGCGCAGCACATTGGTGATCTGACTGCCGAACTCGCGGGTGTGAATGGGATGGCGCCATATCTCAGACAGCGGCGTCTTGCCGAAGGATTCGTTCTTGTGGCGGCGCAGCACTTCCGCCACCTCGGCCTGGCAGCACGGTACCAGCACCATGAACTGCGCTTCCTTCTCCAGACCGAAGCGTATCGCGTCATCGGTCGCCGTGTTGCAGGCATGCAGCGCGGTGACGATATCGACCTTGTCCGGCAACGCTTCCGATTTGATGGATTCCTCCACGCTCAGCTGCAGGAACTGCATGCGTTCGAAACCGAGTTTCTGCGCCAGTTCGCGCGACTTCTGCACCAACTCGGCGCGGGTCTCGATACCAATCACCTGCCCGCCGGCATGCTGCTTCATGAAGAGGTCGTAGAGAATGAAGCCGAGATAGGATTTGCCGGCCCCGTGGTCGACCAGCACGGCGTGCTCGTTCTCCGCCATCACCTCCTCCAGCAGCGGCTCGATGAAATGATAGAGATGGTAGACCTGTTTCAGCTTGCGCCGCGTATCCTGATTGAGCTTGCCATCGCGCGTCAGGATGTGCAGTTCCTTCAGCAGCTCGATCGACTGGTTGGGCTTGATTTCCGGAATGAGTGTCATGGCGTTAGTTTAACCGAGGCCTGCCCGCCTCGCACGATGTTAGAATGGGGCTTGTATACCTTGTCTGGCCTTTTGGTTTTAGAAGAACTCCAATTCAATGGCTTTCATCTTCAAAATCGAAAAAGACGCGAAGGCAAGGCGAAGACAGTACGAATGGCCCTAACCGCAAGGGTCATGTCCGTCAGGACGGCCGCTAAAGCGGCTCGTCTTGACGCCACAAGCCGTAGCCGACAAAGTATTTTTCGATTTTCAAGAGGAAAAAATGGCGATTCAGTGGTATCCGGGCCATATGACCCAGGCGCGTAAAAAGGCCGCCGAAACCATGGAATTCATCGATGTCGTCATCGAGGTGCTGGATGCGCGCGTACCGGAGGCCAGCCATAATCCGATGATCGAGGACATGCGGCTGTTTCGCCAGCGCCCCAACCTGAAGATACTGAACAAGGCTGACCTGGCCGACCCGGAGGTGACGCAGGCCTGGCTGCAGCATTACAACCAGCAGGAAGGCGTCAAGGCGGTCGCGCTGTCGTGCAAGAAGGCGGGCGATGCCAAAAAGATCCCCGCGCTCTGCCAGCAACTGGCGCCGCATCGTGGCACGCACATCAAGCCATTGCGCATGATGATCATGGGCATCCCCAACGTCGGCAAATCGACCCTGATGAACGCCCTGCTCAACCGCCGCATCGCCAAGGTCGGCGACGAACCGGCGGTGACCAAATCGCAACAGCGTTTCGAACTGAGTGAAGTGATGACCATCACCGACACGCCCGGCATGATGTGGCCGAAAATCGAGCATGAGTCCGACGGCTACATGCTGGCAGCGAGTCACGCCATCGGCCGCAATGCGGTGATCGACGAGGATGTGGCGCTGTTTCTGGCCGACATCCTGCTCGAACGCTATCCGGCTCTGCTCAATGCCCGCTACAAGATCGACGTCAGCGGCATGGACAAGGTCGATCTGCTGGAAGCGGTCGCCAAACGTCGCGGCTACCTGCTCAAGGGCGGACGCCCGGACATGGAAAAGACCGCCATGGCCTTTCTGGTGGATTACCGCAGCGGCGCACTGGGCCGCATCAGCCTGGAAACCCCGCAGTCGCGACAACTCATGCTGGAACGGGAAGCTGAAAAAGAAGCGGCGGCCGAGGAGCCGGCCGCCAGTGATTATCTGGACTGAACCTATCGCGCTACATGCCCCAGCGCAATGCAGCCGTATGCACCGGGCTGTCCCAGTGCCGCTTGATCTCCTCGTCCAGCACACACACCGTCACCGAAGCGCCCGCCATGTCCAGCGCCGTCGTATAGTTGCCGACCAGCGAGCGCGTGACCTTGAAGCCGTGAGCCGCCAGCAGCTTGCTGGCGCTGTTATATAGCATGTACAACTGCATCAGCGGCGTGGCGCCGAAACCGTTGATCATCAGCAGCACCTCGCTGCCTTCCACCGGCCGGAGGTCGTGCAGAATCGCCGTCACCAGATCCTTGACGATGTCATCAGCCGGCCGCATGGGCTCGCGCCGACGGCCCGGTTCACCGTGGATGCCGACGCCCATCTCCAGTTCGTTGTCGCCGATATCGAAAGTCGGCCGGCCGGCTGCCGGCACCGTGCAACTGCTTAGCGCCACGCCCATGGAAGCCGTGCGCCGGTTGACGCGCTCGCCCAGTGCCTTGCAATGCGTGAGATCGGCACCGGTCTCGGCCAGACTGCCGACCACCTTCTCGACGATGACCGTACCGGCCACGCCGCGGCGGCCGGTGGTATAGGTCGAGTTCTCGACCGCCACGTCATCGCTGGTCAGCACCGTCGCGTGGTCGCAGATAATCATCTCGCCCGCCATCTCGAAGTTCATGACATCGCCGGCGTAATTCTTGACGATGAACAGCACGCCCTTGCCGCATTCCACCGCCTCGGCAGCCGCCATCATCTGGTCCGGCGTCGGCGAGGTGAACACATGGCCGGGGCAGGCCGCGTCCAGCATGCCGTGACCGATGAAACCTGTATGCAGCGGCTCGTGACCGGAACCGCCGCCGGAGATGAGCGCGACCTTGTTCTTCGCCTTGTGCGCCCGCGTGAGGAAATGCGGGTCCAGATTCAGGCTGACCAGGTCGCCATGCGCGGCGGCGAAGCCGGACAGGCTCTCGACCAGCAGGTTGTCTACTTCATTGACGAAAATCTTCATGCTTCCTCCTTTGCGGATTATTGTTGATTTGCCAGCAGATCGCACACCGCCGCGATCATGACCTGCGTGCTCATGGCACCGGCATCGATATGGCCGATGGCGCGCTCGCCGAGAAAGGCCGCACGACCCTTGGTCGCCAGCATGTCGCGGGTGCTCAGCATGCCCTGTTCGGCGCTGGCCTTGATGGCCTCTAACAGCACCGGTCGCCCGGCACCGGCCTCCGCCTGCTGGCGCAAGGTCTGCGCGACGGGAATCAGCACATCGAGCATGGTCTTCTCGCCGACATCGGATTTTCCGCGCTGCTTGATCGCCTCGACGCCATCGGCAAAGGCGGCAGCGATGCCGGCCATGTCTTCAGCCCCGCCCTCCTTCAGTCGCTTGGCCATGGCCAGGAAAAAACTGGCGAACAACGGGCCGGAAGCGCCGCCTATGGTGGACAACAGCTTCATGCCGATGCGCTGCAGCGCGACATCCGGGGTCAAGGGCGCCAGCTCGTCGCGCATGGCGGCGATCGTCGTCACGCCGCGTTTGACGTTGATGTAATGGTCGCCGTCGCCCAGTGCGCGATCGAGCGATTCGATCTCGGCTTCATGCGCCTGAACGGCAGCGCTGACAGCAGCGACGGCTTGCAGGATGGTTTCAGTTTTCATGTCGGATTCCGCGTACTCGAAACGAGCGGTGATGATAACCAAATTTGTGCGATTTGGCCGCTCCTGCCTTGCGTCAGACCGGAGGCCGATAGCCGCGACAGAATTCGGCGAAATCGTCTGCCGTCAACGGCCGGCTGAAGTAATAACCCTGGACCTCGTCGCTGCCGGCCTTTTTCAGGAACTCGAGCTGATCGGCGGTCTCGACCCCTTCGGCGATGGTCTTGACGCCCAGGCTCTTCGCCAGGTTGATGATGGCACTGACGATGGCGCGGTCATCGGCATCGGTCATGATATCGCGGACGAAGCTCTGGTCGATCTTCAGCCGCGAGACACGGAAGCGCTTCAGGTAACTGAGCGAAGAATATCCGGTACCGAAATCGTCGATGGACATCTGCACGCCGAGTTCGGCCAGCCGGTCCATCATCTCGATGACCGCCAGCGGGTCATCCATCGACACGCTCTCGGTCAATTCCAGTTCCAGCATCTGCGGGTCCAGCCCGGACTTGCGCAGCATGTCGGCGACCTGGTCCGGCAACTGCGGATGGCGGAACTGCGCGGCCGACAGGTTGACCGCCATCCTGCCCAGTTGCAGGCCTTCCTGCTGCCAGGCTTGCAACTGGGCGATCGAATGTTCCAGCACCCAGGCGCCGATGCGGTAAATATCGCCGGTATCCTCCGCGATGGGGATGAACTCGACCGGCGAGACGGCACCGAACTCCGGATGTTGCCAACGCAACAGCGCCTCGGCGCCGACGATCGTCTTGCTGTTCAATGATATCTGCGGCTGGTAATGGATCGAAAGCTGCCCCTGATCGATGGCGTGATGCAGGGCGTTGGTCAGCTGCAACGCGCGTATCGAATCCTGCTGCATCTTCAGCGTGAAGAACTGGTAATTGTTGCGGCCGCTCTGCTTGGCCCGGTACATGGCGATGTCGGCCGACTTCAGCAGGTTGTCGAAATCCTGGCCGTCTTCCGGGTAAAGCGCGATGCCGATGGACGGCGTGATGTTGATTTCGTGGTGCTGCACGCGATACGGTTCACTGACCACGCTCATGACCTTTTCCGCTACATGCGTGGCACCTTCGGCGCTGGTGTCGAGCAGCAACAGCACGAATTCGTCACCACCCAGCCGCGACACCGTGTCCTGTTCGCGCACCAGTTGCAGCAAACGCTGTGATACCTGCACCAGCAGTTCGTCGCCGATGCCGTGTCCGAGCGAATCGTTGACGTTCTTGAAGCGATCGAGGTCGAAGAACATCAGAGTCAATGGCTGGTCATTGCGCTGGGCGAAGTTGATGGCCTGATTGACACGGTCGGTCAGCAGCGTGCGGTTCGGCAGGCCGGTCAACACATCGTACTGGGCCAGCTGCAGGATGCGCGCTTCGGCCTTCTTCTGCTCGGTGAAATCGCGCAGAGTGACATAGATGACGGAACGTCCCGCCAGCGTGATGGCGACCATGCTGACCTCGGCCGGGAAGTCCTCGCCGCTGAAACGCCGTCCGATCCACTCGAAGCGGCTGCTGCCGTCGAGACGGGTCGCTTCCAGCATCTCCAGCACACGCTCGCGACTGGGCGTGCCATCGGCCTGATGCGCCGGCGCGAAGCTCCAGAACGGCCGGTGCAACAGGTTTTCCGGATGGTTGGCCAGCAGGTTGAGTGCGGCCGGGTTGCATTCGATGATTTCGCCGCCTTCCATGATCAGGAGGCCGTCCGGACTCTGGTCGAACAACAGGTGGAACTTGGCCTCGCTATCGGCCAGATTGTGTTCGGTCTGCTGGCGGCGCGCCTCCCGGTCGAAGTTGTCGAGCGCGAAACCGATATCGAAAGCCATCTCGATCAGCAGGCGCTTGACCGCGTCCTCGAAAGCATGGGGCTCCCCGGCGTAGAGGTTGAGCGTGCCGGCCACGTTGCCGCCGCGCAGAATGGGGATGGCGGCCGATGCTCCCCAGGCGCCACGGCTGCGTTCATGCCAGGTGGCAGTCTCACCGGCGCTGGCGTAATCCTGGCACCAGTAAGGCTTGCGGTTGCGGATCGCCTGCCCGGTCGGCCCTTGGCCATGAGGACTGTCCGGCTTGGCGGAGATGCGGATATCCTGCAGGTAACCGAAATCATCGCCGTAACTGGCAGCCGGGTTTACCATGCCGGTCTTGTCATCGACCATGCCGATCCAGGCCATCTTCATGCCGCCGAAAGTGACGGTCACTTCACAGATCTTGCTGAACAGCTCCTGCTCGCTGGTGCAGCGCACGATGGCCTTGTTGCACTCGGACAATGCGGCATATAGATGGGTCAGCCGCTGGATCTTGGCCTCGTCCTCCTTCTGCTTGCTGACGTCCTGCACGGTGGCGAACAGATAATCGACGCTGCCATCGGCCTTGCGCACGCATTTGGTGTCGACCACGGTGGTGATGACGCTGCCATCCTTGCGGAAGAAGCGGCGCTCCATGATGTAACCGGAACTCTCGCCGCTGAGGATACGACCGAGTTCCCGCTCGTAGGCTTCCAGTTCTTCCGGCATGGCGAAATCGGTGCAGCGCCGGCCTTCCAACTCCTCGCGGCTGTAGCCGGTGATGGTGCACAGGTGGTCGTTGAACTTGAGCAGCGTCTTGTCCGGCGAGATGATGGCCATGCCGACGAAGGGCATGTCGAAGAACTGCTGCAGCAGCCGTTCCGAACGGGTCTTGTGCGCCAGCACCAGCAAGCCTTGCAATCGCGCCTGCTGACGCCAGAGCAGAAGCAGGGTCAGGCTGATGATGATGACGAAGACGAATGCAACGCCGGTCACCAGCAGCGTCATGCGCCACAGCGCCGCCAGCACCTCGTCGCGGTTGATCTTGGAAACGATGCGCCAATCGGTGCCGGCGACCGGGTGGTAGGCCGAAAGCACGTCATGGCCCAGATAATCATCGCCGCGCATAATGCCGGGCACAGCGCTTGCCAGCGCCGTTGCCGCAGGCAGAGCCGCCTGCTGCATCGGCAGGCGCAGCGTCAGCGCCGTACCCTCGACATGCTTCAGTTCGCTCAGATACAGCACCTCGTCACCGTCGCGACGCACCAGCATGCTTTCGGCCGTGTCGCTGACCCCGGGCCAGGTGCGGATCAGAGGATAGAGAAACTGCTCCGGCGACATGCGCAGCAGCGCCAGCGCGATGATGTCGTGCGGCGCCTGCGGGCTGCGCACCGGTGCCAGCCAGTCGATGAAGATGCGGCCGTCATCGACCCGGTAAAGTTCGGTGCGTGTCACCTCCCCGCTCGCCAGCGCCGCGGCCGCCGCCGCACGCACGTCCGGCGCGATGCCGGTATATCCTCCGGTAGCCGCCAACGTGCCTGAATCACGACCTATCAACAGCACCGATTCATAGTGGTAATGATTGCGCAACGTGTCGAGCCGCATCTCGATATAAGCACGCGTATTGCCGTCCGCATTCTGCTGGCGAACCAGTCGGTCCACGCTGTCGACGAAAGCGGAACCCGGCTGAACCAGCACCCTGCCATCGGCCTGGCGCTCGTCCATCCAGCGCTCGATTTGCGTGGCCTTGCTGCGCGCGACGATGGCGAGATTGTCCATGGTCTCGACTTCCTCGACCGGCGTGCGCAGGTGCAACAGGCTGTAGCCGATGAGCGGCACGACCAGCACCAGCAGCGAGAACAACCCGATGATGCCGGCCTTGCGCAGCGGACTGTCGAGACCGCCGATCTCGCGGTTGAGATCGTCGGCCGGACGGCCCAGTCGCAACAGCAGGTAGAGCAGACCGCTGGTGACGAAGACGAACATCAGGCCCTTGAGCAGTTCAAGGCGCGACAGTGTTTGCGGATCGTGTACGGTAAAACTGAGGAAATGCGAGGAAACGAGTATCCACAACGTGGCCAGCAGCGCGTAGGCAAGTGCGAGACGGAACGGCCCGGCGCATTTCAGACCGGCACGCACTTTCTTCAAGCTCATGTCCTGCTGCCCTCTCGCTGCACTTGTCGCCCCCGATACCCGTGTTGTTATTGCGTTCTTTCTGGGCTAGCTATCCGCCCAGATTACCCCCATCTGCCGAACCAGCGCAAGCGATGTATACGGTCGGCCGCGCGCGCCCGCTTCTTGCGCTAAATGAAGCGCCAGTGCGGAATCATGGCGGCCTGCTCCTGCAACTCACCGTCGGCGTCGACCAGGTTCCAGACCGTGGCGTTCTCGATCAGGAAACGGGTGCCGTCTCTGGCGATGCGTACGCCGCTGTAATCATCGACATAACCTTGCTTCGCCACGCGCTCGAGAAAACCGGCGCGCTCCTCTTGCAGCATAGGCTCCGCCGAATGACGCGAAGGCAGCCGCGTGATCTCGTCCCAGTCCATGCCGAACAGGCGCATGGCGGTGCGGTTGGCGTAGTTGAATACCGGCTCAGGCCGCGTATCGTGCGACAGCACGGCAAAACCGGCGTCGAACAGCAGGCTGGCGATATCGGCATCGGCTTCCTGCAACAACCGGCGACCGGTCCAATGCGTGTAGCTGCGGCAGATCAATGCACTCTGCCGCAGCAGGAAATCAACAGCCGGCACTTGCTTGCTGTCCATCACCAGTAATGCTCCACCGTGATCTGCCCCGGCTCCTTGCGTCTATGCTTGCGCAAACCGCGGGCTATCAATATCTGCATCGTGTCTTCGATCATCTGCGGGTTACCGCACAGCATGACCTGGCTATCGGCCGCGTTCAGGGCCAGGCCCGCTCTCGCCTCCAGTCGTCCGTCGGCGATGGCCTGCGGTATGCGGCCGCTGATGGCACCGCTCACCACTTCTCGGCTGACAAACGGGATGAATACGAACTGTTTGCCGTGCTTCTGCTGCACGGCGGCGATCCTCTGCTGATGGCTCAGTTCGGACAGCGTGCGCACGGCATAGACCAGCACCACGCGCTCGAAACGCTGCCACGGCTCGGCGGTATCGAGGATGGAAAGGAAGGGGCCGACGCCGGTGCCGGTCGCCATCATCCATAGATGTCGTCCTGCCGGCACTTCGTCCAGAATCATGAAACCGTTGGCACGAGGCGCCACCAGCAATTCGTCGCCGGGATTCAGCCGGGAGAGCGCTGGTGTCAGCTCGCCGCCCGGCACTTCGATATAGTAGATCTCCAGCGGTTTCGCCTGCGGCGCATTGCACAGGGAATAGGGTCGACCGACCACCTTGCCGTCGATCTCGAGGCCGATCTTGACGAACTGTCCGGCCTGAAACGGCTCGATTTCGGACTCGACAAAGAGACTGTGCAGTTTGGGGCTCCACTGCCTGTGTTCGACCACGACGCCTTTGTTCCATGCCGCCATTTGCCTGCCTTTCACATCGTTTCGCTGATTTACGGGATTCAGAATCACAGTAGTCAAAACACCGGCAAAATGCAACGTGACAGGCCGCCCCCTGAACGGCTAAACTTGCACGCTGCTAAGATTCGGTACGTCATGCTTTCCACACTCAATTCCCCGCAGCGCGAAGCGGTCAAATATCTCGATGGTCCCCTGCTGGTGCTGGCCGGCGCCGGCAGCGGCAAGACCCGCGTCATCACGCAGAAGATCGCCTACCTGATCCAGAAATGCGGCTACGCGCCGAAAGAGATCGCCGCCATCACCTTCACCAACAAGGCCGCGCGCGAGATGCAGGAACGGGTCGGCCATCTGCTGGAAGGCAAATCCGGCAAGGGCCTGACCATCGCTACCTTCCACTCGCTCGGCCTGCAGATGCTGCGGCAGGAAGCGCAACTCTTGGGCTACAAGCCGCAGTTCTCGATACTGGATTCGTCCGACAGCTTCAAGATCCTGGCCGACATCCTCGCCACCACCGACAAGCAATTGCTGCGCAAGACGCAATGGCAGATATCCAGCTGGAAGAACGCCTTCATCAACCCGGACCAGGCCAAGGTGACAGCCGACGAGGAGCTGTCGGTCGCTGCCGCACGCGTCTACCAGCTTTATCAGCAGACGCTGAAAGCCTATCAGGCGGTGGATTTCGACGACCTCATCAAGCTGCCGGTGGAACTGTTCGAGCAGCATCCGGAGGCGCTGGAACGCTGGCAGCGCAAGCTGAAGTACCTGCTGATCGACGAATACCAGGACACCAACGCCTGCCAGTACAAACTGGTGAAACTGCTGACCGGCGTCGAGGGCCGCTTCACGGCGGTGGGCGACGACGACCAGGCCATCTACGGCTGGCGCGGCGCCGATGTCGAGAACTTGCGCCAGCTGACGCAGGATTTCTCGCGGCTCAAAGTCATCAAGCTGGAACAGAACTACCGCTCCACGGTGCGCATCCTGCGCGCCGCCAACCAGGTCATCGCCAACAACCCCAAGCTGTTCGACAAGAAACTGTGGAGCGAGCACGGCACCGGCGATCCGATCCAGGTCAGTGCCGCCAAGGACGAACTGCATGAGGCGGAATCGGTGGTCATGAAGCTGATGGCGCACAAGTTCGAGCACCGCACCAAGTACCTGGACTACGCCATCCTCTACCGCGGCAACCATCAGGCGCGGCTGTTCGAGGAAAAACTGCGCGAACACAAGATTCCCTACACCGTCTCCGGCGGCCAGTCCTTCTTCGACAAGGCCGAGATCAAGGATCTGGTCAGCTACCTGCGCCTGATCGCCAACGAGGACGACGACCCGGCCTTCATCCGAGCCGCGACGACGCCGAAGAAAGGCATCGGCAATACCACGCTGGAACGGCTGGGCGACTACGCGCGCCAGCACCATCTGTCGCTGTTCGCAGCCGCCTTCGAGGGCGATTTCCAGCGCGAGGTCGGCCACAAGCAGCTGGAAGACCTGCTGCGCTTCTGCCAGTTCATCACCCGCGTGCAGGAACGCGCGGCGAAGGAGCCGGCCGGCGAACTGCTGAACGAACTGCTGGAGGCCATCCAGTACGAGCCCTTCCTCTACGACACGGAAGACCCGCGCGCGGCCGAAACCAAGTGGAAGAACGTGCTGGATTTCACCGGCTGGCTGTCGAAGAAGGGTGAGGAGGACGAGCGCAACCTGCTGGAGCTGACGCAGATGGTGTCGCTGATGAGCATGCTGGAAGGTCGCGAGAACGGTGAGCCGGACGCGGTCAAGCTTTCCACGCTGCACGCTGCCAAGGGCCTCGAATTCGGCCACGTGTTCCTGGTCGGCGTCGAGGAAGGTATCCTGCCTCACCGCGAAAGTGTCGATAACGGCAAGATCGAGGAAGAACGGCGGCTGATGTATGTCGGCATCACCCGCGCGCAGAAGTCGCTACACATCTCCTGGTGCAAAAAACGCAAGCGTGCCGGCGAGACCGAGGTCTGCGAACCGAGCCGCTTTATCGAGGAACTGCCAAAGGATGACGTGCGCCATTTCGGCAATCCGGCAGCCGACCCTGCAGCCAGCAGGGAACACGGCCGCGAACGCATGGCACAGATCCGTGCCATGCTGGGCAAGACCTGAGTCAGGCCCTCAGATCACAGGGCTGCGGGCGCTGATTCACTGGCGCAAATTCCGGCTTCAGGCGCCGGGCACCGTCTCAGGATCGAAGCGCCCCTGACGCTGACGGTACCATTGCTCGAACTCTGCTGCCGGCATCGGCGGCGAGACCAGATAGCCCTGCACCATGTCGCAGCCCGCATCGCGCAGATAATCCCAGGCCGCCTTGCTGTCCACCCCTTCGGCGATGACTTCCATGCCCATCTTGTGCGCCAGCATCAGCGCCGCCTCGACGATATGCACCGAGCCCTTGTCGGCCGGCAGAGCGCAGACGAAGGACTGGTCGATCTTGATGATGGAGATCGGCAACAGGTGCAGATAGCGCAACGATGAATAGCCGGTACCGAAATCGTCGACCGAGATGATGACTTTCAGCTCCGACAGTGCGGCCAGTTCGTGAATGGTGTGCGCCATGTCGATGGCAAGCGCACCTTCCGTCACCTCCAGCTCGATCTTGCTGCCTTCCAGCTGGTAGCGCAGCAGATGGCCGATGACCACTTCATCGAAATCCGGCTGCAGCAAATTGCGGGTGGAAATGTTGATGGCCATGGCGATATCGATGCCGGCCTGTTGCCAGGCGGCCAATTGCCCCATGGCCTGATCCAGCGCGAACTCCGTGACCAGATTGATCAGCGTGCTCTGCTCGGCGCGCGGAATGAAGCTGTCCGGCGGAATGCGGCCGCGCTGCGGATGGTCCCAGCGTATCAGCGCCTCGACACTGACGACCCGCCCGGTCGCCATCTCCACCTTGGGCTGGTAGTACATGCACAGCTGCCCGGTATGCAGCGCATTGCGCAGATCGCCGATGATGGTCAGGTTGTCCTGCTTGGCCTTGATGAACTCCGGGCTGTAGGCGACCCAGTCCTGCACGCTCTCGACCGCCGCCGACATCGCCTCCTCCGCTTCCTGCAGGCAGGTCGCGGGTTGGCCGTGAAGGTGTCCGATGACGCTGTAGCCGATGCGTACATCGATATGGATGAAAATGCCGTCGATCGGGAACGGTGCATGAAACGCCTCGACCAGCGCATTCAGGAGGTCGGCCCGGTCGCGGTCGCCCTCTTCGATCAACACCGCCATCTGCGCCGAACTGATGCGGTAGACCTGAAACTCCCGCCGCAGTGCGGCGACGACACGCGTCGGAAATTGCGCGATAACCTGATTCACCACCGTCTCGCCGAACGAGGCATTCAGTTCGCGCTCGTTCTCCAGATAGATGACCGCCAGCAACCA
>JAVEWT010000175.1:0-3449 GCA_034004425.1 Methylophilaceae bacterium
GGATATGCCGGGCCGCCCGACCAATGGTCTGAATCAGCGAACGCTCAGAGCGCAGAAAGCCCTCCTTGTCGGCATCGAGAATCGCCACCAATGACACTTCCGGAATATCCAGCCCCTCGCGCAGCAGGTTAATACCCACCAGAACATCAAACTCCCCCAGGCGAAGATCACGGATGATCTCGACCCGCTCGACCGTATCAATATCGGAGTGCAAGTAACGTACGCGCACCCCATGGTCCGCAAGAAAATCCGTCAGGTCCTCAGCCATGCGCTTGGTCAGCGTGGTCACCAAGACCCGCTCCTCTGCCGCCACCCGCAGCCTGATTTCACCCAGCAAATCATCAACCTGGGTAGACGCTGGCCGCACGATGATTTCCGGATCAACCAGGCCGGTCGGCCGCACCACCTGTTCCACGACCTGGCCTGCATGCGTGGCTTCATAATCCGCCGGGGTCGCCGAGACAAAGATGGTTTGCCGCAAATGCGCTTCAAATTCATTGAACTGCAAGGGACGGTTATCGAGCGCTGACGGCAGGCGAAAACCATAATCGACTAGATTTTCCTTGCGCGAGCGGTCGCCCTTGTACATCCCGCCGACCTGGCCGATGGTCACGTGCGATTCATCAATGAACATCAGCGCGTCACGCGGCAGATAATCGATCAAGGTCGGAGGCGGCTCACCCGCCTGTCGCCCAGAAAAATGCCGGGAATAATTTTCGATACCTTTACAGAAGCCAATCTGATCGAGCATTTCAAGATCAAATCGGGTGCGCTGTTCGATCCGCTGCGCTTCCACCAGTTTCTGGCTGGCGGTGAAATAAGCGATACGCTCGGTCAATTCAGCCTTGATCGTTTCGATAGCTTTCAGCACCGTTGCCCGCGGCGTGACGTAATGCGATGCGGGGAATACGGTGAAGCGCAACGCCTGGTGCAATAACTGGCCAGTCAGCGGATCGAAAAACTGCAACTTTTCTATTTCGTCGTCGAACAGCGAGACACGAATCGCGTGTTCGGCGTGCTCGGCCGGAAAAATGTCGATGACGTCACCGCGCACGCGGAAGATGCCGCGGTGGAAATCCATTTCGTTGCGCTCGTACTGCATGTCGGTCAGGCGCTTGACGATGTCGCGCTGGTCCATGCGGTCGCCGACGCGCATGGTCAGGATCATGTTGTGGTACTCGTCACGGTCGCCGATGCCGTAGATGCACGATACGGTGGCCACGATCACCACATCGCGCCGCTCGATCAGGCTCTTCGTTGCACTCAAGCGCATCTGCTCGATGTGATCGTTGATCGAGCTGTCTTTTTCGATGAACAGGTCGCGCGACGGCACATAGGCTTCTGGCTGGTAGTAGTCGTAGTAGGAAACGAAGTACTCGACGGCGTTTTCCGGAAAAAACTCCTTGAACTCCGAGTACAACTGCGCCGCCAGCGTCTTGTTCGGCGCCAGCACCAGCGCCGGCCGCCCGGTGCGGGCGATGACGTTGGCCATGGTGTAGGTTTTACCCGAGCCCGTCACACCCAGCAGGGTTTGAAAGGACAAGCCATCCTCGACGCCCTCGACCAATTGTCCGATCGCCACCGGTTGATCGCCGGCCGGAGGAAAAGGCTGGTGCAGCCGGTAAGGACTGCCCGAAAAAGTCACCACAGGCGTGCTTTGGGTAGATTCGCTCATGTTAGTATTTTACGTTTTCTGTCGCGCCGCTCTGGCCAGCAGAAGCGCCGCCTTCCGGCAGCCCTGACGGCTGCCGCACATTTCCTTTCTATTATTCCACGGAGTCAGTCATGTCCTCTTCGATCTTTGCCGCGGTGGAACTCGCCCCGCGCGACCCGATTCTGGGTCTGAACGAAGCCTTCAACGCCGATGCACGTGACACCAAGGTGAACCTCGGTGTTGGCGTGTACTTCGACGACAACGGGAAAATCCCCCTGCTCGCCGCCGTCAAGGCCGCTGAAGATGCCCGCGTCAAAGCCGCCCTGCCGCGCGGTTATCAGCCAATCGAAGGCGCTCCGGCCTACAACACCGCCGTCCAGAACCTGCTCTTCGGCAAGGACTCGGAACTGCTCGCCGCGGGCCGCGTGATCACCGCCCAGGCCATCGGCGGCACCGGCGCGCTGCGCATCGGCGCTGACTACCTGAAACGCCTGAACCCGAATGCCAAGGTCTACATCAGCAATCCCTCCTGGGAAAACCACCGCGCCTTGTTCGAGGCCGCCGGCTTCATCGTCGAAGACTACGCCTACTACGATGCTGCCACCCGCGGCGTAAACTTCGCCGGCATGAAGGCCGACTTGAACAAGATGGCTCCGGGCTCGGTCGTGCTGCTGCACGCCTGCTGCCACAACCCGACGGGCGCCGATCTGAGCGACGCACAGTGGTCCGAAGTCGTCGCCATCTGCCAGGAACGCGGCCTGGTGCCCTTCCTCGACATGGCCTACCAGGGTTTTGCCGACGGTATCGACGCCGACGCCGTGGCCATCCGTGCCTTCTCCGCCTCCGGACTGCAATTCTTTGCCTCCAGCTCGTTCTCGAAGAACTTCTCGCTGTACGGCGAACGCGTCGGCGCCTTGTCGATCGTCACCGCCTCCAAGGAAGAATCCGCGCGCGTCATGTCGCAAGTCAAACGCGTCATTCGCACCAACTATTCCAACCCCCACACCCACGGTGCCGCACTGGTTGCCGGCGTGCTTGCCTCTTCCGAATTGCGCGCCCAGTGGGAAGCCGAACTAGCCGGCATGCGCGACCGCATCCGCGCCATGCGTACCGGCCTGGTCGATGCCATCAAGGCCACTGGCTGCGCGCAAGATTTCTCTTTCGTTGTTCAGCAGCGCGGCATGTTCTCCTACACGGGACTCTCGGCAGCCCAGGTCGAGCGTCTGAAAGAGGAATTCGGTATCTATGCCGTATCGACCGGCCGCATCTGTCTGGCCGCATTGAACAGCAAGAACATCGATTACGTCGCCAAGGCTGTTGCCACGGTGATCCGCTGACACGCACTGCCGGCGTTCAATAAACCAAAGGCCGCAGATCGCGGCCTTTGTTCATGGAAAAAAGGAAAATCAGCGCTCAACCATCACTTCTGCATTGGGCAGGAGGCCACTAACCCGCACCGGGACCTTGATTGCAGCCACCGAAGAGCGCACCTGGATTGTCAAACGCCCCTCCAGCCGCCCGTCCGATGTATGGCGCAGGGCGCCGCCGGCATTCAAGGCGCCAGCATCCAGTTGCAATTCATTGAGCGCAATCCCTGACGCATCTGCACTTACCCTTGCCGTCAGTTGATCAAAACGTGTACTTCCCGCCCGGACCACAGACCCGGGGCCACGCCGGCTGGCCTCGCCAAGATCCACACCAAACAAATTACCGCGCAGCACCTTGGCCTGCATCTCCAGACGGGCAGCCGACCACATATCCGCCCAACTGGCGCCACTGCCCTCAAGGCGCAGCG
>JAVEWT010000032.1:0-16235 GCA_034004425.1 Methylophilaceae bacterium
CGACCGCGCCATGGAAATCCTCACCCAGGCACCGCCCGACGTCATGAACCACAACCTGGAAACCGTGCCGCGGCTATATAAAGAGGCACGTCCCGGTTCCGATTACCGCAATTCGCTGGAATTACTGAAGGTATTCGGCGAACAGCACCCGCAGGTGCCGACCAAATCCGGACTGATGCTGGGTATCGGCGAAACCGATGAAGAGATACTGCAGGTGATGCAGGACCTGCGCGACCACGGCGTCACCATGCTGACGCTGGGTCAGTACCTGCAGCCCAGCCCGCACCACCTGCCGGTCAAGCGCTTCGTCGAACCGGCCGTATTCAAGGATTTCGAAACCAGGGCGCTGGCCATGGGCTTCACCCACGCCGCCTGCGGCCCCATGGTGCGCTCCAGCTACCACGCCGACCAGCAGGCGCATTCAGCCGGCGTATAGTGATAAGCGCCGCCATTCACGGCTCCGCCCTGCGCCTGCAGCGCATTTTGCGGGATGAAGGCATCCTGGCCATGGAGCGCCTGATGGGCATGGTGCTGATGATCATCGCGATCCAGATGCTCCTCGATGCCCTGCGCCTGATCGGCGCGATCGATGCGTGAACAGAACTCCGGGCACAGCGCCATACCCTTTTCACAATATCGTGGTTGCGGAGTGGCCGGTTTCGCTCCAGAATGACCCAGCAACATGAATTTTTGACCCACCAAAAAAGGAGAAAGTCATGGCTGGTAAATTCGAGATCTACAAGGACAAGGCAGGCGAGTTCCGTTTTCGGTTGAAGGCAAGTAACGGGCAGGCGATTCTGGCCAGCGAGGGTTATTCCAGCAAGCCGGCGTGCCTGAACGGCGTTGAATCGGTGCAGAAGAATGCGGCCGATGACGCCCGCTTCGAGCGCAAGGAAACCGCCAGCGGCAAGTTCATGTTCAACCTCAAGGCGGCGAACAGCCAGGTAATCGGCACCAGCGAATCCTACGAATCCGCCGCCGCACGCGATAACGGCATCGAATCGGTGAAGAAGAACGCGCCGGGCGCTGCGGTCGACGATCAAACTGCATAAACCTTTCACCAGCAGCCATCCGCACGGCTGCCAACAACAGGAAAACGACACCCGAGGGTGTCGTTTTTGTTTTATGCTTTAAGCTGTTGCGGCGGCGGTTAGCTCGCCACCCTTTTCAAACCTTCAGTGTCAGGAGTCTGCATGCGTCTTGTCCTCGCCATCTTTCTGCCTTTTCTGGTCTTTTTCACCATCGGCCGTCCACTGGCCGGCATCATCTGCCTCATTCTGCAGATCACGCTGATCGGCTGGCTGCCGGCGGCTATCTGGGCCGTGTATGCGCTGGGCCAATACAGGACGGACCAGAAGATCGAACAGGCGCTGAAGCAAAAGCCATGAGCACAATTTCCAGAGTAAGGCCGCGCCATGTCTGACCTGCAGGACCCGCGCGTCCTGTTCGCCGCCGAGCGCACGTTGCTGGCGTGGAACCGTACCAGCCTCGCGCTCATCGCCTTCGGTTTTCTGGTCGAGCGCGCCGGCCTGTTGTTGAACGCGGTAGCGCCGGCCCATGCCGGCTCCTACAACGCCGTTCTGACCTTCTGGCTCGGGATGGGCTTCATCCTGCTCGGCGTGTTCGCCGCCGTCTATTCCTCGCGCCAGTTCGCCATCGTGCTGAAATCGCTGAATCCGCTAGAGTTTCCGGAGAACTATGCGGCCAAATGGGGCGTGCTGGTCAATGCCGTGGTGGCGCTGCTCGGAACGGCGCTGATGCTGGTGCTGTACGCGACGCGCATTTGATCCGGAGGCGATGCCGATGATGCAGAAGAACAGGATGAAACGACTGTCGTTAGGCATGGTGCTTGGTCTGGCGAGTTATGCTTGCGCGGTGCAAGCCGATGAAAAAGCGTATGAATTCCACACGCTGGCCAAAGGCAGCCACAGTTGGGACGGCGCGGCACTACCCGCCTACCCGGCCGGCACGCCGGAAGTGACGGTCGGCCGTATCGTCATCGCGCCGGGCGCCACGCTGCCGTTCCACCAGCACCCGTTCATCAACGCCGGTGTCATGCTGCGCGGCCAGTTGACCGTGACCACCGAACACGGCAAGACGCTGCAACTCGCGACGGGCGACGCGCTGATCGAGGTGGTGCACACCTGGCACCGCGGCGAGAACACCGGTAGCGAGCCGGTGGAGATCATCGTCTTCTACGCCGGCACGGCAGACACGCCGGTGACGCGGTTGCAGCACTGAGGCTTTTCAACACACAAACCAAAGCGAGAAGACCATGAGCGAACCCGATTACCAGGCCATGCTGCAAGTAGCCATCGAGCAGGCGCGCCAGGGCTTGGTCGAGGGCGGCATCCCCATCGGCGCGGCGCTTTTCACGCAGGACGGCACGCTGCTGGGCGCCGGCCATAATCGCCGCGTGCAGGAGGACGACCCTTCGGTGCACGCCGAGACCGACGCTTTCCGCAAGGCCGGGCGGCAGACCAGCTACCGCGACAAGATCATGGTGACGACACTGGCACCGTGCTGGTATTGCAGCGGCCTGATACGGCAGTTCAGGATCGGCACCGTGGTGGCGGGCGAGGCGCAGAACTTCGACGGCGGACTGGACTGGCTGCGCGAGCACGGCGTCAAGGTCGTCGTGCTCGATTCAGCCGAATGCAAGCAGATGATGCAGGATTTCATCGAGCGTCAACCGGCATTGTGGAACGAGGATATCGGCGAGGAATCTCCGCCCATCTGTTGCCGCAACGACCACTGAAAGGAACTTGCACATGAACATCACAGAAGAAGCAGCATTCAATAGTGTGATGCACTTTCTGCACCACTATGAACAGCGGAATCTCGAAGCCTGCCTGGAGGCGCTGGCGAGTACGCGGCCGTTGCTGTTGATGGGCACCAATGAAGGCGAAGTGTTCCGCTCGGTCGATGAAGTGCGCGAAGCTTTCAGTCGCGATTTCAAACAGATGCAGAACATCCGCTGGGGCGAGCCGCACCACGTGCAGGTCACGGCCAGCGACACGCTCGCCAGCGTCATCATCGAGCTGCCGATCAGCTATGAAACAGCCGGAAAAAGCGAGAAGACGCTGTTCCGCCATGCCTTGACCCTGTGCCGGGAGAACGGCGACTGGAAGGTCTGCGGCGGCATGGCGAGCGTGCCGTTCAGCGCCGGCACCTACAGTTTCGGCTGAATCCGCCGGGCAGCGCATGAAGCTTTGCACAAGTCCACGGACGAATCGTGCAGCGGCGTTGGTGTTGACCGGAGTACTGGCCGCCAGCTTGAGCGGTTGCGTGACAGACCCGGCCACGCGGCTGGCCTACGACATCGAACACGGCGCCAGCCGGCTTGCGCAAACCGAAGGCGCCCGCCACCGCGTCGAACACCGGACTCCATCCAAAGCCGGGCAATGCGAAGGCCCTTACAGCGTGCAATTGGACAAGGTCGGGGCGCTCGTCATCTGGTGCAAGGACGCGAGCGGCGCGACTGTCTCCAGCCACAGCACTTCTTATCAGTCACGCTTCATCGTCACACCGCAAACCTGGATCGTCGAAAAACCGGCAGGCAGCACGCTGACGATAGCGCTGGAAAGACGCGACGGCCGTGCCGTGGTGGTTGAAGTAGACTGAACATTCTGGATTGAACGCCAGAATTGAGCGCGGCTATTGCTTGGTCTTGATGCCGAGTTGCTTCAGCTTGCGGTAGAGGTGGGTGCGTTCGAGCTGGGCGTTCTCCGCGACCTTGCTCATGTTGCCGGCGGCCTTCGCCAGGTGATATTCGAAATACTGCCGCTCGAACTCGTCGCGCGCCTCGCGCAAGGGCTGGTCGAAATCGAAAGCCGGCCCGCCGTTGCCTTCCTCGACATGGCCGTTGTCCGCCGGCTGCTCCATCAGCGTGAACTGTTCCAGCACGCGATTGACGTCTTCCAGCGTGATCTTTTCGCCTAGACTGGTCTGCATCAGATTGCGCACGGCGCTGTCGAGCTGCGCCAGGTTGCCCGGCCACTCGGCGTTGCGCAACGCGTTGAGCGCGGCGATATCGAACTCGCGGTAATCCGCCACCTTGGTTTCCACCAGCAGCGTCGCCATGGCACGCACCAGATCGGGGATGTCTTCCGGGTGGTCCTGCAGGGAGGGGATACGCAGCGTTGCTACCGAAAGCGCCTGCAGCAGGCTCTCGTCGAACTGGTTTTCGGCCGCCAGCTGATTGAGCGCATGGGTCGTGGCGCAGACCACCTTGACGCCGTATTTATCCGCCTTGGCCTGCATCAACAGCAGGCCTTTCTGCTCGGTCTTGTTCAGCGCGGCGACTTCCGGCACGAAGACGACGCCCTCGCGGTATTGCTCCAGAATATCGAGCGGCGCCAGCGTCAGGCGCTCGGTGTCGGTCAGCTCCAGCCACGGCGTATCCGGCTGCTGCAGGAAGCGGGCGCACAGTTCGGCGCCGCAGCCCTTGGCGCCGATCAGCAGCAGCGGCGCCTTCAGCTTGGCCATCTGCTCCAGCCGCTGGCGCAGCTCTTTGATGACGGCGCTCTTGCCGAGGCTTATCAGGCTGACCTCCGAACGCGGCTGCTGCTCGCCGTGCTTGAGCGCGGCGTTGACGGTCTTCAGCAATTTCTGCAACGCGATGGGCTTTTCCAGAAAATCGAAAGCGCCGATGCGGGTCGCTTCCACCGCCGTGTCGATGGTGCCGTGGCCGGACATCATGACCACCGGCATGGTGAGCTGGCCGCCGCTGCCCCACTCCTTCAAGAGCGTGATGCCGTCGCAATCCGGCATCCAGATATCGAGCAGCACCAGGTCCGGCCGCATCTGCTGCCGCCAGTCGCGCGCCTCGGCCGCGTTCTCCGCCAGCCGCACCTGATAACCCTCGTCCTGCAGGATATCCCGCAACAGTTCGCGAATACCGATCTCGTCGTCGACTACCAGTACCTGCCTTGCCGTCATTGTGTCTGCTCCGTTTTCTTGCCTGCTGCCGGCAACACGATGGTGACGCAGGCGCCGCCATCCTCGCCGTTTTCGATCCGTATCGTGCCCTTGTGCTCGTCGATGATCTTCTTCACGATCGCCAGCCCGAGGCCGGTGCCGTGGCGCTTGGTCGTGATATAGGGCTCGAACACCCGCGCCATCATGTCAGGCGGGAAGCCGCTGCCGTTGTCGCGCACGGTCAGGTGGATTTTGTCACCCTGTTTGGCGGTTGCTAGTTCGATTCGCGGCTGCGGTTTGCCTTCCAGCGCATCCTGCGCGTTCTGCAGCAGATTGTGCAGCACCTGCCGCAGCATGGTGACATCGCCCTGCACCAGCGCCTTGCCCCGGCTCAACTTGAGGTCGATGGCGATGCGCGCCGGCTCGTAAAGCGCCAGCACATCCTCGATCAGCCGGTTGAGGTCGAGCTCGCTCAAATTGAGCGCCGGCGCCCGCGCGTATTCGCTGAACTCGTTGACCATGGTCTTCATGGCGCTGACCTGGCTGACGATGGTGTGGGTCGCGCGCGACAGCAAGCCGGCATCTTCCTCGTCGAGCTTGCTGGCGAGCTTGCGCTCCAGCCGCTCGGCCGACAGCTGAATCGGCGTCAGCGGGTTCTTGATCTCGTGCGCGAGGCGCCGCGCCACTTCACCCCATGCCGCGTCGCGCTGCGCCTGTACCATGGTCGTCATGTCGTCGAACACGACCACGTAACCGTCGGTGCCGTTGGGCAGCTTCGTGCCGCGCAACAGGATGATCTGCTTGCCGCCGGCGCTGCTGATCTCAAGCTGCGCCTTCAGTTCGGACTGTACGGCATCCTCCGCATGAAAATGCTGCAACACTGCCGTAACCAAAGGCTCCAGCGCCGGCTGCTGCTCAGCCAACTGGCTCAGGGGCTGGTTTTCCAACGCGGCCAGGTTGACGCCCAATATGCTGTTGGCGGCGAGATTATAGGTGCGCAGCTGCGCCTGTTCATCCAGCGCCAGCACGCCGGAGGACAAGTGGGCGAGTATGGTCTCCAGATAGCCGCGCGCCGCTTCCACCCGGTTGCGGTTGCGTTCCGCCGCCTGCGTCGCTTCGCCCAGTTGCCGCGTCATGCTGTTGAAGGACTGCACGAGGATACCGAGCTCGTCCTTGCCGTGCGCCGGCAGCATGGTGCTGTAGTCGCCGCGCGCGATGGCGCGCGTGCCTTCCGCCAGCACTCCCAGCGGTGCCGACAGGCGGCGGCTCAACACCAGCGCGATGGCCACCGCCGACAACATGGCCAGCATCAGCACCAGCGTCAGCGTCAGCGAGAACACCTGCTTCAGCGATTCGCGGCTGAACGAGAGCTCCTGATAATCCTGATAGACGTCCTGCACCGATTCCGCTGCCTGTGCCAGCACACGCGGCACCGGTTGCAAAAGCTGCAGGATGCGCGTCTCGCCGACCATGTCCTGCATCGCCACCGGCGCCAGCACCCGCAGATACAGGCCCTTCTCCGGTATCGGTTCTATGATGCCGTAGACATGGTGTCGTGCCTGTCGTAGCTGCGCCAGACTCGGCATCTCGGGCAGGAAGGAAGAAGGGTCGTCGCTCGAAAACGCCAGAATGCGGCCCTGCATGGTCAGCAGCACGGCATCCTGTACCCCGCTCTTCTCCCGCAGGTCGTTGAGTTGCGCGAAGTGGGTGCTGCCGGGCTGGTAAGCCAACGCGAGCGCGATGTTCTGGCTCTTCTCCTCCAGATCGTCGAGCATGATGTCCAGCGTGCTTTGCCCCAGCCGTAGGCCGCTGCCGAGCGCAGCCTCGACCTTGACGTTGAACCAGGACTCGATCGAGCGCGTGAGGAAATTCACCGATACGGCATAGACCAGCATGCCGGGGATGATGGCCATCAGGGCGAAAGCCCCCAACAGGCGCAGGCTGAGGCGGCTGCCCATGACGCCGCGGCGGATCTGCTGGTAGAGCTTCCACAACTGGATGCCGATCAGCACGATGAGCAGCACGGCCATCAGGACGTTGAGCGCCAGCAGCAACGTGTAATCGGCGCCGCCGCCCGCGGTGTTGGCGCTGGCGCGCGACAGCAGGTAAAGCAGCAGCACGCCCAGACCCGCACAGATGAAGACGATGTATTTCATGGGCGGTTTATGGCATCAGCGCCGGCTCCCAGCGGTAGCGCTGGGAGATCATGTTCCAGGGTTCGGAACCCAGCGCTTCCACCTGGATCGGTTTCGGCAGTTTCGAGTGATCGAGCCGCACGCGCAGCCCGGCGAAATAGGTCAGGCCCGGCTCCAGCAGTTCCTTGTCGAACATGGCCCACTCGCGCAGACGCACGAATTCGGCGATGGCTTCAGCCAGCGTAGCGTAGGATTCCTGATGCTTGTTGCGGTTGATCAGATACTGACGGGAAAGTGCGTGATAACTGAGAGAGACGTTGTTGCTGACGGTGATGATCTCCTTGTCGAACCAGTATTTGCGCGGTGTCGTCAGCTGAAATTCGACCAGAAAGTTGAGTGGCACGCCCTTGCTGAGGGCGTCCACCACCTGTTCGCTCAGGTTCAGCTCGAGATCGGCGTTGAGCAGGTATTGCTCTCCGCTGGGAACCAGTTCCGCCTGAGTGATGCTGAGGCGGCTGTCGGATGCCGCGGCGACCGGCATCAGGAAAAGCGAAAACAGGAAGATGACAGTGAGGTTAGTCTTTTTGAAGTAGCGCGTAAAAAAAGCCGTCATGATCTGCACAAGGGATTAGCTGCCCGTTCTGAGGGTGCGCCAGCGGGAGCTGGGTAGCATCCTGATGTTGCTTTAGAAATTGATCGATTTGACCTTGATTTTCCTCATGAAAAATCGAACACGTCGCGTAAAGCAATTTACCACCCTTTGCCAATAGCTGCCACAAACTATGCAAAATCGCCGCCTGTTGCTGAGCGAAGGCCACCACGTCCTCCTCGCGCCGCAGCCACTTGATATCGACATGACGCCGCACGATGCCGGAGGCCGTGCACGGCACATCGGCCAGGATACGGTCGAAAGCGATGCCGTCCCACCAGCCTTCCGGCCTGGCGGCGTCGCCGGCCTGCAACTTCGCTCGCCGTCGCAGACGGTCGAGGTTGCTCTGAACGCGCTGCAGACGCTCGGCATCATGGTCGAGGGCCAGCATCTCCACCTCGGCCAGTTCCAGAATATGGCCGGTCTTGCCGCCGGGCGCGCAGCAGGCATCCAGCACACGCATGCCGGTTTTGGCATCGAGCAGCTGCGCGGCGAACTGCGCGCCGTAGTCCTGCACCGACACCACGCCTTCCTGGAAACCCGGCAACTGGCTGACCGGCACCGCCTTGTCGAGCACCAGCGCCTGAGCGCCGATCCGCCGGTGGGCGATGCCCGATGCGGTCAGGCTGGCGCTGTAATCCTGTGCCGTCGTCTTGCCGAGGTTGATGCGCAGCGTCATCGGCGGATGCGTGTTGCCGACCTCGAGGATGGATTGCCAGCCTTGCGGATATTGCTGCCGGAGCTTGTCTATCCACCATTGCGGATAGGAGTAGCGCGCCACTTCGTCTGCGGCATCGACGCCAGCCAATTCTTCGGCACGCCGCAGGTAGTTGCGCAGCACCGCGTTGACCAGCCCCTTGGCCCAGCGCTGACGGAAGCCGGCGGCAGCTTCGACTGCCTGATTGACGACAGTGTGAGCGCTCGCTTTGTCGTAAATGAGCTGATAGAGAGCCACCAGCAGTAAGTGTTGCACGCCTTCATGGGTCAGCGGCTTGTCCAGCAGCTGCCGGAGCACCGCCGCGATGCGGCCGTAATAACGCAGGGTGCCGTAACTCAGGTCCTGCGCGGTGGCGCGTTGTTGCGGTGTGATGTTGGCGTGAGAACGGAACAGGGTTTCCAGCACGGCGGTCAGGTTCCGACCAGCCAGCACCTGACCGACGGCGTCTGCCGCCAGACGTTGGGCGACGCGCAAACTAGCAACCCTCCGGCGCACGCTGGCCGAAAACCTGTCCGGCCTGGAGCGCGTGACCCTGCAGGAAATCCCGCGCAGCGAGACGCTTGCCGCCCGGCATCTGCAATTCCTCGATACGCAGCAACCCCTCGCCGCAACCGACCACGATGCCGTCGGCGGTATCGACGATCCTGCCGGCTTCTGCACCGCCCGGCAGCGAGGTCGCCATCCAGATGCGGCAGACTTCGCCGTTGAGCCTTGTCTGGGCGACCGGGAACGGATTGAAGGCGCGTACCTGGCGCGACAGCTCATCGGCCGGACGCTGCCAGTCGATGGCGGCTTCTGCCTTGTCCAGCTTGTGCGCATAGGTCACCAGCGATTCATCCTGCGGCGTTGCCGGTAACTTGCCGTCCCGCTCCAACTGCCGCATGGCTTCGACCATCAACCGGGCGCCGATGTCGGCCAGTCCGTCGTGCAGGGTTTGCGCCGTATCGCGTTCGGTGATCGGCAATACGCCGCGGCTGACCATGGCGCCGGCATCGAGTGCCGGCACCACCTCCATGATGGTCACGCCGGTCTCGCTGTCACCCGCCAGCAGGGCACGCTGGATCGGCGCAGCACCGCGCCAGCGTGGCAGCAGGGAGGCGTGGATGTTATAGCAACCGTAGCGCGGCATCTCGAGCACCGACGTCGGGATGATCAGGCCATAGGCCGCCACGATCATGACATCGGCGTTCTCGGCGGCGATGCGCGCCTGCACGGGGGCATCCCTCAGGGTTTCCGGCTGGAACACCTCGATGCCGTGAGCAACGGCGAGTTGCTTGACCGGGCTCGGTTTCAGTTTCATGCCGCGACCGGAAGGCCGGTCCGGCTGGGTCAGGACCATGCTGACCTGATGCCCGGCATCGATCAGGGCCTGTAGCGCAGGCACGGCGAAATCCGGCGTACCGGCAAAAATGATTTTCATGGCGTAGGAAAATGGGCGTGAAAAGGGTTGGGCGGGGCAATCATCGGCGATGGTTCAGACGCGCTCGCGCTGACGCTTCTTCATCTTGTTCTTGATGCGCACCTGCTTCAGCTGCGAAAGGTAATCGACGAACACCTTGCCTTGCAGGTGATCCATCTCGTGCTGGATACAGACCGCCAGGAGGCCTTCGGCTTCCAGCCTGAAAGGCTTGCCGTCACGGTCCAGCGCCTCGACCGTGATCTTCTCGGCGCGCGTCACCATGTCATAGATGCCGGGGACCGACAGGCAGCCCTCCTCGAAATCCTGCGTGCCGCTCTTGCTGACCAGCTTCGGATTGATGAAGACCTGCAGGTTCTGCTTGTCCTCGCTGATATCGATGACGATGACCTGCTGATGCACATTGACCTGGGTCGCGGCGAGGCCGATGCCCGGAGCGGCATACATGGTCTCGGCCATATCGTCGATCAGACGGCGGATGGCAGCATCGACCTCCTTCACGGGCTTGGCGACGGTATACAGCCGCGGGTCGGGGTAATTCAAGATGTCTAAAATTGCCATAAAAGCTTGATTGTTGAATGAATTACATGCAGAATTTAATGCAACTTCGCGGGAGTTGCGTCCGCGCACTCAAATACTGAGGCTAAAAAAATCATGTCTAAATACATTATAACGCTGCTCTTGTTTGCTTGTGCGTCTATCAATGCTGCAGCGCAGGATGTGCAACTCCAGTCCGATCACCCGGACCGCCACGTCGTCGTCAAGGGCGACACGCTGTGGGACATCTCGGCCAAGTTCCTCAAGGACCCGTGGCTCTGGCCCAAGGTCTGGAAGATGAACCGCGAACAGATCAAGAACCCGCACCTGATCTACCCCGGCGATGTGGTCGTGCTCGACCTCAGCGGCGGCGACCCGCAGCTGCGCCTGCTGCGCGAGACCGTAACGCTGGAACCCGGCATCCGCATCGAGGAGCTGGAAAAGGAAGCCGTCGCCACCATCGCGCCCAACATCATCGAGCCCTTCCTCAGCCAGCCCCTGATCATCGAGAACGATGAACTGGACAATGCGCCCGGCATCGTCGGCGCCCAGGAGAACCGGGTGGTGCTGAGCCAGGGCGTGCGCATCTACATCGACGACATCCAGGAACAGCAGGGTCGTTTCTGGAACGTCTACCGCACAGGCAAGGTGTTCACCGACCCGGTCACCAAGGAAGTGCTGGGCACCGAAGCCATCCACCTCGGCACCGCCAACATCACCCGCTTCGGCGCACCGGCCACCGCCGAAATCGCCAAGGCCAACCAGGAAATCTTCAAGGGCGACAAGCTGGTAGTTGCCCCCGAGGAGCTGAGCAAGAGCTTCGTGCCTCGTGCACCGGACAGCGAGATTCAGGGCCAGATCCTTTCGATCTACGGCTCGGTCAACGAAGCCGGTCGCAATTCCATCGTCAGCATCAACCGCGGCAGCAACGACGGCATGGAGCCGGGACACGTGCTGGCGATCTATCGCGAAGGCAACCTGGTAAAGAACCCGGCCTACGCCAAGGCCAAAGACAAGGACGATGACACCACGGTCATCGAAAAGATCAAGCTGCCGAACGAGCGCGTCGGCCTCATGATGGTGTTCCGCACCTTCGACCGCATCTCCTACGGCCTCATCATGCAGGCTTCCGAGCCGGTCAACGCACTGGACATCGTACAAACCCCCTGACATGAAAGCGGATGAAAGCGCCCGGCAGGAACTGGCGCTCTGGGTCGCGTTGTGCAGCATCCACGGCCTCGGCAACCAGGGCGTCTGTCAGTTGCTGAAAGCCTTTGGCGACCCCAAGGCGGTATTCGAGGCCTCCTACTCGCAACTGCGACAGGTCGTCGCCGACAAGATTGCCGAAAAGATCAGCGCCGGTCCCGACGCCTCCACGACGGAAGCCACCCTTGACTGGCTTCGATCCGAACACAACCATCTGGTCACGCTGGCTGACGCCGAATACCCGCAGGCCCTGCTACAGATCGCCGATCCGCCACCGCTACTGTATGCCAAAGGCCAGCTGAAATGGCTCAATACGCCAGCCATAGCCGTCGTCGGTAGCCGTAACGCCAGTCCGCAGGGCGAAAAGAACGCCGAGGACTTTGCTCAGGCGCTGGCCAATCACGGCTATACCATCATCAGCGGTCTCGCTCTCGGCATCGATGGCGCCGCACATCGCGGTGCGCTGAAAGCCAACGGCGCGACCATCGCCGTGGTCGGCACCGGACTGGACATCGTCTATCCGTCTCGGCATCGCGATCTCGCCCATCAGATCGCCGAGCGCGGTCTCATCCTGTCCGAATTTCCGCTAGGCACGCCGTCGCGCGCGCAGAACTTCCCGCGTCGCAACCGCATCATCAGCGGTATGGCTCGCGGCTGCCTGGTAGTCGAAGCCAACGTACAGAGCGGTTCACTCATCACCGCCAGGCTTGCCGCAGAGCAGGGGCGCGAAGTTTTCGCCATCCCGGGTTCCATCCATTCGCCGGTTTCCAAGGGTTGTCATCAACTGATCAAACAGGGAGCCAAACTGGTCGACAACATACAAGATATTGTGGATGAGCTTGGAATAATCACTAGAGAAAATATTTCGACGGAAACGCAAACTTCGCCGGAAGCCAATCCCATATTGGATTCCATGGGTTTCGAACCGGTCACGATGGAAGTGCTGCTGGAGCGCAGCGGCTTGACGAGCGAAAACCTTTCGGCCATGCTGTTGATGCTGGAACTCGAAAGCAAGGTTGCATCGCTGCCGGGAGGGCGTTACCAGCGCCTCGCCTGATTCCGCTTTCATCATTTGGGGGATTATATGTTCGAAGTCCTGGTCTACATGTTCGAAAACTACTTTGAAGCAAATATCCGTCCCGACCAGAATACACTCGCCAATGAACTCTTCGCCGCCGGCTTCGACCAGGAAGATATCAACGGTGCGTTCGACTGGTTCTCGAAACTGGAAGAAATGTCCAACCTCTCCGCCAGTTCTGCCACGCACAGCCTCGGCATGCGTGTCTATGGCGAAACCGAAACGCAGAAACTCAGCGCAGAAAGCCTGAGTTTCATCATGTTCCTCGAACAGGCCAAGGTGCTGGATTCGACCCAGCGCGAGCTGGTCATCGACCGTGCCATGGCCCTGTCGCAACCGGAAGTCGGTATCGACGAAACGCGCTGGATCGTGCTGATGGCCCTGTGGAACCAGGGCAAGGCCAACGACTACCTGTTCGTCGAAGACGCCATGTTTGGCGACAACCGCCCGACCGTGCACTGACGGCCGGGCCGATGATCAGCCTGCCCGATCATCGGGCAGCGCAAGTCGCTGCAGAATGGTGGAAATGATCCCCGCCTGATTCAGCGTGTAGAAATGCAATCCGGGCGCTCCGCCCGAGATCAGTCTTTCCGACAATTCCGTCACCACATCCATTCCGAAAGAACGCAAGGACGGCAGGTCATCGCCGAAATCCTGCAAGCGCAGACGCAGCCAGCGGGGAATATCGGCGCCGCAGACCGACGAAAAACGCGCGAGCTGGGTATAGTTGTAGATGGGCATGACGCCCGGCACGATGGGGATATCGATGCCCAGGGACTGACATTGATCGACGAACCTGAAATAAGCGTCGGTGTTATAGAAATACTGGGTAATGGCGGCGTCGGCTCCGGCATCCACCTTGGCCTTGAAATGCCTCAGGTCGGCGCTGGCCGAACTGGATTCCGGATGGAACTCGGGATAAGCCGCCACTTCGATCTCGAACCAGTCACCGGTCTGTTCCCGGATGAAGGACACCAATTCGTTGGCATAGCGGAAATCTCCGGCACTGGCTTCGCCGGACGGCAGGTCGCCGCGTAGCGCGACCAGATGACGGATGTTCTTGGCTTTATAAGCCTGCAACAACTCGGCGATCTCCTGCCGGCTCGACGAGATACAGGAAATATGCGGCGCCGCTTCATGACCTTCGCCCTGGATCTCCAGCACCGTTTCCATGGTGCGGTCGCGCGTAGAGCCACCGGCACCGAAAGTCACGGAAAAGAATTTGGGCTGCAGTTGCGCCAGCTGCTTGCGCGTCTCGCGCAACTTGCTCACGCCTTCCGCCGTCTTCGGCGGGAAAAACTCGAAACTGATCACGGGATCACTCATATCTTGGGCGGGTTATCGCTACCCGGGATTAAAGAAGTCAATAGCCAGGAAATGATGCTGTAAAGTACGGCCCCCAGTATGCCGGACATCAGCGTCTGCACATGAAAACCTTCCAGCACATGCCCGACAAAATAAAACAGCAAGCCGTTGATGACGAAGATGAACAGACCGAGCGTCAGGATGGTGACCGGCAACGTCAACAGTATCAGCACCGGACGGATCAGCATGTTTACCAAGCCGATGACGGCCGCCGCGATCAGCGCGGAACCGAAACCGGCAAGCTCGATCGACGGCATCAGGTAGGCGACTGCCAGCAAGGCCAGCGCGTTCAGTATCCAGATCAGCAACAGCAGCATGACAGTCCCTCCCCTTTTATTCGACAAACGGGTGCCTGTTCACGGACACCCGCTTTTACAGCTTAATAACGGTAATGATCCGGCTTGTACGGACCTTCAACCGACACGCCGATATAGGCGGCCTGCTGATCGGTCAGACGGGTCAATTGCGCATTGAGCTTCTTCAACTGCAGGATTGCCACCTTTTCGTCCAGATGCTTGGGCAGCGTGTAGACGCCGACCGGATACTTCTCGCTGTGGCTGAACAGTTCGATCTGCGCGATGGTCTGGTTGGCGAAGGAGCTGGACATCACGTAGGACGGATGGCCGGTACCGCAACCGAGGTTGACCAGGCGGCCCTTGGCCAGCAGGATGATGCGCTTGCCGTCCGGGAAGATGACATGATCGACCTGCGGCTTGATCTCTTCCCACTGATATTTTTCCAGCGAGGCGACGTCGATCTCGTTGTCGAAGTGGCCGATGTTGCAGACGATGGCCTGGTCCTTCATCTTGAGCATGTGCTCGTGCGTGATGACATGGTAGTTGCCGGTGGCGGTAACGAAGATGTCGCCATGCTCGCAGGCATAGTCCATGGTCACCACACGGTAACCTTCCATCGCGGCCTGCAGCGCGCAGATCGGGTCGATCTCGGTCACCCAGACCTGGGCGGACAAGGCGCGCAAGGCCTGGGCAGAGCCCTTGCCAACATCACCATAACCGGCGACAACTGCAATCTTGCCGGCGACCATGACATCGGTGGCGCGCTTGATGCCGTCGACCAGCGACTCACGGCAGCCGTAGAGGTTGTCGAACTTGGACTTGGTCACGGAATCGTTGACGTTGATGGCAGGGAATGCCAGACGACCTTCCTTGTGCATCTGGTACAGGCGATTGACACCGGTCGTGGTCTCTTCGGTCACACCCTTGATCTTGGACAAACGGGTCGAATACCAGGTCGGATCGGTCTTCAGCTTGGCCTTGATGGCATTGAACAGATAAACCTCTTCCTCGCTGCCCGGATTGTGCAGCACGGTTTCGTCCTTCTCGGCCTTGGAACCCAGGTGCAGCAACAATGTAGCATCGCCGCCATCATCCAGAATCATGTTGGAGTAACCGCCGTCCGGCCATTCGAAGATGCGGTGGGTATATTCCCAGTATTCTTCCAGCGTTTCGCCCTTGACCGCGAAAACGGCCGTGCCGCGTGCAGCGATGGCTGCGGCAGCGTGGTCCTGGGTCGAGAAGATGTTGCAGGACGCCCAGCGCACCTCTGCGCCGAGGTCTTCCAGCGTCTCGATCAGCACGGCGGTCTGGATGGTCATGTGCAGCGAACCGGTGATACGCGCACCTTTCAGCGGCTTGGTCAGGGCATACTCTTCGCGAATCGCCATCAAGCCCGGCATTTCGGTTTCGGCAATGGCGATTTCCTTACGGCCCCAGCTGGCGAGACTCATGTCAGCGACGACATAATCCTTGAAATCAGTCACAGAATTCATGTTTCATTTCCTTGAATGTGTGACGGAGGGAAGCGGTTACAGTGGATTCGGCATCCTGTTCACCCATCTCCCGTGTCCGGCACGAGTTAATGTCAGGTGAACGCCGTTACAGTCGGGTTGCCCCGTACTGCAAACCGAGCCTGGGACATGGAGAATGTCTCGCAGCGTTCCTCGGTAATGATGCAATTATAAAGCAAATCAGGGGTTTGACAAAAAACGGTCACCCCCGCTGCACGATTGCCTGAATACGACACCGGTGACGGCGCAGCGTTCAGCGGTTTTGATTCAACCCCTGGCTAGCGGCGGGCGTTAGCCTTCAACGAAGCACTGACAACGCCCTTCGGGCGGGCCTTACAGGCCGGCGGCCGCGCGAAGCGCTGCCGCCTTGTTAGTGCTTTCCCACGTAAATTCCGGCTCATCA
>JAVEWT010000033.1:0-15923 GCA_034004425.1 Methylophilaceae bacterium
GCCCAATTAATTCCGGGTATGGCTTTGTCGGCGTGCGACAGATGAAAGGCTTATCGCGGTAGTGCGGAAGACCCCATGAGGAATTCGTCGACAGCGCGAGCGCACTGACGGCCCTCGCGGATAGCCCAGACCACCAGCGATTGGCCGCGGCGCATGTCGCCGGCGGCGAACACCTTGGGTCTGCTGGTCTGGTAACAGCCTTCGCCGTCGGTCGTCGCCCTGGCGTTGCCGCGCTGGTCCTTTTCCACACCGAAGGCATCAAGCACTTTCTGCAGCGGGCTGACGAAGCCCATTGCGAGCAGGACCAGATCGGCCTTGATCGTGAATTCGGAGCCGGCGATTTCCTGCATCCTGCCGTCCTTCCATTCGACACGGGCGGCCTTGAGGCCGGTGACTTTGCCGTTTTCACCGATCAGTTCCTTGGTGGTGACGGACCAGTCGCGGTTGGCGCCTTCCTCGTGCGAACTGGAGGTGCGCATCTTCAGCGGCCAGTTGGGCCAGGTCAGCGCCTTGTCTTCCTTTTCCGGCGGTTGCGGCATCAGTTCGAACTGCGTGATGGACAGCGCACCGTGGCGGTTGGAGGTGCCCACACAGTCGGAACCGGTGTCGCCGCCGCCGATGACGACGACGTGCTTGCCGCTGGCCAGGATCTGGTTGGTTATCTTGTCGCCGGCCACCACCTTGTTTTGTGGCGTCAGGAAATCCATGGCGAAATGTACGCCGTCGAGTTCGCGGCCCGGCACCGGCAGGTCGCGCGGCTTCTCGGCGCCGCCAGCGAGGATGACGGCGTCATATTCGGCCAGCAGGTCCTCGGCCTGGACGTTCTCGCCGACATTCTGATTGACGCGGAACTCGACACCTTCGGCTTCCATCTGCGCCATGCGGCGGTCGATGTGCGATTTCTCCATCTTGAAATCGGGGATGCCGTAGCGCAGCAGGCCGCCGATGCGGGTTTCCTTTTCCAGCACGACCACATCGTGACCGGCACGCGCCAGTTGCTGGGCGGCGGCCAGACCGGCGGGGCCGGAACCGACGATGGCGACCTTCTTGCCGGTCTTCCGTACCGGCGGCTGCGGTATCACCCAGCCGTTTTCCCAAGCCTTGTCGATGATGGCGTGCTCGATCGACTTGATGCCGACGGCGTCGTCGTTGATGTTCAGCGTGCAGGCGGCTTCGCAGGGCGCCGGGCAGATGCGGCCGGTGAACTCCGGAAAGTTGTTGGTGGAATGCAGCACGTCGATGGCGCGGCGCCAGTCCTGGTGGTAGACCAGATCGTTCCAGTCCGGGATGATGTTGTTGATCGGGCAGCCGCTCATGCAGAACGGGATGCCGCAATCCATGCAGCGCGCGCCCTGCACCTTGGCCTGTTCGTCCGTCAGGTGCAGGACGAACTCCTTGTAGTTCTTCACCCGCTCCGGTACCGGCAGATTGGCTTCGGACAGGCGCTCGTATTCAAGAAATCCAGTGACTTTTCCCATGATCTTCTCTCTATTTCCTTATGCGGCCTGCTTGTTGGCGGCCGCCGCACGTTCGGCCAGCACGCGTTTGTATTCGACCGGCAATACCTTGATGAATTTGCCGCGGTAGTGGTTCCAGTCGGCCAGCATGGCCTTGGCGCGCTCGCTACCGGTGTATTCGGCATGTCTGGTCAGCAGCGCCAGCAACGTGGTCTCGTCGGCCTGGCCCATGTGCTCGCCGGCCGGCGTACTGACCTTGTCGGCGGCTTCTACCTTGTGCAGTTCCACCATACTCGGGTTGCAACGGCGGGCGAAATTGCCGTCCTCGTCGTAGACATAGGCGATGCCGCCCGACATGCCGGCGGCGAAGTTGCGGCCGGTCTGGCCGAGCACGACGACGGTGCCGCCGGTCATGTATTCGCAGCCGTGGTCACCGACACCCTCCACCACTGCGCTGGCACCGGAGTTGCGCACGCAGAAGCGTTCGCCGGCGACGCCGTGGAAGTAGCTTTCGCCGATGGTGGCACCGTACATGACGGTGTTGCCGACGATGATGTTGTCTTCCGGCGTGCCGCGGAAGGTCTTGGGCGGCTTGATGATGATGCGGCCGCCGCACAGGCCCTTGCCGACGTAGTCGTTGCCTTCGCCGGTCAATTCCAGCGTGATGCCCTTGGCGAGGAAGGCGGCGAAGCTCTGGCCGGCCGTGCCGGTCAGGCGCACCGTGATGGTGTCGTCCGGCAGGCCGTCATGGCCGTAGCGCACCGCAATCTGGTTGGAGAGCATGGTGCCGACCGTGCGGTTGGTGTTGACCACCGGCAGATCGATGACCACTTTCTCGCCCTTTTCCAGCGCCGGCATGGCGCGCTTGATCAGCTCGTTGTCCAGCGCATGCTCGAGCCCGTGTTCCTGCTCTTCGGTATGGCGGCGCGAGACTTCGGCCGACAGCCTGGGCTGGTGGAACACCTTGCTGAAATCGAGGCCCTGCGCCTTCCAGTGTTCGATGCCGGCCTGCATGTCCAGCAGGTCGCTGCGGCCGATCAGGTCGTCGAACTTGCGGATGCCGAGTTGCGCCATCAGTTCGCGCACTTCCTCGGCGACGAAGAAGAAGTAGTTGACGACGTGCTCCGGCTGGCCTGTGAAGCGCTTGCGCAGTTCCGGGTCCTGCGTGGCGACGCCGACCGGGCAGGTGTTGAGGTGGCACTTGCGCATCATGATGCAGCCCTCGACCACCAGCGGCGCGGTGGCGAAGCCGAATTCGTCGGCACCCAGCAGCGCGCCGATGACGACGTCGCGGCCGGTCTTCATCTGGCCGTCGACCTGTACGATGACGCGACCGCGCAACTGGTTCAGTACCAGCGTCTGCTGTGTTTCGGCCAGGCCCAGTTCCCACGGCGTGCCGGCATGTTTCAGCGATGACAGCGGGCTGGCGCCGGTGCCGCCGTCATGGCCGGCGATGACGATGTGGTCGGACTTGGCCTTGGCCACGCCGGCAGCTACCGTGCCGACGCCGGTCTCGGACACCAGTTTGACCGAGATCGAAGCCTTGGGATTGGCGTTCTTCAGGTCGTGGATCAGTTGTGCCAGATCCTCGATCGAATAGATGTCGTGGTGCGGCGGCGGCGAGATGAGGCCGACGCCCGGTACCGAGAAGCGCAGCTTGGCGATGTAGGGGCTGACCTTGTGGCCCGGCAGCTGACCGCCTTCGCCGGGCTTGGCACCCTGCGCCATCTTGATCTGGATCTGGTCGGCGCTGGCCAGGTATTCGGCGGTGACGCCGAAACGGCCGGAGGCGACCTGCTTGATGCGTGAGCGCAGCGAATCGCCGGCCTTGAGCGGGATGTGGCTCTCGACCAGCGTGCTGCCGATGACCTCGGCCAGCGTGCTGTCCTTGACCAGCGGGATGAAGCGCTTCTCGTCCTCGCCGCCCTCTCCGGTGTTGGATTTGCCGCCGATACGGTTCATGGCGACGGCCAGCGTGGCGTGGGCCTCGGTCGAGATGGAGCCGAGCGACATGGCACCGGTGGCGAAGCGCTTGACGATTGCCGAAGCCGGTTCCACTTCCTCCAGCGGCACAGGCGCGCCGCTGGCCTTGATCTCGAACAGGCTGCGCAACGTCATGTGGCGCTTGCTCTGGTCGTTGATCAGCCTGGCGTATTCCTTGTAGGTGCTGAACTCGCCGCTGCGCGTAGCGTGTTGCAGCTTGGCGATGGAGTCCGGCGTCCACATGTGTTCCTCGCCGCGTATGCGGTAGGCGTACTCGCCGCCGGCATCCAGAGCGCCGGCCAGTACCGGGTCGTTGGAGAAGGCGCTCTGGTGGGTGCGCAGGGCTTCTTCCGCCACTTGATCGAGGCCTATGCCTTCGATCGAGGTGGCGGTACCGGCGAAGTAGTCGGCGATGAAGCGGCTGCTCAAGCCCACGGCTTCGAAGATCTGCGCGCCGCAATAGGACTGGTAGGTGGAGATGCCCATCTTGGACATGACCTTGTACAGGCCCTTGCCGATCGCCTTGACGAATTTCTTCTGGGCTTCCTTGCTGTCCTTGCCGGCCGTGCGGTGGATGGTTTCCAGCGCCAGCCAGGGGCAGACGGCTTCCGCGCCATAGCCGGCCAGCAGGGCGAAGTGATGTACCTCGCGGGCGGAGCCGGTATCGATGACGAGGCCGGTATTGGTACGCAGGCCGGCACGCACCAGATATTGGTGCGTGGCCGAGCAGGCGAGCAGCGCCGGGATCGGCAGACGATCGGCGCTGACGTCGCGGTCGGACAGGATCAGCACGTTGAAGCCGTCCTGTACCGCCTGTTTGGCGGCGCGGCAGAGGTCTTCGATGGCTTTCGCCATGCCGGCCTTGCCGGATTCCAGCGGATAGGTGATGTCCAGCGTCAGTGCGCGGTAGCGGTTCTGCGTCAGGCTGTCGATGGCCTTCAGCTGCGCCAGTTCGTCCAGCATCAGCACCGGCTGGCTGGCTTCCAGTCGCAGCGGCGGAACGGTTTCGGCCGATGTTTCAAAACCGCCCAGCAGGTTGGGCTTGGGGCCGATGAAGGTGACCAGCGACATGACCAGTTCCTCGCGGATCGGGTCGATCGGCGGGTTGGTTACTTGGGCGAACAGCTGCTTGAAGTAGTTGTAGAGCTGCTTGGGCCGGTTGGACAGAACCGGCAGCGCGGCATCGTTGCCCATGGAGCCGATGGCTTCCTCGCCGTTGGCCATCATCGGCTGCAGCACGAACTTGAGGTCTTCCTGCGTGTAACCGAAGGCCTGCTGCACGTCGAGCAGGTCGGCCTTCAGTTCCAGCTGACTGCTGACCTTGGGCAGGTCGCCGAGGAAATAGCGAGATTGTTCGATCCACTGGCGATAGGGCTTGGCACGGGCGAGCGATTGCTTGACTTCGGCGTCGTCGATGATGCGGCCCTGTTCCATGTCGATCAGCAGCATGCGGCCCGGCTGCAAACGCCATTTCTTGACGATGCGCTCCTGTGGGAAAGTCAGCACGCCCATCTCCGATGCCATCATGACGTGGTCGTCATCGGTCACCAGATAGCGGGCGGGTCTGAGACCGTTGCGGTCCAGCGTGGCGCCGATCATGCGGCCATCGGTGAAGGCGACGGCTGCCGGGCCGTCCCAGGGTTCCATCAAGGCGGCGTGATATTCGTAGAAAGCGCGGCGGTCTTCGTCCATCAGCGGATTGCCGGCGCTGTCCTTCGCGCCCCAGGCCTCCGGAATCAGCATCATCATGGCGTGCGGCAGCGAGTAGCCGCCGGCGACCAGCAGTTCCAGCGCGTTGTCGAAAGCGGCGGAGTCAGACTGGCCTTCGGCGATCAGCGGCCAGACCTTTTCCAGGTCCTCGCCCAGCAGTGCCGAACGCATGGCGTCATGGCGCGCGGCCATCCAGTTGACGTTGCCCTGCATGGTGTTGATCTCGCCGTTGTGCGCGATCATGCGGAACGGGTGGGCCAGGTCCCAGGCCGGGAAGGTGTTGGTCGAGAAACGCTGGTGCACCAGTGCCAGCGCGGAGACCACGCTCTCGTCCTGCAGGTCCTGATAGTAGACGCCAACTTCGTTGGCGAGCAGCATGCCCTTGTAGACGATAGTGCGCGAGGACAGTGACGGGATGTAGAACTGCGAGTCGTCCTCCAGCTTGAGGGCGTGGACGGCATGCTCGATGCGCTTGCGGATGATGAACAGCTTGCGCTCAAAGGCGTTCTGGTCGGCTGTGGTGTTGCCGCGGCCGATGAACACCTGGCGCATGACCGGCTCGACCGCGCGCGCGGCCTCGGCGATGTTGCGGTTGTCGCGTGGCACATCGCGCCAGCCCAGCAGGGTCTGCGCTTCCTCGTGGACGATGCGGGCGATGACTGATTCGCAGGCGAGGCGGCCGTTGGCGGATTGCGGCAAAAACACGATACCGCAGGCATAGTCGCCGGCCGGCGGCAGATCGATCTGCAGGCGGGCAGCTTCCTTGCGCAGGAAGGCATCGGGCAGTTGCAGCAGGATGCCGGCGCCGTCGCCCAGCTTGGGGTCGTAGCCGGTGGCACCGCGGTGGGTCAGGTTGGCCAGGATCTGCAGGCCCTTGCTGACGATGTCGTGGCTCTTTTTGCCCTTGATGTTCGCGATAAAGCCGACGCCGCAGGCATCGTGTTCGTTGCCCGGACTGTAAAGGCCCTGCTCTTGCGGGTTATGTAACTTCGTTACGCTTGCTTCTCTGTTCACATGCATCACCAACTTACCTTTATCTGTCTGATTGCCCTTGCTTGATCGCTAAGATACGCAGGCAAAAATTAACGTGGTTCAGCAAGAAAGCAAGAAGTGTGCAAGCAATCAGGCAAATCTAAAATATTTGCCAAAGATTCATAAAAACCATTTTAGATTAATTACTTGCAGAAAGTACAGCGCTCATTTTCGATTTTTTCTGCGTGCTTTAGATTGGTGCATCTGCAGGTGCATTGCACTGTTTTGAGGCATATCTGCGCGGCGCCCGTATGGCGGGCCTTCGCGCGTACGGGATTGATTGGGCTTGGTTTTTTCAGCGAGCGTGCATGATTTTGGTGCATGAAAAAACCCCGTGACCACACGGCCACGGGGTTTTTTTGATCAGGATACCGGAAAGAACCGGACGCTGGTTTAAACCACGCCCTGATCGATCATGGCGTCGGCGACCTTGCGGAAGCCGGCGATGTTGGCGCCCAGCACCAGGTTGGTCGGGTGACCGAACTCGGCAGCCGTTTCGCTGGCGCGGGTGTAGATGCCGAGCATGATGCCTTGCAGCTTGGCATCGACTTCCTCGAACGTCCATTGCTGCATGCTGGCGTTCTGCGCCATTTCCAGCTGGCTGGTGGCGACGCCGCCGGCGTTGGCTGCCTTGCCCGGGCCGTAGCAGATGCCGGCCTTGAGGAACTTCTCCACCGCTTCCGGTGTGGAAGGCATGTTGGCACCTTCGGAAATGCAGATACAGCCGTTGTTCAGCAGTACATCGGCGTCCGCCTCGTTCAGTTCGTTCTGCGTGGCGCTCGGGAAAGCGGCCTGGCAGGGCACGGACCAGACGTGGTTGCGGCCGGCCGGGTAGGCGCTGGCCGGGGTGTAGACGGCATCGTGGTGGTGCTCGACGTATTTCTCCAGCGAGGCACCTTCGACTTCCTTCAGTTGCTTCAGCAGGGCGAGATCGATGCCGCGCTCGTCGTAGATCATGCCGCGCGAATCGCTGCAGGTGACCGGCTTGGCGCCCAGTTGATAGAGCTTCTGGATGGTGTAGATGGCGACGTTGCCGGCGCCGGACACGACGCAGGTCTTGCCTTCGAGGGAATCGCCGCGCGCTTGCAGCATGTTCTGCGCAAAGTAGACGGCACCGTAGCCGGTAGCTTCGGTGCGGCCCAGAGAGCCGCCCCAGTTCAGTTTCTTGCCGGTCAACACGCCGTCGTAGTTGCCGGTCAGGCGCTTGTACTGCCCGAACATGTAGCCGATCTCGCGACCGCCGACGCCGATGTCGCCGGCCGGCACGTCAGTGGTCGGGCCGATGTGGCGATACAGTTCGTTCATGAACGACTGGCAGAAGCGCATGATTTCGTTGTCGGACTTGCCCTTGGGGTCGAAGTCGCTGCCGCCCTTGCCGCCGCCGATAGCGAGGCCGGTCAGGGCGTTCTTGAATATCTGCTCGAAACCGAGGAACTTGATGATGCCGGAGTAGACGCTGGGGTGGAAGCGCAGGCCGCCCTTGTAGGGGCCGATGGCGGAGTTGTACTCGATGCGGTAACCCTTGTTGACCTGTACGTGACCCTTGTCGTCGATCCATGGCACGCGGAAGATGATCTGGCGTTCCGGCTCGACGATGCGTTCGATGATGTTGTGCTTCTTGTACTTGGCGTCCTTGTCCAGCAAGGGGCGAAGCGAGGTGAGTACTTCTTCGACGGCTTGGTAGAACTCCACTTCAGCCGGGCTGGATCGCTTCAGGCGGGCGATGGTATCCGCTACGTATGGCATGATGCTCCTCAGATAGATGGTTGGGTTACATGTGCCGCAATTGGTTGATTGCAGGTCTTGTTCGTCGTCATCAAGATGGGCTTGATTGCGTTTTGAAGATCAGTTTTGCACCAGAATGGGGCTACATTTTTCAGTGCACAAATTTCGTGCGAGCAGTACTTTAATGCGATTATCCCTTGTTTCGCAAGAAAATTTTAAACGCGTCGGTAGGCATGAGGTGGCCCCGCCGATTTCTGTTTTGGTGCAGAAATGAAGGCTGGGGCCGTGTTTGAGGGGTGTCGCCGGGAACCTTTGTGATGTCCCGCGACAGCAACAGGCACTAACGGTTGAAGATGCGCTCCGCTGCCGCGATGGTTGTCTCGATATCCGCCGATGTGTGCGCGGCAGAGACAAAGCCGGCCTCGAAGGCGGAAGGCGCCAGATAGATGCCGGCATCCAGCATGTCGTGGAAGAATCGGTTGAACGCCGTCTTGTCCGATTTCATCACATCTTCGAAGCAGTTCGGCACATTTTCGGCGAAATACAGGCCGAACATGCCGCCCACGCTCTGACCGGAGAACGCGATGCCCGCCTTTTTCGCCGCTGTCACCAGGCCGTCGACCATCTGCTTCGTGTTGGCGGCGAGGCGGGTATGGAAGCCGTCTGCCTGGATCAGCTTGAGGGTGGCGAGGCCGGCGGCGACCGCCACGGGATTGCCGGACAGCGTGCCGGCCTGATAGACCGGGCCGAGCGGCGCCAGACAGGCCATGATGTCCTTGCGACCGCCGAAGGCGCCGACCGGCAGGCCGCCGCCGATGACCTTGCCCAGTGTCGTCAGGTCGGGCTGGATGCCGTAAAGGGCTTGGGCACCGCCGAGGGCGACGCGGAAGCCTGTCATCACCTCGTCGAAGATCAGCACGGCGCCATGCTGGCTGCATTGCGCGCGCAGCGTCTGCAGGAAGCCCGGTTGCGGCACGATGAGGTTCATGTTGCCGACCACCGGTTCGACGATGACGCAGGCGATCTCGCTGCCGATCTGGCTGAACAGTTGTTCGACGGCCGCGCTGTCGTTGTAGGTCAGGGTCAGGGTGTGAGCGGCCACTTCCGGTGGAACGCCTGCCGAGCTGGGCTGGCCGAATGTCAGGGCGCCGGAGCCGGCCTTCACCAGCAGGGCGTCGGCGTGGCCGTGGTAGCAGCCTTCGAACTTGACGATCTTGCTGCGGCCGGTGAAGCCGCGTGCGAGGCGGATGGCACTCATGGTGGCTTCGGTGCCGGAACTGACCAGGCGCAGCTGTTCCATGCTCGGTACCAGCTTGGTCACCAGTTCGGCCATTTCCAGCTCCAGCGCCGTCGGGGCGCCGAAGGACAGGCTGTTGACCGCAGTCTGCTGCACGGCGGCAACGACTTCAGGGTGGGCGTGACCGAGGATCATCGGACCCCAGGAGCCGACGTAGTCGATGTATTCCTTGCCGTCCTCGTCCCACAAGCGCGAGCCGAGGCCGCGCTTGAAGAACACCGGCGTGCCGCCGACCGAGCCGAAGGCGCGCACCGGCGAATTGACGCCGCCGGGGATCAGGGAGAGGGATTTTTCGAATAGTTGCTGGTTGCGTGAAGTCATATCAAGGCTCTCAGGGGATACGGTAATTGTCTTGGGTCATCAGGTCGATGCCGCATTCCAGGGTTTCCACCCAGTCGATGAAGCGTTTGACCATGGCCTTGCCGACGAAGGCGCGGCCGTGCTGCGGCACGATGGATTCTATATCAAGCCCGCGCACCATGTTGGCCCACAGGCGGCAGGCCTTGTTCGAGGTCATGTAGCGCCGGTGGAAAGGCAGCATGGCCGGCAGGTGCAGGTCGAAATCGGTGACCGGCTGGCTCGCCAGTTCGCCGCTGACCAGCGAGGCGCCGAGGTCGCCGGAAAACAGGATCTTGCTGGTGACGTCGTAGAACTGGAAGTTGCCTTCCGAGTGCAGGAAGTGGGCCGGCAGCGCCTTGATCGTCGTGTTGCCCAACTCGATGTTCATGCCCTTGTCAGGGATGCCGATGATGCGGTCCTCGGTGTTGCCGACCCCGCAGAAGTGCGGGATGAAGCGCTCCCAGATGGCGGGCGCCAGCAGCGTGCATTCGGTGCCGACCAGCCATTTGTTGATGGAGGCGACGATGTCCGGATCCTGGTGCGAGGCGAGGATGTACTGCAGCTTGCGGAAGTTGAAGTATTTGCCCATGGCCATCATCAGCGCGTTGTAGGTCATGTTGCCGCCGGGGTCGATCAGTGCGCCATGGCCATCGGTGACGATCAGGAACTGGTTGGACTGCACCGCCTGCGAGGCGCTGGTGTCGGTCAGGTCGCTGAACCGGATACAGACGTGATGACCGTTGTTGAACAGTTCTTCAGCCATGGCAAAGTCCTTTCTGACGCTATATGAAAATCAGTCTTTAGCGGCAAATTGCCGCGAAAATTGTCGTGCCGTCGGTGCGATGTCGATCGATGCGAACAGTGCGCCGATGACGGCAATCGCATCCGCGCCTGCCTCGACGACGATGCGAGCATTTTGCAGCGTGATGCCGCCGATGGCGACCATCGGTACCTCGAGCCCAGCACGTCCCTGGCGGAACAGGTCGAGGTCGGCGCGCACGGCCTGCGGTTTGGTGGCGGATGGAAAGCAGGCGCCGAAGGCGACGTAGTCGGCGCCCTGCTGCTCTGCCTGCCGTGCCAGCGCCAGGTCGTTGTAGCAGGAGGCGCCGATGATGGCGCGGTCGCCGAGCAACACGCGGACTTGACGCAGGTCGCCGTCGCTGGCGCCGATATGCACGCCGTCGGCACCGATTTCCCGGCACAGCTGCGGGTCATCATTGATGATCAGCGGCACCTGATGCTGGCGACAGAGCTCCAGCAGCTGACGCGATTGGGAGAGGCGCAGCGCAGGTTCTGCCAGTTTGTTGCGGTACTGCACCACGTTTGCGCCGCCGGTGAGGGCAGCGGCGACCATGTCCTGCAGGCGGGCGCTGTCGGTTTCATCCGGCGTGATGGCGTACAGCCCGCGGATGGGCGGCTTAGCGGGCGGCTGGCTGGTCCGGCTCGTCGTCATGGTCCTCTTCGTCCTGCTCGCGCGCCCAGAACATGCGATCCGGCACGTACTGGCCCATGCCGGGACGGAAGGCGCTTTTCAGCGTTTGCCAGGTATATTCCTGGCCTTCCTGTACCGCTTCCTCGATGCTGAGACCGTGCGCCATGCAGGCGGCGATAGCCGAGGTGAGCGTGCAGCCGGAACCGTGGTAGCTGCCGGGCAGGCGCTCCCAGTTGTAGGCGCCGATAAAGCCCTTCTCGCCGTAGAGTGTGTTGACGACTTCCGGGCTGCGTTCATGGGTGCCGGTGATCAGCACGTATTCCGGGCCCATGGCCAGGAGACGCTGCGCGCTTTCCTCCAGCGAGGTGTTCTCGACCTCCTCGGTTTCGTCGGCAAAGGCGTAGCGCCGGGCTTCCAGACTGTTGGGTGTGATCAGTGTCGCTTGCGGGAACAGCAGGTCGATCATGGCCGCCTGCATCTCGTCGTTGGCCAGTTCGTCGCCGCGGCCGGAGGAGAGGATGGGGTCGATCAGCAACGGCACGTCCGGATAGTCGGCCATGATCTCGGCGATGACGGCGATGTTCTCGACGCTACCCAGCATGCCGAGCTTGAAGGCGGAGACCTGGACGTCCTCGAGGATGGTGCGAGCCTGTTCGTTGACCCAGTCGGCATCGAACACCATGACGTTCTCGACGCCGAGCGTATCCTGCGCGGTGATGGCGGTGACGACCGACAACGGGTAGCAGCCGATGCTGGCAAAGGTCAGGATGTCGGCCTGCAGGCCGGCCCCGCTGCTGGGGTCGGTGGCGGCAAAGGTGAGGACGGTGGGTGGCATCAGGGTCATAATGGGCAATCGGTCGTATTCAGGGTGCATGCGATGCATGGGCGGCGCGCCGGCGGTTGCCCGGCGCTTGCGTCGTGTCATCTGCAAGATGTGCTATTTTACCCTAGATTGCCTGTCCGGCGGCCGATGCTTCTGCAGGTGGCGGGACGCAGCGGCCGGCAGGAAATCCTTGGGAATAACGATCCGCTAAAACTGACGGGAGTAATGGCATGAGAACATGGTTGTGCACGATTTGCGGCTGGATCTACGACGAGGCCAAGGGTTGGCCGGAAGACGGCATCGCCCCCGGCACCCGCTGGGAAGATGTGCCACCAAATTGGGCTTGTCCGGAATGCGGCGCGCGCAAGGAAGATTTCGAGATGGTCGAGGTCTGATCAGAGGTCTGGCTGTGGACTGGAGCGGGTGACGGGAATCGAACCCGCGTATCAAGCTTGGGAAGCTGGCGTTCTACCATTGAACTACACCCGCACAGGCGAGCATTCTACGCGGAGGCGGTGACGGCCGGCAATGCCGGCCGTGAATAAGGCAACTTCAGGGATTCAACCGGCGGCCGACGCTGACCGCGTAGGCGCCGGGTCTGGCCAGCAGCACCGGGTCCTGACTCGGAGCGATGCCGTCGAGCAGCAGCAGCGGGTTGAATGCCAGCGTCTTCTCTGCTGCGGCGTTGTCGACCACGCTGGCGTGGAGGCTGAGGGTGCCGAGTTCCACCAGCGGCCGTTCTGCCGGCCAGACTTCGGACGGGTCGACCAGCGGGTCGCCGTCTTCCGCCAGTTGCAGCAACAGGCGGAACTGCACCGGACCTTGCTGCAGGCGCTGCGGCAGTTCGTCGAACAGGTAGTTGGGGCCGACGCCGGCGACTTCTTCCGGACTCAGGAAGGCTTCGCCGGCTACCGGTTCGATGCGGTAGCGGCCGTAGCGCGTTTCACCGGCGGCGTTGGTGAAGACGAAGGCGTTGATGCCGTGATAGGTATGGCTGGCAAAGCTGCGCGGGAAGGGTTTGGGCAGCTTGACGAAGGTCTGCAGCGACGGCGTGGCGGCGATCAACTGTTCGACCGGAGTCGGCTTGGCTGTTCCCGGGCCGCTGGCGAGGCGCGCTTCCAGGAACGCCAGAAAGGCTTCCGGCGTGCTGACCGGGAAGCGGTCGATGGACAGGCTGACGATGTCGGTCTGGGCGCCGTCCGGCAGCTTGAAGCGGATGGCGATGCCGCGCGGATTGGCGGCAGGGTCGTTGTCGGCGATGCTGGGCACGCCGCCGGCGTTGGAGAAGCGCACGATGACCTGGCTTGGTGTCTGCTGCAGATGGGCGGCCTTGGTCACGGACGCCGCAGTCGGTGCCGGCGTGAAGCTGCCGGTGACGACCATGCCTTTGGTGTGATTGGTGCGCAAGCCTTCATACGGCCCCTTGGCCAGCGCGACCTGGGCATCGACGATGCGCTCGACCAGCGGTTTTTGATTTTCGGCCAGCGCCGGCGAAGCGAGCGCTGCGAACAGCGCGCCGGCGAGCAGGTTGCGGCAGACGGGTTTCAGATGCATGACGGTCTCCTTGGTGGTGGGTGTGGCGCGCGCTGTGGTTTTTGACCCCGGGCTGCGCTTGCTGGGAATGCCTATATTAATTCTGATTGCCGTTGCCGGCATTAGTTTGCCTATTGCGCGCCAACCTACGTAAAATAGCGCGGTAGCAAGAGCAGCACAATCAAGGACAGACAACCCACCATGATGCACCTCATCATCAACGGCAAGCCCCGGCAGTTCGACGTCGCCACCATGCAGGTGAGCGATCTGGTCGAGCAGCTCGGCCTCGCCGGCAAGCGGCTGGCGATCGAGCGTAACGGCGAGATCGTGGCACGCAGCACCTTTGCCGAGACTGCGCTGCATGATGGCGATAAACTGGAAATAGTCGGCGCCGTCGGCGGCGGCTGAAGAGAACATGACAGACACATTGAACATCGCAGGCAAATCCTACCGCTCACGTTTGCTGGTCGGTACCGGAAAATACAAGGATTTCACCGAGACCCGCGCGGCGATCGACGCCAGCGGCGCCGAGATCGTCACCGTGGCGATACGTCGCACCAATATCGGCCAGAACGCCGGGGAACCGTCGCTGCTGGATTTTCTGCCGCCGGAGGAATTCACCTACCTGCCCAACACGGCGGGCTGCTATACGGCTGACGATGCCGTGCGCACGCTGCGTCTGGCGCGTGAGCTGCTGGACGGTCACAAGCTGGTCAAGCTGGAGGTGCTGGGCGACCCGAAGACGCTCTATCCGAACATGATCGAAACGCTGCAGGCGGCGGAGACACTGGTTAAGGACGGCTTTGATGTCATGGTCTACTGCTCGGACGACCCCATCATCGCCAAGCGTCTGGAAGAGATCGGCTGTGTCGCCGTGATGCCGCTGGCGTCGCTGATCGGTTCCGGCATGGGTATCCTTAATCCTTGGAACCTGCAGATCATCATCGAGAACGCCAAGGTGCCGGTGCTGGTCGATGCCGGCGTCGGTACCGCTTCGGACGCGGCCATCGCCATGGAACTGGGCTGCGACGGCGTGCTGATGAACACGGCGATCGCCGCCGCTGGTGATCCGGTGCGCATGGCGGGCGCCATGAAGAAGGCGATCGAGGCCGGACGCGATGCCTATCTCGCCGGCCGCATGCCGAAGAAGTTGTATTCGGCCGCGCCGAGTTCACCCACCACCGGCATGATCGAATAGAGTCCCGATGCCGGCCAATCGCTATGAATTCACCGTGACCGTGGTGACTGCCTACATCGAGGAACAGTCGGACGAGGCCAGTCAGCGTTACGTCTTTTCATATACGGTGACCATACGCAACACCGGCAGCGTGGCGGCGCAACTGATCAGCCGCCACTGGGTCATTACCGATGCCGACAACGTCGTGCAGGAAGTGCGCGGGCTGGGCGTGGTCGGCGAACAGCCTCTGTTGCGTCCGGGCGAGCAGTACGAGTACACCAGCGGCACCGTGATCAGCACGCCGGTCGGTGTCATGCGCGGCAGTTACCACATGACGGCGGAGGACGGCGTGCAGTTCGATACCGAGATTCCGCAGTTCACGCTGTCCATGCCGCGCGTCTTGCATTAGGAGGCGTGAACACGCCCCTGTTTTTGCAATCTACTTTCAGTACACCAACCGGCGAACCCTCATGCATGCATCCGTAGCGCGTTTTCATCTTCCCCTGATCCTGCTTCTGCTGTTGGCCGTTGCCGGCTGCGCCGCCCCCAGAGTCCAGCCGGAGCCGCCGGCGCCGCCCGAGGAAGTGGTGACTGAGCCGGCGCCGGTGCAGATTCCGGACAGCGCTCCGCCGGAAGTGGCGGGTAAGCCGGCGGAACCGGTAAAAACCACGGATTACAGTGTATTGAAGCCAGTCAGCTGGGAGGCGGTCGACGGTTTTTACCGGGATGAGCTGGCGCAGGCCTGGCCGGCCTGGCAGATCGGCTGCGGCACGTTGAAGAACCGCGCCGAATGGCAGGCTGCCTGCGAGGCCGCCGCCGCCATCAAGAAACCGACCAACGTCAACGTGCGCGCTTATTTCAAGCAGCATTTCACCGCTTATCAGGCGACCAACATCGACGGCAGCGACAGCGGCCTGATCACTGGCTATTACATGCCCTTGCTCAAGGGCAGCCGTCAGAAATCGGACAAGTATCCCTACCCCATCTACGCGCGGCCGGATGACCTGATCACGGTCGACCTCGCCGAGGTTTATCCGGAGCTGGCGAACAAGCGTGTGCGTGGCCGGCTGATCGAGAACCGGCTGGTGCCCTATTACAACCGTGCCGAGATCGAGCGGCAGCCAGCATCGTTGCAGGGCAAGGAGCTGCTGTGGGTGGACGATATCATCGACCTGTTCTTCCTGCAGGTGCAGGGTTCCGGCATCGTGCAGCTGGAGAACGGCGAGCGCATCCCGGTCGGTTACGCCGATCAGAACGGCCACAGCTACCAGTCCATCGGCCGACTGCTGGTGGAACGTGGTGAGCTGACGCTGGACAAGGCTTCGATGCAGGGTATCAAGGATTGGGCGCGCAACAATCTGGACAAGCTGCGTGACCTGCTCAACAGCAATCCGAGCTACGTCTTCTTCCGCGAG
>JAVEWT010000176.1:0-3323 GCA_034004425.1 Methylophilaceae bacterium
CAGACCGGGCCGACGATCTCGTAGACATGCGCTTGGCCTTCGCGCGCAGTCACCGGCTGGATGTCGTGCCAGGCGTCGTACAGCGCCGGACGCATGAGGTCGTTCATCGCGGCATCGACGATGGCGAAGTTCTTCGCTTCGGTGTGCTTCAGGTATTCCACTTTGGTCAGTAGCAGGCCGGCGTTGCCGACCAGAGCACGGCCCGGCTCGAACACCAGCTTGACCTTGCGGTTGCCGAGTTTTTGCAGCATGGCCCGGGCATATTCGCCAAAGTCCGGCGGCGTTTCATCCTGATAGCAGATACCGATACCGCCGCCGGCGTCGATGTGCTGGATATGGATGCCGGCCGTCTCGAGCTGGTCGACCAGAGCCAGGACGCGGTCGAAGGCATCAAGGAAAGGGGACAGTTCGGTCAGTTGCGAGCCGATATGGCAATCGACGCCGTGCACGTCGATGCTGTTCATCGCGGCAGCCCGCTGGTAGAGGCTGAAGGCATCCTCGTAGGCGACGCCGAACTTGTTGTTCTTGAGTCCGGTGGAAATGTAGGGGTGGGTCTTGGCATCCACATTCGGATTGACACGCAGCGAAACCGGTGCGCGCTTGCCCATCTCGCCGGCGATCTGGTTAAGGCGCTCCAGTTCGGCGGCGGATTCGACGTTGAAGCAGAAGATGCCGGCGTTGAGTGCTGCGCGCAGCTCGTCGGCCGTCTTGCCGACGCCGGAAAACACCACCTTGGCCGGGTCGCCGCCCGCTGCCAGCACGCGGGCCAGTTCGCCGCCGGAGACGATGTCGAAACCGGCGCCCATGCGCGCGAACAGGTTGAGGATGGCCAGGCTGGGGTTGGCCTTGACGGCGAAGCACACCAGATGGTCAGTACCGGCAAAACCGGCCTTGAATTCTGCGAATGCGGTTTCAAGCGCCTGACGCGAATAGACGTAGCAGGGGGTGCCATAAGCGCTGGCAATCTCGGTCAGTGCGACATTTTCGGCATGCAGCGTGCCGTTCTTGCGATGGAATGAGTTCACGGGTCTGGTCGTTTCGCGTGCGGGGTTTAGGGTTGGGTCTGATCCTGGAGCTCTTCATCCTGGTCCTGCGGCAACGGGGCGGACTGGCCGTCCTGCGGATACTGGCGCTCAGGGATGTAGAGCGGCCCCTTGGTGCCGCAAGCCGCGGTCAGCATACATAGTAGCAGGGTGAGGCAGAGTGTTCTCATGGCGTTGTGATGTTCAAAAGCCGGATACTAACATAAACCGATGTTTTGACAGGAGTCCGCACCGGGTTTACCGTTCGTCCGTCATCCCAAACCGGTTGTCAGTTACCGCTGGAAACCGGCGGATTTTTATAGCAGCATACATTCAGCGCAAAAGGGGATTCAACAATGCGAACCAGACAGCAGGCAGGTGGCTTTACGTTAATCGAACTCATGATCGTTGTTGCGATCATCGGTATCCTTTCATCGATCGCCTATCCTGCCTATCAGGATTACGTTGCTCGCGGCAAAATCACCGAGGCCACTTCCGGGTTGTCCGATCTGCGTGTCAAGCTGGAGCAGTATTTCCAGGATAATCGTACTTATGCGGGTTATGTCGATGGCAGTTGTATTCGGATCAGCGATAGCAAGCCTGCCATCAATTCAGATAGTTTTAACCTTACCTGTGCGAGCAATGCCGATACTTTCACGATCACTGCGACCGGCAAGGCGACGGCAGGCATGAGCGGCTACAGTTATGTGATTGACGAGTCCAATCAGCGCAGTTCAACAGTGCCCGGCGGTAGCGGCGAATGCTGGATCATGAAGAAGGGCGGCTCATGCTAGCTGGTCGTATCATGCGCGTGCAGCGAGGCTTTACTCTGGTCGAGCTGATCATCGCGATTGCAGTGGTGGCGATTCTTTCCGCGATTGCCATGCCCAGCTTTACGCAAATGATACAAAACAGCCGTATCCGTACAGCGGCCGAATCGATACAGAACGGCTTGCAAGTGGCGCGTGCAGAAGCGGTCAAGCGCAATGGTCTGGTGAAGTTCCAGCTGAATGCGGACAGCAGTTGGATCGTCTGCACAGTAGAGAAAGCAGACGATGACTGCGTTAACGACCCGAACGACGATGATTACATACAGGGCCGATCAACGGCCGAAGGTTCCACTGCCGACGTGACTGCAACCGTAGTTCCTGCGGGCGAGACGACGGTGGTCTTTAACGGCCTTGGTTTGATTCCACAGGGTGTGGATGCGTTTACGCAGGTGGATGTCGATATGAATGCATCGGTGATGGCGCCGGAAGACAGTCGGGATCTACGTATCCTGCTCGGCACCGGTGGCAGTGTTCGCATGTGCAATCCCAATCTGGGCGAGGAAGATCCTCGCGCTTGTTGAGGTAAGGATGATATCGATGAAAAGCAATGATTCAGCTCAAACAGGCAGTTCTTGTGCCGGCAGCAAAAAATCGCAGCAGGGTATGGCGCTGCTGGAATCCCTTATCGCCGTCGTGATCTTTTCCATGGGCATATTGGCGCTGGTCGGTTTGCAGGGCGCCATGGTCAAGAACACATCGGATGCCAAATATCGCGCTGAAGCGACTTTTTTCGCCCAGCAGAAACTGGGCGAAGTCTGGGCAAACACCAAAGACCACGATGCCTTTGCCGGCTATGCCGAGGTTGATGAAGATATTTCGGCCTTGCTGCCGGGCGGCACACGCACGGTGGCCATTTCCGCAGCTCCGGATTGCATGGTGACGGTGACGGTCGAGTGGCAAATGCCCGGTGGCGACATACACAATCATACGACCAATGCACGCATCAACAGCATGCTTGAGCCGGGCACCTGTATTTATAAATGAGGCCTCATGGATATGAGCGGAACGTATAAAAAACCCGGAACAAATCATCAGTCCGGTTTCGGCCTGGTGGAAGTCATGGTGGGCATGGTCATCGGCCTGCTTGCCACGCTGGTGATCATGCAGGTGTTCTCGGTCTACGAAAATCAGCGCCGGGCAACCACCAGCAGTTCGGATGCGCAGACCAATGGCAGCATCGCGCTGTTCAACCTGCAGCGGGATATCCAGATGGCGGGTTATGGCTTGCCGATGCCGATGGCAGACCCGGAAAATTCATCACTGAAATGCAATCCGCTACCCGAGTATGACCCGGATGACGATCCGGTGACCGACAACAGCATCAAGCTGTTCCCGATAGAAATCGTCGATGGTGCCGGCGATACCAGCGACATCATCAAGGTGCGCTACAGCAAGGATGCTGCCGGTGCTGTGCCGACCAAGATTGTAGGTGGGCCATACAATGATATAACTCTGGATCACAACCTGGGCT
>JAVEWT010000177.1:0-3293 GCA_034004425.1 Methylophilaceae bacterium
TGGCGACAACGTCTCCATCACCGTGACGCTGATTGCTCCGATCGCGATGGAAGAAGGTCTGCGCTTCGCTATCCGCGAAGGCGGCCGTACCGTCGGTGCCGGCGTCGTTGCAAAGATTATCGAGTAAGTAGAGGTTTAGGCCAGTAGCTCAATTGGTAGAGTATCGGTCTCCAAAACCGAGGGTTGGGGGTTCGAGACCCTCCTGGCCTGCCAAAATTTAAATAAGCGTAAATATGATCAATAAAATAAAGCTGGTTTTCGCGCTGTTGCTGGTAGCCGCAGGCGTTGCCGGCTTCTATTTCACGGCGGAACACGCAATGGTATTGCGTGTTCTTGCCGTTTTGGCGGGTGTTGCCGCTGCTGTGGTTGTGTTGTGGTCTACGCCTCAGGGTCAGGCGGCTCTGGGTTTCACGCGTGAAGCGGCTGCGGAAACTCGCAAGGTTGTCTGGCCGACACGCAAGGAAACCATACAGACGACAGTTGCCGTATTTGCGCTGGTTGTAGTTGTTGCCATCTTTCTTTGGATTGTCGATTTAGGCTTCCTCTGGATGGTGGAAAAGCTTTTGGGTCGGGGCGCTTAATGAGTATGCGATGGTATGCGGTTCAGGCCTTTTCTGGCTATGAAAAATCGGTCCTGCGCAGTCTGGAAGAGCGTATCGCTCGTGCCAACATGCAGGACAAGTTCGGTCAGATTCTGGTGCCGGTAGAGGAAGTGGTCGAGATGAAGGGTGGTCAGAAGGCCATCAGCGAACGCAAGCTTTATCCGGGCTATGTCATGGTGCAGATGGAGATGACCGATGACACCTGGCATCTGGTCAAGAGCACGCCCCGCGTCAGCGGTTTCATTGGCGGTACGGCGCAAAAGCCGACCCCGATCCGCGACAAGGAAGTGGAGATCATTCTGCAGCGCATGGATGACAGCAAGCATAATCCGACGCAGAAGCTGACTTTCGAGAAGGGCGAGTCGGTGCGTGTCATCGATGGTCCGTTCAAGGATTTCTCCGGCAACGTCGAAGACATCAATTACGAGAAAAGCAAGCTGCGTGTGACCGTGACCATTTTTGGTCGGGCGACACCGGTGGAACTGGATTTCAGTCAGGTCGAAAAAGAGGTCTGATGAAACGAACGGTCTGCAGTTGCGGCCGGAACCAAGCGCAGCGCCGGCGATCATCGCTTCGGACGCTGTAATTAACTGGAATGGGGAGCTTGTTGATTCAAGCGTTTGAACCCACTTGGAGTAAAACATGGCAAAGAAAGTTATCGGCTATATCAAGCTGCAGATTCCTGCAGGCAAAGCCAATCCTAGCCCACCGGTCGGTCCTGCACTCGGCCAGCGTGGTTTGAATATCATGGAATTCTGCAAGGCCTTCAATGCTGCAACACAGAGCATGGAGCCGGGTCTGCCGATTCCTGTCGTGATCACGGCATTCGCGGACAAGAGCTTCACCTTCGTGATGAAGACGCCACCTGCGACCATCCTGATCAAGAAGGCTGCCAAGATCGACAAGGGTTCCCCGCGTCCGCATACCGACAAGGTCGGCAAGATCACGCGCGCCCAAGCCGAAGAAATTGCAACAACCAAGATGCCTGACCTGACAGCTGCCGATATGGACGCTGCGGTTCGCACCATTGCTGGCAGTGCGCGCAGCATGGGTATTGAAGTGGAGGGTGTATAACATGGCCAAGGTTTCCAAACGTGTTGCTGCCCTGCAAGGCAAGGTTGACCGTAACAAGCTCTATCCGGTCGCTGAGGCGCTGAATCTGGTCAAGGAGACTGCGACTGCCAAGTTCGACGAATCCGTGGACGCAGTCGTCAATCTGGGTATCGATGCTCGCAAGTCCGACCAGTTGGTGCGTGGTGCTCTGGTGCTGCCGCACGGTACCGGCAAGACCAAGCGTGTCGCCGTCTTCGCGCAAGGCGCGCAGGCTGAGGCTGCAAAGGCAGCGGGTGCCGACATCGTCGGTTTTGAAGACTTGGCTGAACAAGTCAAGGGCGGCATGCTGGATTTCGATATTGCGATCGCGACACCGGACGCCATGCGTATCGTCGGTACCCTGGGTCAAGTGCTGGGCCCGCGCGGCCTGATGCCTAACCCCAAGGTTGGTACTGTTACGCCTAACGTTGCTGAGGCTGTGAAGAACGCCAAGGCCGGTCAGGTGCAATACCGCACTGACAAGGGTGGCATCGTGCACTGCACGATCGGTCGTGCTTCCTTCAGCGTCGATGCGCTGAAGGACAATCTGGCGGCGTTGCTGGACGCCTTGGTCAAGGCCAAGCCGGCTTCCAGCAAGGGTCAGTATCTGAAGAAGGTTTCGGTCTCCAGCACCATGGGTGCCGGTGTCCGCATCGACCAGGCCAATATCGCCGGTTGATGATCATGGGCCGCCTGAGGCGGTCCGCAAAGTACTTTGGGCTCCACCCTGCCGGCGTTGTTGGCGGGCAGGGTGGAATCATCAAAGACCGTAGGAATCCGCAAGGATTTAATTGAGACGGCAGCAAGACGGGTGAAGGTGGATACAAATCTCCCGACCTCCGGCCTGCCAGCTGTCAAAGCCTACGCAGATGGCGTTCCCGAAAACAGGATTTCCATATTCCTGATAAAAGGTCGCCGTGGGACGGCTTCCGCCGGATGTTCGGTTGAAGCTTAATTAACGGAAGGAGAAGACCTTGAGTCTTAATCTTGAAGAGAAAAAGGCAGTTGTTGCTGAAGTCAGCGCGCAAGTCGCAGAGGCTCAGGCAATCATTCTGGCCGAGTATCGTGGCTTGGAAGTGGGCGATCTGACCCAGCTTCGTGCGCAAGCCAGAAAATCAGGCGTTTACCTGCGCGTGTTGAAGAACACCCTGGTACGCCGTGCCGTTGACGGCACTGCATTTTCTGGTCTGGCGAACGAAATGGTTGGTCCGCTCATGTTCGGCATTTCCGCCGATCCGGTTGCTGCGGCAAAGGTCCTGAACGATTTCGCCAAGTCCAACGACAAGTTCGTGATCAAGGCAGGCGCCATGCCGAACCAGGTCATGGACGCCAACGCTGTCAAGGCTCTGGCCACCATGCCAAGTCGCGAAGAGCTGCTGTCCAAGCTGCTCGGCACCATGCAGGCGCCGATTGCCAAGTTTGTTCGTACCCTTAACGAGGTGCCTACAAGCTTTGTGCGCGGTCTGGCTGCGGTGCGCGATCAAAAGGCTGCGTAACGCCGGCTTAACATTCAACATAATTTTTATCAGGAGTATTTAACATGGCTGTATCTAAAGCAGAAATTCTTGATGCAATCGCATCGATGTCCGTTCTGGACCT
>JAVEWT010000178.1:0-3293 GCA_034004425.1 Methylophilaceae bacterium
GTGGGCTGGAAGGGGCTGATCAACGATCCGTTCCTCGACGGCAGCTACCGCATCAACGAAGGCCTGGAAAAGGCCCGCAAGTTCCTGCTCGACATCAACGAGCTCGGCATGCCGGCGGCCATGGAGTTTCTCGACACCATCACGCCGCAATACACGGCCGACCTCGTCAGTTGGGGCGCGATCGGCGCACGCACGACGGAATCCCAGGTGCATCGCGAACTGTCTTCCGGGCTTTCCTGTCCGGTCGGCTTCAAGAATGGCACCGACGGAAATGTGCGGGTCGCCATCGATGCCATCAAGACGGCGTCCAATCCGCACCATTTCCTGTCGGTGACCAAGGACGGCCGTTCGGCCATCATCGCCACCACCGGCAACGAGGACTGTCACCTGATCCTGCGCGGCGGCAGCCGGCCGAACTATGATGCGGCCAGCGTCGAAGCGGCTTGCCGTGCGCTGGAAGAGAACGGTCTGGCGGCGAGGCTGATGATCGATTGCAGCCACGCCAACAGCCAGAAACAGTTCCAGCGACAACTGCAAGTGGCAGAAGACATTGCTGCCCAACTGTCGGCCGGCGACCAGCGCATTATGGGTGTCATGGTGGAATCTCACTTGCATGAAGGGCGCCAGGATTACGCCCCGGGTTGCAAGCTGGAGTACGGCAAATCGATTACGGATGCCTGCCTGGGCTGGCAGGACACGGTCAAGCTGCTGGAAACGCTGGCGGCCGGCGTGCGCCAGCGCAGAGCGAAGACACAAGGGGTCTGAGTTCGTGCAATTCAGGGCCCGGCACCTTTCGGTGCCGGGCTTTTTTATGCCTGTCGCCCGCGCCAGTTCTGTGTTCCAAAGGTGTCAGTGTCATGAAAATACTTAGGCGCGATTCCGTATTTTTGCCCTGTGTTTGTGAGGTCGCACGCATCACAATGGCTTCACACGTCAAGAACACAATTCAAGGCGTGCATACCAATCAAACAAAGGAGACTAGATCATGTGGACAAAACCAGCTGCTACCGAAATGCGTTTCGGCTTTGAAGTTACGATGTACGTTTGCAATCGTTAATCGATAGCAAGAGCGGGCTGCCTAAGGGCGGCCCGTGTCATTTCCGGTCAATGGGTTTAAACTCGGCCTTCAGGAATCAATTAAAAGTAGAAGATTATGCATATACACGTTTTGGGTTCGGGTGCGGGTGGTGGTTTTCCACAGTGGAATTGCAATTGCGCCAATTGCGATGGACTGCGTAAAGGCACTATCAAGGCAAGCAAGCGTACGCAATCGTCGATCTGCGTCAGCAGCGACGGCGTCAACTGGGTGCTGTTCAACGCATCGCCCGATATTCTGCAGCAGATTCAGGATTTTCCTGCGCTGCAGCCCGGTCGCGCCATTCGCGATACCGGCATTCAGGCCATCGTGTTGATCGACGCGCAGATTGACCATACTACCGGCCTGTTCATGCTGCGTGAAGGTACGGTCAAGCGCGAAATCTATTGCACCGACATGGTGTATGGCGACCTCACTTCCGGCAACCAGATTCTGAACATTCTCGGTCACTATTGCGGCATCAATCATCACAGCATCCCGATCGACGGCAAGTCCGGTTTCACCATGCCGAATGTGCCGAACCTGAGGTTCACGGCCGTGGCGCTGAAGAGCGCGGCGCCGCCGTACTCACCGCACCGCAACGACCCGCATCCGGGCGACACCATCGGTGTTTTGATCGAGGAGATCAGCACCGGCAAGAAATGCTGGTATTCGCCGGGCCTGGCCGAGATCGAGCCGCATCTGCCGGCGTTGATGAACCAGGCGGATTGCATCATGGTCGACGGCACCTTCTGGACCGATACCGAGATGATCGATCTGGGCCTGATGACCAAGACCGCCCGCAGCATCGGCCATAATCCGCAGTCCGGTCCCGGCGGCATGATCGAGCAACTCGACAAGTTCGGCAATGTGCGCAAGGTCTTGATACACATCAACAACACCAACCCGATTCTGCGCGAGGATTCCGCAGAACGCGCAGAACTCGCGCGTCATGGCATCGAAGTCGCCTACGACGGCATGGACATCATCTTGTAAAGGAAAGAAAAATGGCAGACGTAAAAGCACCCTGGAGCAGGGAAGAATTTGAAGCCAAGCTGCGCGAGAAGGGCAAGGGCTACCATATCAGTCACCCAATCCACGTCATGATGTATGAAGGCAAGCTGACCAAGGAGCAACTGCAGTGCTGGGTCGCGAACCGTTTCTACTACCAGATCGCCATCCCGATGAAGGATGCGGCCATCATGTCCAACTGTCCGGACAAGGAAGTGCGCAAGCAGTGGATCGTGCGCATCACCGACCATGACGGTGTCGGCGACCAGATCGGCGGTATCGAGGCTTGGATCAAGTTGGGCGAGGCAGTCGGCCTGACACGCGAGGAAGTCACTTCGCTCAAACTGGTCAGCCCGGGCGTGCGCTTCGCGGTCGACGCCTATATCAACTTCGCCAAGCAGCGGCCATGGCAGGAATCGGTCTGTTCCTCGTTGACCGAACTGTTCGCACCGCACATTCACCAGCAGCGCATCAGTTCCTGGCCGGAGATGTATCCGTGGATCAAGGAAGATGGCCTGATTTACTTCAAGAAGCGCCTGACAGAAGCGCGTCGCGACGTCGAGCAGGGCCTTGACGTGACATTGAACTATTTCGGCCAGACGCGCGAACTGCAGATGCGCGCGCTGGATATCCTGCAGTTCAAGCTGGACGTCCTCTGGGTGATTGCAGATTCCATCATGCTGGCCTGTACTGAAGTCAAAACCGAAGGGCGCGACTATCTGCGCCAGCCTGTCATCAATTTCGATTAAGCCGCCTCATGGAACACGAGATCAAACACGAAGACATTTACGCACTGGCGCCGCACCATCGCTTCCAGTGGGAAGAGGCGCAGCAAAGTTATGTGATCCTTTTCCCGGAAGGCATGGTCAAACTGCATGGAGGCGCCGGTGAGGTGCTGAAGCGCGTGAACGGCAAGGCGACGGTCGGCGAGATCATCGCAGAGTTGAAGGCCGCTTTCCCGGACGCGGAGGGCATCGAACAGGATATCCTCGGCATGTTCGATCTGGCGGCCGGAAAATCCTGGATACGCAAGGTTTAAGGAGCGGCAAAATGACGCAAAACTCGTTAGGTGATTCAGTCGTGCAGAAAACAGTGCAGGCACAGAACAATGGTGTCGCAGCCACTGTGACCCACACGCAGCCCTTGTGGCTGCTGGCGGAGATCACCTATCGCTGCCCCTTGCATTGTGCCTTCTGCTACAACCCGA
>JAVEWT010000179.1:0-3274 GCA_034004425.1 Methylophilaceae bacterium
TACCGCTGCCGCAATTGCGGAAACCCCGACAGACCCCTGGGAGTCGCCGTTCGTCATCGAACTGATCAAACAATGGCGCGCCCAGGATACGCACGGTGCCTGGGAAGGCAAGGATGACGCCACCCTGCTCGCACCTTACCTCATCAGCAAGGAACAACGGCGCGAAATGCCGATCATCGGCGACCCGGACCCGGAGACCATCTGGCGGCTGGAACTGTTCTACAACGCTGTCGGCCTCGCCGTCGAGCGCGAAACCAAGGTCATGGTTTCGCCCATGATGAAGATGCACCACGAAGGCTTCGGCAAGATGATCCTCACTGCCGGGCGCCTGGTCGTAGTCAACAAACAGTTGCGCGACGTGCACCGCTTCGGCTTTGAAACCATCGAGAAACTGGCCGCCGAAGGTGAAAAAATTGTCGCCGCCGCGGTGGGGATGATCAAGACCTTCCCCGATGTCGCCAACTACGGATGACCGTCATTCCGGCAATCGTCAGCGACGATCCGGAATGACAACAAGGAATAGCAAACTGCAAGGAGCAATCAATGAGTGATATCGACACCATCAAGGCCGAAGTGAAAAAACTCAATGCCCAGGCCACGCAATTGAAGATGGATCTGCATGACCTGTCGGAAGACCTGCCAACCGGCTGGGAGAAGATCCCGGAGATTGCGGCACGGACCTTCAAGGCTTATGAACAGCTGACCGATGCGCGGCAGCGGCTGGCTGCAGCAGGAGAACAAACATGACCTATACCGTAACTCTGCCCGGCGGCAAACTGTGGACACCGCAATTCGCCACGCATATCGAAGAGGAAAAGTGCATAGGCTGCGGCCGCTGCTTCCGCGTGTGCGGGCGCGATGTGCTGCAACTGGTCGGCATTGACGACGAAGGCGAACGCATGGCCGTATCGCTCGGCGACGACGATGATGACGGCGAATACGAAAAGAAAGTGATGACCATCGCCAACCCGGAAAACTGTGTCGGCTGCGAAGCCTGTTCCAAGATCTGCCCGAAGAAATGCTACACACACGCCCCGGCAGAAGCATGACGGAGTAAGCCCGGCCATGCAGGCACAGCCAGTGACGCGCATCGTCCCCATTGACACAGAGAGTCGTATCGACGAATACGATGACATCGTGCAGCTCTTGATGGATCACCGTGCCGATGACAGTACGGAGACACACAAGCTGGTGCTGTTCATCGCGCAATCCTGCATGGGCGAGAATCATCTGTGGCAGGACATGCGACTGCCGGACCGGGCAGCATTGACGGCACTGATGCAGAAGAACTTCCCCGCGCTTTTCGCCAGGAACAGCGCCAACATGAAATGGAAGAAATTCTTCTACAAGCAGCTGTGCGAACGCGCCGACATCTTCATCTGCAAATCGCCGTCCTGCGGCGTCTGCATCGATTACGACAAATGCTTCGGCCCTGAAGAACCCGGCGGTACGCTATCATGAACATTCCCTGCCGCGTGGATGAGATGGATATGCACGCCGATCTGCACACCGTACTGAGCTACCATCAGTACAGCAAACACCGCTTCGAGGCCTACGCGCCGGGACCGGAGGCACTGGACTGGAACGACCAGCCGGCAGCCTTCCGTCATTTCGAAGGCGCGGAGCAAATTGCCCTGCCCACACTGGCCGAAGCGATGCAGGACCCGGCCCTGGGCGCCGCCCTGCATCGTCCGTTTTCCGCATTAGTCCAACCATTAGCTCAACCATTTGCGCCGCTACCTGCTAACGCAGCCTCGCTCAGCGCGCTGTTGCAACTATCGCTCGGCATCACTGCCTGGAAATCCTGGGGGCCGGATCGCTGGGCGGTGCGTGCCAACCCCTCCAGCGGCAACCTGCATCCGGCGGAAGCCTACCTCTTTCTGCGCAGCATCACCGGTTTTTCCGACGGTCTTTACCACTATTGCCCGTACAGCCATGCGCTGGAACGGCGGGCAACATTTACCACAACCGGCGGCTCGCCGCAGGTGCTGGTCGCACTCTCCAGCGTCATGTGGCGCGAAGCCTGGAAATACGGCGAACGGGGCTTTCGTTATTGCCAGCTCGATACCGGCCATGCCGTTGGTGCGCTACGCTATGCCGCGGCGCTGCTCGGCTGGCCGCTGGCAGAGCAGAGGCAGGCATCAACCTCGTCGCTACAACACTGGCTAGGGCTGGACCGCTCCAAGGACTTCACTGCCGGACGTGAGGCATACACCGAGTGTGAGGAGGCTGAAATCCTGCTGTCTTTGACGACAGAACCCGCGGATATGAACTGGCTGCAGCAAGCCAGCACAACCGCAAACTGGCATGGCAAGGCATCGGCCATCGACCGGCATCCCATGTATCGCTGGCAAGCCATCGACGAAGTTGCTTTGGCGACAAGACATGCCGCGACAGATAACCACACACACACCAATCCCATACAAACGGATCAGGTATCCGGCACAGGGAGCGGCAAGACTGCCGCACAGATCATCCTGCAGCGCCGCAGTGCGCAGCGTTTCGATGCAAGACACGTCATGCCGCAAGCGGATTTCCATTCGCTGCTGGCCGCCACACTGCCATCGGCACATTCGCCGTGGGATGCACTGGCAAGCGAACCGCATATCAGCCTGGTGCTGTTCGTGCATCGGGTCGAAGGTCTGCAGCCAGGGCTCTACCTGTTGCCGCGCACTGATCGACTGGCAACTTTGCTGGATGCCAGCCTCAACCCGGATTTTCTGCGCACAGCGGTTGAGAGCGCACCGCCAGACCTGGGCCTGCAACTGCTGACGCCGGCACCTACTGCCGAACTGCAGCGCGTAGCACGCAGCATTCACTGCCATCAGGACGTCGCAGCCAACAGCTGCTTTGCGCTGGGCATGCTGGCCGAATTTGATGCAGCCGTCAGCGCAGCCCCGGCCAGCTATCGCGACCTGCTACGCGAAACAGGCCTGATCGGCCAGGTGCTTTACCTGCAGGCGGAAGCATTGGGCCTGCGCGGAACCGGCATTGGCTGTTACTTCGACGACCCTTTCCACAACCTGCTGGGCCTGAAGAATACGGAGTTCCAGAGCCTTTACCATTTCACGGTAGGGCTGCCGCTGGAAGACTCAAGAATCGAAACTTCCTCGACATATGAGTTTTAGCTTTTATTTATATATATTTGGGTCTTAGGAAGCTAAAGCGGATTTATTCGTAAAAGTTTGAGCACTTCAAGGTAAAGATTATCACGGCGATGGTTGAATCTAAATTCAGTTTCTTTCAGGTGCAGGTAAAACGTGTGCTTGGCTAC
>JAVEWT010000180.1:0-3271 GCA_034004425.1 Methylophilaceae bacterium
GACCCGGTGGTGCACGAAAGCCACGGCATTGGCCGCTATCGCGGCCTGGTGCGAATGGACCTCGGCCTCGGCGAGCAGGAATTCCTCGAACTGCACTACGCCAACGACGCCAAGCTGTTCGTGCCGGTGGCGCAACTGCACGTGATCTCGCGTTATTCCGGCGCGGAGCCGGACGCCGCGCCGCTGCACACACTCGGTTCCGGGCAATGGGAAAAGGCCAAACGCAAGGCCGCCGAACAGGCGCGCGACACCGCCGCCGAACTGCTCGCGCTCTACGCCGCGCGCGCCGCCCGTCAGGGCCACGCCTTCGACTTCTCGGAAAACGACTACGAGGCTTTCGCCGATGGCTTCGGTTTCGAGGAAACCGCCGACCAGGCGCAGGCCATCGCCGCCGTCATTGCCGACATGAAGTCCGGCAAGCCGATGGACCGGCTGGTCTGTGGCGACGTCGGCTTCGGCAAGACCGAAGTCGCCCTGCGCGCCGCCTTCTGCGCGGTGGCCGGCGGCAAGCAGGTGGCCGTGCTCTGCCCGACCACCCTGCTCTGCGAACAGCATTACCAGACCTTCGTCGACCGTTTCGCCGACTGGCCGGTCAAGGTCGCCGAAATCTCGCGCTTCAAGACCGCCAAGGAAACCGCGCAGGCGCTGCAGGACCTGGCTGAAGGCAAGATCGACATCATCATCGGCACGCACAAGCTGATCGGCAAGGACGTGAAATTCAATCGCCTGGGCCTGGTCATCATCGACGAGGAACACCGCTTCGGCGTGCGTCAGAAGGAGACGCTGAAGGCGATGCGCGCCGAGGTCGATGTGCTGACGCTGACGGCGACGCCGATCCCGCGCACGCTGGCGCTGTCGATGGAAGGCCTGCGCGACTTCTCGGTGATCGCCACCGCGCCGCAGAAGCGCCTGGCGATCAAGACCTTCGTCAGCAAGTTCTCCGATGGCATCATCCGCGAAGCGGTACTGCGCGAATTGAAGCGCGGCGGCCAGGTGTACTTCCTGCACAACGAGGTCGACACCATCGAGAACATGCGCGAGAAGCTGGAAAAGCTGGTGCCGGAAGCACGCATCGTCATCGGTCACGGCCAGATGAACGAGCGCGAGCTGGAACGCGTCATGCGCGACTTCACCGGCCAGCGCGCCAACCTGCTGCTGTGCACGACCATCATCGAGACCGGCATCGACAACCCGCACGCCAACACCATCCTGATCAACCGCTCCGAGAAATTCGGCCTCGCCCAGCTCCACCAGTTGCGCGGTCGGGTCGGCCGTTCGCACCACCAGGCCTACGCCTACCTGCTGGTGCAGGACGAGAAGGCGATGACCAAGCAGGCCAAGCAGCGTCTGGAAGCGATCCAGATGATGGAGGAACTCGGTTCCGGCTTCTTCCTGGCCATGCACGACCTGGAAATCCGTGGCGCCGGCGAGGTGCTCGGCGACAACCAGTCGGGCGAGATGCAGGAAGTCGGCTTCACGATGTTCAGCGAGATGCTCAACCGTGCCGTCGCCCACCTGAAACAGGGCAAGGTGTTGGAAACCGCCGACCTGACGCAGCCGATCGGCGTCAGCGGCGAAATCAACCTGCGCACCCCGGCGCTGCTCCCCGACGCCTACTGCCCCGACGTACACGAGCGGCTGACGCTGTACAAGCGCCTGGCCAACTGCGAGGCCGACGACGAGATCGACGCGCTGCAGGAAGAACTGGTCGACCGCTTCGGCGAACTGCCGCTGCAGGCGCAGGCGCTGGTCGCCACGCACCGGCTGCGCCTGCTGGTCAAGCCGCTGCTGGTACAGAAACTCGACGCCGGCAACGACCAGGTGACGATACAGTTCGCCCCGGAATTCTCGAAGAATCCGCCTATCGAACCGATCAGGATCATCAATTTGATCCAGAAGAACCGCAGCTATAAGCTGGCGGGACAGGATAAAATCTCCCTTTTGCGCCACTGCCCGGCCTTGCAGGACAAGGTTGCGGCGGTGAAAGACATGATACGCGAGCTGACCAAATGACCCAGATTCTCGAAAACATCAACGTTTCCGCCTTCGACGCCATGCCGACGCCGGCGGAAATCCACGCCAAACTCCCGTTGACCGCCAAGGCCGAAGCCACCGTCAGCGAAGGCCGCGAGTTGCTGCGCAACATCCTCGACCGCAAGGATCACCGCCTGTTCGTCGTCGTCGGCCCGTGCTCGATCCACGATCCGGTCGCCGGCATGGACTACGCCCGCCGCTTGAAGGCGCTGGCTGAAGAAGTCGGCGACACGCTGCAGATCATCATGCGCGTCTATTTCGAAAAGCCGCGCACCACCGTCGGCTGGAAGGGCTACATCAACGACCCGTTCATGGACGACTCCTTCCAGGTCAACGTCGGCATGGAAAAGGCCCGCGACTTCCTGCGCCAGGTCAATGAACTCGGCCTGCCCGCCGGCACCGAGGCGCTTGATCCCTACGGCCCGCAATACTACGGCGACCTGATCACCTGGACCGCCATCGGTGCCCGCACCACCGAATCGCAGACGCACCGCGAAATGTCGTCCGGACTGTCCACGCCGGTCGGCTTCAAAAACGCCACCAGCGGCGACCTGACGGTAGCCACCAACGCCATCCTGTCGGCCTCCAACCCGCACTCCTTCCTCGGCCTCAACAACGAAGGCCGCGTTTCCATCGTCCGCACCACCGGCAACCCTTACGGCCACGTCGTGCTGCGCGGCGGCGACAAAGGCCCCAACTACGACACCGTCTCGGTCACCGTTGCCGAAGCGGCGATGGTCAAAGCCAAGCTGCCGACCAACATCGTCGTCGACTGCTCGCACGCCAACAGCTCCAAGAAGCCGGAACTGCAGCCGCTGGTCATGGCCGACGTGGTCAACCAGATCCGTGCCGGCAACAAGTCCATCCTCGGCGTGATGATCGAATCGAACATCGAGCCCGGCAACCAGCCCATCCCCGCCGACCTCTCGCAACTCAAGTACGGCTGCTCGGTCACTGACGGCTGCGTCGGCTGGGAAACCACCGAGAAGATGCTGCGCGATGCTGCAGTCCTGCTGCGGGATGTATTGCCGGAACGTCTGAACTGATGAACCTCATCCTCCAGGGCGGTGCCCTGCCCACTTTCCTGCTGGATCGCATTTTTGCCGCTACTGGCGCGTCGACCGCAGAACCCTTGCCGCCGCAAGTGGTTCGTCTACGCGATGCGCAACGCACACCGGAATTTGATGCACTGATTCCGTTAATCGAAGCGGAAAAACTGGACTGGGCCTTCGTCGAA
>JAVEWT010000034.1:0-15243 GCA_034004425.1 Methylophilaceae bacterium
CCGGCCGCGCTTAACAATATCGTCGGACTCAAGGCGACACCGGGGCTGGTCAGCAACCATGGCTTCCTCTGCAACAATCGGACCTTCGACGTGCCGCCGGTGTTCGCCCTGACCGTGCCCGACGCCACGGCAGTACTTGAGGTCATCGCTGGCCATGACCGGCGGGACCCGTTCATGAGCCGCTGCCGGCCGCTACCGTTGCCGACCGCCTTGCGCGAGGGCTCCTTCCGCTTTGCCGTACCGCAGGACAAACAGCTCGAATTCTTTGGCGACGCATTCGCCGGGAAACACTACGCGCAATCGCTGGCGACGCTACGCACGCTGGGCGGCACGCCGGTCGAGATCGACTTCACGCCCTTCCTAGAAGCCAGCGACACCATCTTCAACAGCCCCTTCATTGCCGAACGCGCCATCACCTATCGGTCAATCACCGAAGACCATCCGGAGGCAGTTCATCCGGCCGTGCTGGCTGCGATCCAGGCCGCCGGCCAATTCAGTGCCGAGGACGCCTTCCGCAGCCTCTATCGCCTGACCGAGTTACGCCACAATGTCCATGTCAGGCTCGCCGACTTCGACGTGCTGGCACTGCCGACCGCCGGCACCATCTATCGCTGCGCCGCGGTCGAAGCCGACCCGATTCGGCTCAATGCCAACATGGGCTACTACACGTATTTCGCCAACCCGCTCCATCTCTCTGCCGTCAGCGTGCCGGCCGGCATTCGCGCTGATGGCCTGCCTTTCGGCCTCAGCCTCGTTGCCGGGCCATGGCGCGAAAATGTGCTGGAACACCTGGGTCAGCGTTTTCATCGGGCCATCGACGGACGCCTCGGCGCAACCCCGACAAGGCTGGCGGACAGCCGGTGAACTACAAGGCGTCACCTCAAAACGACGCAAACAGCCAGGCACTACCCAACACGAGCAGCAAGACCCAATAGGCGACGCCGGGCAGCCCCCCTTTGGCACCGGCTCTCCGTATGACTTGCTTGCCGATCAAGCCGCTCCACCCCACGCCAAGCACAACCGTCCCTACCCGAATCGCCCTGCGCTCAAACTCGAAATCCAGACCTGAATGCGTCATCAGCAGGAAGGCATGTTCCAGGGCCCCGAGAAACAGTCCCAGTCCGGCCAGCGGAATCAGGCCGTAAGCCAGATGAATTGAGCGTTGCTGATCGCCACGCCCGGCGATGCTCAGCAATGCGCCGACCGTCAAGGCCAGCAAGCTCCCCACCAACAGGATCGCCAGCAAACTGCTGCCAATACTACCTGCGCCAAGGGCATAGAAATAATCGGCCAGGGGCCCGTGCCGCCAATGAATCGTGCCGTAGCACAAGCCGATCAGCACGAAGCAGATGGCGAAAGCGTCGGCCAGCCGGATCTCCGCCGGTTCCATATCGACAATTTCAGCCCCTGGCCAACGCGCCGCCAGTTGGACAGCATTGCGATGCCCGCTGCAACGTCCGCACATGCTGCATTTCTCGTTACTGCGCAGGCGCCGGACATCGAGCAGCGGCGGGCAGTCGATGCCGCGCGGCAGGGGTTTCGGCGCGTTGTCCCAGGCGACGCGATCGACCTTGAAATGGAAGATGGAACAACGGGCGAGCAACGAGAACATGCTGCTGACCGGACACAGATAGCGGCACCAGACACGCTTGCCGCGACCGAGGAAGTAACCGCAGACCAGGGCCAGCAGTGAGGCGCCGCCCAGGGACAGCAGAATCGCCCGCGGCGCCGAATAGGCGTCAGCCAGATGCTCATAGAGGACGACCACCGAAAAAGCGGCCAGCGGCCAGCCGGACCAGCGCACCCAGCCCGGTATCTTGCCGCCCCGGCCTCGGCGGCTGGCGAACTCGGTCAGGGTGCCGTCCGGGCAGAAAACGCCGCACCAGAACTGGCCGAACAGCAGCATGCTGAGGATCACGCCCGGCCACCAGATGCCCCAGAAGACGATTTCGGCGACGCCGGCCAGACTGGTGAACACCTCTGCTCGGCTGGCCGGTTGCGGCAGCAGCGCCGGCACGATGAGCAGGAAGTAATAGATGGCGACGAAGCACCACTGCAGCCAGCGGATGACATCCTGCCGCTGCTGCAGGGTATCGCCGACACCTTGTAGCCAGCCTTCGGGAAACAGGCGATCCCGCCAGCGGCGAACGACATTCGGCAGGACCCTGGTGCTTTCCATCTGCAAGGTTAGGCCAGCAGCGCTTCCAGCGAACGCTGGGCGGCCTTGCTGACATCGACGTCGCGATCCTCGGCCGCCGCTTTCTGCAGGGCCGGAATCGCCCCCGGATCACCGATGGCGCCCAGGGCCATCGCCGCTTCCTTGCGCAAATTGCTGACCGGATGCGCCAGCGCGGCGACCAGGCCGGGCACGGCCTCGGTGGCCCGCAAGCGACCCAGCACATTGGCCGCCTTCAGGCGGACCTCCCAGGCCGGATCGGCCAGCGCCCCGAGCAAACTGGCCACCGAGGCCGGCAGCAGCAACTTGCCCAGCGTGATCGCCGCTTCCTGGCGCACCTGCCAGTCACCGTCCTGCAGCGCCCGGCCCAGCGCCGGCAGCACTGACGCATCGCTAGCAAAAGCCAGGGCGCCGACCGCCATACGACGCACTTCCGGATCGGCGTCGTGTTCGGCGCACCGCCCCAGCACCGGCAAGGCGGCGGCATCCCGCAGATAGGCCAGGACTCCCACCGCCTCGCGCCGGACCTTGACCGAAGCATCCAGGGTCAGCGCCAACGCCGGCGCCAGGGCGTCCGGCTGGCGCAGTTTGCGCAGGGCGGCCAGCAGATAGGCACGCGCCGCGCCGCCGGTAGCGGCGAGCAGTTCGATCAGCACCGGCCCGGCGGCCGGATCGAGGATTTCACCGAGCGATTCGGCAGCGGCCGCCACCACCTCGGCATCGGCATCACTCAGCAAGCCAGCCAGCGCCCGGACAGCAGCCGGATCCGGATTGCCTTCCAGCGCCCGGGCGGCATCCAGGCGGACGCCGGCGTCCGTATCGCCGGTGGCGATGACGAACAGCTGTGGCGACGCGTCGGCGAAATCGGCGATCTGCAGCAGGCCGACCCGGCGCACGGCCGGATCGGGATCATTGAGCAAGGGCAGTACGGCTTCGACTTCGGGGTCGAGATCAAGCGTGTTCATGCCGTCCTCAGCGCAACAGATAGGGGATTTCGACCTTGATCGCCTTGGTCGGGCAATCGTGCTCGCAGGGCAGGCAGTACCAGCATTCGTCGTAGGCCATCTTGACCTTGCCGTCGCCGGCATCGAGGATCAGGATGTCGGTCGGGCAGACGTCGATGCAGATGCGGCAGCCCTTGTCGGCGATGCATTTGTCGTGATTGACGATGATGGAAACAGCGTGCTGTTTTTCGATGGTGGTGGTCATGTCGCGTCCTCAGGCAGCCAGCGCTTCGGATTCGACGCGCATCGCGTCGTAGCCGTAGAGCTCGTTCTTGGCGATCGGATAGATGTAGTCGGGGACCGGCCGCTTGAAGAACTCCGGCCGGCCGTCGGCGCCCTTGCGGACTTCGACGAAGGCGAACCACTCGGCATCGTTGCGCCCCGGGTAGTCGGTCCGGTAGTGGTACAGCCCCCAGCGGCTTTCGGTGCGGAACAACGAGGCCCGCGCCGCCAGTTCGGCGCAGTCGAGAATGGCGTACACCTCCATCGCCCGCATCAGCTCGTGCGGATTGCGTGCCTTCAGTTGCTCCAGGTCGGCGCGGATTTCGGCGAAGCGCTTGAGGCCGATTTCCATCTTGGCCGTCACCTTGGGCGGTTGCAGGTAATCGTTGACCATGCGCCGCAGCTTGTACTCGATCTGGCTCGGGGCGATGCCCTCCTCGCGCAGCAACGGCGCGAAAATACGCTCGCGCTCGGCGTCGACCGCAACATCGTCGATCTCGGCCAGATCCTTGCCGTCGATGAAATCGACCGCATCCTCGCCGGCGATCTGGCCATAGACCATGGCGCCCAGCATGTAGTTGTGGGCGACGTTGCACAGGTCGCCGGCGGCATAGAGGCCGGGCACCGTCGTCCGCGCATGTTCGTCGACCCAGACACCGGAGGCGCTGTGACCGCCGCACAGGCCGATTTCGGAAATGTGCATCTCGACCAGGTCGGTCCGGTAGTCGGTGCCCCGCCCTTCGTGGAACAGGCCGCGGGTCGGGCGCTCGGTAACATGCAGCACGTCCTCGATCTTCTTCACCGTTTCGTCGGCCAGGTGGTCGAGTTTGAGAAACACCGGGCCGTTGCCGCCTTCCAACTCGCGCCAGAACTCCAGCATCATCTGGCCGCTCCAGTAATCGCTGCGGATGAAACGCTCGCCCTTGGCATTGACCGTGTAGCCGCCGAGCGGCCCGGTCACGTAGGCGCAGGCCGGACCGTTGTAGTCCTTGATCAACGGATTGATCTGGAAACATTCGAGGCCGGACAGTTCCGCCCCGGCGTGATAGGCCATGCTGTACCCGTCGCCGGCATTGGTCGGATTCTCGTAAGTGCCGAACAGGTAGCCGGATGACGGCAGGCCGAGGCGGCCGGCGGCACCGGTACACAACACCACGGCCTTGGCCCGGATGACGACGAAATCACCGGTCCGCGATTCGAGCGCCATGGCCCCGGCAATGCGCCCATCCTTGCCCACCAGCAGGCGGGTGGTGGTCAGCCGGTTACTGACTTCGACGCCGACCTTGCGGATCTGCTTAAACAGCACCTTCTTGACGTTGTAACCCTCGGGCATCGGCAGCACGTAGGAACCCAGATGGTGCACCTTCTTGACCGCGTAATCGCCGGTCTCGTCCTTCTCGAACTTGACGCCCCAGCCATCCAGCTCCTTGATCATGTCGAAGCTGCGCGTCGCGTAGGCATTGATCGCCGCCTGGTTGATGATCCCATCGTTGGCGATGGTGATTTCCTTGACGTACTGCTCGGGGGTCGCATAGCCGGGAATGACCGCGTTGTTGACGCTGTCCATGCCTTCGGCAATGGCGCCGGCCCGTTTAACGTTGGCCTTGTCGAGCAGCAGCACCCGCAGGTGCGGTGCCTTCTGCTTGGCCTTGATCGCCGCCAGGGGACCGGCAGTGCCGCCGCCGACGATGAGGATATCGACTTCCATATTTTGTGTTGTCATGGTTTTCCTTGGAACGGATGTTGGATTCAGCCGCGCTCGGCGCGGACCTGATAGCGGAACGAATCTCCGCGGTAGTAGAGATATTCAAAATCGATCGGCTGGCCATCCCGGGTCCAGGTCAGCCGCTCCATGCGCAAGATGGGCGCCCCCACGGGCACGTCGAGCAGCGCCGCCAGGGCACCATCGGCAGCAATGGCGTTCATGCTCAAATCGGCATGACCCAGGGGGGTCGCATACTCGTTTTCGATAATCACGAAAATGTCGCGGGTCGCCAGGTCCTCCTTGGCCAGGCGCAGCCCGAGATCACGCCGCACATAGGTCACATCAAGGGACACCGGTTGCCGGTCGGCATGGCGGACGCGGCGAATCTTGACCAAGGGACTGCCGACCGGCACCTGCAAACGGGCAGCCGTCGTTTCATCCGCATTGATCGTGGTCAGGCTGATCAGCCGATTAAAGGTCTCCAGCCCGAGATTGGACATCGCCTCGGCAAAGCCCTGCAGCCGTGCCAGTTGCTGAAAGGGCTTGGGCCTTGAGACAAAGGCGCCCTTGCCCGGCACCTTGAAGATCAACTGTTCATTCTGCAGATCGTTCAGGGCCTGGCGCACCGTGATGCGGCTAACGCCATACTCGACCATGAGCTCGGCTTCGGAAGGCAGGCGGGCATGCTCGCCATAGCTGCCATCCAGGATTTGTTCCCGCAGCGTCGCCTTGATCAGGGCGTAGAGAGGCAAGGGGCGATGCTGTTGGTTTCGGGCTGTTGTCGAAGTGATCATGGCTGGCTATGACAAGTTAGGGAAAATCTGAGCGGCCACCACCGCTCAGGCCTCGACCGGCAGTTCAATGCGCGCCGCTTCCAGCCCGCCGATCAGCGACTGGCGGACTTCGTCCTGCACCAGCGCCAAACAGCGTTTCTTCAGGGCGATGAACTCCGGCGAGACGATGATGTCCTCAGGTCGGGGCCGGGGCAGATCGACGATGATCTCCTCCCGGATACGACCGGGCCGGTGCGTCATCACCAGGACGCGGTCGGAAAGAATCAGCGCCTCGTCGATGTCGTGGGTGACGAAGAGCACCGTCGGCTTCAGACGCCCCCAAATACCCAGCAGCAGTTGCTGCATCCGCTCGCGGGTCTGGGCGTCGAGGGCACCGAAGGGCTCGTCCATCAGCACGACGCGCGGATCATTGATCAGCACCCGAGCAATCTCGACACGCTGCTGCATGCCGCCAGAGAGCTGCGCCGGATAGCGGTCGGCAAATCCGCCCAGGCCGACGAGATGAAGAAACTCCTCGGCCCGCGCCAGGCGTTCACGACGCCCCACCCCGCTCATCTTCAGGCCGAAGGCGACGTTATCCAGCGCACTGAGCCAGGGCAGCAGCGAATGGTGCTGGAAGACCATGCCGCGGTCCGGCCCAGGAGCGTCAATGGCTTCGCCATCAACACGCAGACGACCACTACTCGGCGCCAGATAACCGGCGACGGCATTCAAAAGCGTGGATTTCCCACAGCCGGAAGGACCGATGATGCTAATGAACTCACCGGCGGCAATGGTCGTGGTGATATTGCGCACAGCTTCGAAACGCTGCTTGCCAGGCAGGTGGATCGAGATATCGGCAAGCTCGATCCGTCCAGCCCGCTGGCTGGCCGGAGCCCCTGAAAACTGCTTGTGGATGGCGCTCATGCGTGACGCTCCTGAATGCGGTACCAGGGCATCAGCAACCGACCGAACAGCTTGATCAGGCCGCTGCTGGCCATACCGAAAGCTCCGATGAACAGCATGCCGACGACGATGTCCGGATAGTTCTGCAAGGTGTAGGACTCCCAGGTGTAGTAGCCGATACCGTACTGACCGGCGATCATTTCGGCGGTAACGAGACAGAACCAAGAGGTCCCCATGCCGATAGCCAGCCCTGTGACGATGCTCGGCAGCGCACCAGGCAGCACGACCTCGGTCAGTACCGACCAGCCTCCTGCCCCCAGGCTGCGTGACGAGGCAATCAGCCGTCGGTCCACCGCCTCGACACCGTGAATGGTGTTGAGCAGGATGGGAAACAACGCCCCCATGAAGGTGATGAAGACCATGCTCAGCTCGGAAGAAGGGAACATCAGGATCGCCAGGGGAATCCACGCCACCCCGGGAATCGGGCGCAGCACTTCGAGCGGCGGCAGCAGCGTGTCCTCCAGCCAGCGGGAACGACCAATCAACACACCGAACAAAACGCCCAGCAGCAGCGCGATGCCGAAGCCGGCAAAGACCCGACCCAGGCTGTTGGTGACGTGGGAAATCAGCTTGGGCGACTGGAACAGATTCCAGGCCGCCGCCGCCACATCGGTCGGTGCCGGCACATAGCGGAAGGTGACGATGCCCAGATCGACCCGTTGCGACGAAGCGATCTGCCAGAGGGCAACGCACAGGAGCAGAGCCCCGATACGCAGTGCAAGACGCCTCGCGGGCAGGGCCGACCACCAAGCCTGCAGAAAGCTGCTGACGCGGCTTTCCACAGGACTCTGCAGTGCCGGCTGAACCCCCGGAAACGGGGCCACGGCCTGATCCGTACTCATGTCAGGTCACCCCGCTTACTTGGCTGCAGCTAACTTGGCCGTTGCCGCGCCAGCCTTTGCCGCGGCGTAGTCGACGACCACGCCCCCCTTGGCCTTGGCCCATGCCTCGGCATCCGCCTTGAGCAGGAAGGCCGACAGCCCCCCCTTGGCATCACGGGCAAACCAAGCCTGGTGGGCAAAGACCTTGATGCCGGTATTGCGGTCATGGGCATAGACCACGCGCACCTTCTTGCCGGCGGCTTCGGCTTCGCGGGCTGCGGCCAGCGCATTGTCGGGCGAAGCGTAATGGCGCACCTTGGCCTCACCGTCGATCCACACATGCGCCGCCTGCTTGAAGTCGGTGATGGCCTGGCCGGTCTTCGCATCCTTGGCCTTCAGCGGCGACTTGCTGTAGTCCTTCAGCCGGGCCTCGTAATCCAGCCCGGAGGCCTTGTAAGCCGCACGGATGTAAGAGTCGTCGATGTACTCGTTGGCATCAAAATCGAGATCGGTCTTCTTCAGCAGCTTCAGCGTCTTCAAGGCTGTGTTCGCCGCTGCGCGGAATTCCGGCTTCCATGTCGCATCGCGGGTCTGTAGGCCGAGCGGGCCATGGAACAGGTAATTGACCTCGGCCTCGACGCCGGTCACCTTCTGGATCAGTTCGCTGATCTTTTCCGGATCCTCGGTCGCCAGGCGATCGGCCTCAATCATCGCGCGCAGGTAGGCGACGATGACCTCCGGATACTTCTTGGCGTAGTCGGCATCTACCAGGGTGCCGTGGAAGGTCGCATTCTGATCCTGTGAACCATCGTAGATCTTGCGAGCGAAGCCGCGGTACTGGAACAGATCCGGGAAGGGAACGAAATTGGAGTGGGCGTCGATCTTGTTCGACTTCAGCGCGCTGCCACCGACATCCGGCGCCTGCGAAACCAGCGTCACGTCACGCTCGTTGTCCCAGCCCTGCTTGGCGACGGCACGCAGCAGCACGCCGTGGGCGGTCGAACCGAAGGGCACGGAAATCTGCTTGCCCTTCAGTTCGCTGAAGGTTTGTACCGGCGAATCGGCCGGCACGACGATGCCGTTGCCGCTGCCCTGGACGCTGCCGGAAATCACGTTAATGAAGACGCTCTTCTTGCCGGCGGCACGGTGGGCGACGATGTTCAGCAACCCTGGGAACTCGGCCATCGAGCCGATATCGAGCTTGCCGGCGACCTGCTCGTTGGTCAGCGGCGGGCCGGAGGTGAAGCTCTTCCACTGGATATCCCACTGGGCATCCTTGTACTTGCCGTCCTTGGGCAGGTACTTGTCCAGCAGCTTCAGTTCGCGGATGACGAGGCCGGCAGTGGCCGTGTTGATGGTCGGATCCTGCGTGCCGATGGCGACACGGATGGTTTCGGCCTGCAGGGCGCTGGCACCGAATACCAGGGTCAGTGCGACCAGTGTCTTGTTGAGTTTCATGTTTGCCTCCGGGGGTTGATCAGTGATGGAGAGCAAAGTTAGTCGATACCCCTCGCTAGCAAAACGACGAATTATTGATATGAATACAACCTGTCATAACAAGATGCCCCTGCTGTAACGAGGCTATGACAATCAGGATGCGCGCCAGCTCAGCCAGCTTGGCCGCGAAACTCGCGCCGGTAGCTGGCCGGCGAAAGCCGGAAGTTCTCCCGGAACAACTGGCGCAGAGAGGCCGTCGTGCCAAAACCACTGCGACTGGCGATCTGTTCGATCGACAGGTCGGTACTTTCGAGAAGTTGCTGGGCCAGCGCCAGACGCTGGTGGCGCAGCCAGTCAACCACAGTGTTGCCGGTGGCCTGACGAAAGCGTCGGGTGAAAGTGCGCCGGCTCATGTGCGCCTGTTCCGCCAACAGGTCTACGCTCAACGGCTGATCAAGGTGGCGGAGAGCCCAGTCAAGTACGATGGAAAACTGCTCACCGGCCGGGCTGGTCGGCAGCGGCAACTCGATGAATTGGGCCTGACCGCTCTGGCGGTGAGGCGAGACGACCATGCGACGCGCCACGCGGTTGGCAATTTCGGCACCGTACCAGCGGCGCAACAAATGCAGGCAGCAATCGATACCGGCTGCAGCGCCGGCTGAGGTCAAGATATCGCCGTCATCAACGTAGAGCACATCGGGATCAAGGCGGACGCGCGGGTAGCGGCGGGCGAATTGATCGGCGCACAACCAGTGCGTCGTGGCGCGGCGCCCGTCGAGCATGCCGGCAGCCGCAAGCACGAAGGTGCCAAGACACAGGCCGACCAGACAGACACCGCGCCGATGGGCGGCCTGCAAGGCCGCGATCAGTGCTGGCGAAGCTTGTGCCTGTGGGTCAGCCCAGCCGGGAATGATGATGGTGTCGGCAGCATCGAGGCCGGCAAGATCATGCGCCACGACGATCTCAAACCCCGTCGAGGTTTTGGTCGCACCAGCCAGTTCGGCGCACAGGCGCAAGTCGAAACGTGGAATATTTGCCGCACTACGATCCTCGCCGAAGATGGCGCAAGGAATCGACAGGTGAAACGGGCTGATGCCAGGAAAGGCAAGAACCGCGATGCAGCGCTGCTTCATGGTGAAGCTCCTTCCGGAATATGGCCCGATTTTATCGAAAGATGTCACACGGGCCACTGTCTTCCAAGCAGGATCAAGCTAACAATGCTTTCCGTGTCTTCCTCTTCATCAAGGAAAAACTATGTCCGCCATACCTCGCCGCGCCCTGCTCGTCATCGACGTTCAGAATGAATATGTCACGTGCGCCCTGCCCATCGAATATCCGCCAATCGAACTATCGCTGGCCAATATCGGCCGCGCTATCGACGCCGCGCAACTTGCCGGGATACCGGTGATCGTCGTGCAAAATACAGCAGCACCCGGCTCACCTTTATTCGCCAAGGACTCGGCCGGTTGGGAATTGCATCCGGTCGTGGCGAAGCGCTCACGCAGCCACTACATCGAGAAGTCGTTGCCCAGTGCCTTTGCCGGCACCGATCTCGCCGAATGGCTGACGGCGCATGCCATCGATACCCTGGCCGTAGCCGGTTACATGACTCACAACTGCGACGATTCGACGGTAAAACACGCTGTGCATGCCGGACTGGCGGTCGAATTCCTGAACGATGCGAGCGGCGCGCTACCTTACGAAAACACCGCCGGCAAAGCCTCGGCCGAGGAAATCCACCGCATTTTCACGGTGGTCATGCACTCGCGCTTCGCCGCCGTCGCAACGACCGATGCCTGGATTGCAGCGCTCGTCGCTGGACAAGCGCTGCCACGCGGCAACATTTACACATCCAACCGGCAGGCGCGTGGTCTTCTGAGTGCCCCGTGAGCCAGCGCCTTGCTGGCCGAAAACCCCGTTGCCACAATTGGCTTAGAAACACTGCCCGCCCTGCACTGCCCCCTAGCGAGAGGCGAGAAAGCCGATCAACGCATCGAGCACGGCATCCGGCCGCTCGGCCATCAGTGCGTGACCGCTGCCCTCGATGCTTGCCAGCCGGGCACCAGGAATCGCCGCCTGAACAGCTTTGGCCACCTTGGGCGAGGTCATCCGGTCCTGGCTGCCGGCAATCAGCAAGGTCGGCGCGGTGATCGCCGAAAGACTGTCGATCGGTCGCTGGTATGCGTTGCAGGCAGCGAGGTCGACGTGAAAGACGCCGCGTTTCTGGCGCGCCATCAGCCGCTGGTTGACGCCGAGCAGCCACAGGCCGGGCACGGTGTTGCCGCCGATCTGGCCAGATGACGAATACGACCAGGCATTGATCATTGCTGCCGCCTTCGGCTCGTTGTCGCGGGCGGCATTGAGCAGCACGTCTGCCACCGGCATCGGCAGTGCGGTGCCGATCAGCACGCTGCGTAACGTACGTTGTGGATGGCGGGCGCTGAATTCAAGAGCGACCAGCGATCCCATGCTGTGGCCGACGATGTCGGCCTTTTCAACGCCCAGCGTGTCGAGCAGCGCGGCGATCCAGTCGGCAATCGCCTCGACGCTGGTCAGCGGCTCACCGCCGCTGCGCCCGTGGCCCGGCAGGTCGGGCGCCAGCACGGTGAAGCCGTGGTGGGCGAACCAGCGGGTCTGCAGGGTCCAGCAGGAATGATCCTGCTGGGCACCGTGGATGAAGACAACGGTCTTGTTGCGGTCGACCGTGGCCGGCGTCAGTTTCTTGCCGCCGGTGTAGATGTAGACGGATTGTCCGGAAACTTCGCTCTGCATGCTCAAGCCCTCGCGGCGGCGGCGAGGCCGCGGTTGATGTCCTCGATCAGGTCGACCGGGTCTTCCAGGCCGACCGACAGCCGAATGGTGCCGGGATGGATGCCGGCGGCGACCAGGGCGGCATCGGACATGCGGAAGTGCGTGGTCGAGGCCGGATGGATGACCAGCGACTTGGCGTCGCCGACGTTGGCCAGATGCGAGAAGACCTTCAACGCCTCTATGAACTTGCGCCCGGCGGCACGACCGCCCGACAGGTTAAAGGTGAACACCGAGCTGCTACCGCGCGGCAAGAGCTTCTTCGCCAGTTCGTGGTCGGGGTGGCTGGGCAAATCCGGGTGATTGACCGCGTCGATGGTGATGCCGATCTGCGTAGACAGGTGGGCGAGCAGCTTCCTCGTGTTGTCGATATGGCGGGCCATGCGCAGCGGCAGCGTCTCCATCCCCTGCAGGATCTGGAAGGCGTTGAGCGGGCTCAGACAGGCGCCGAAATCGCGCACGCCTTCGCGACGGGCGCGCAAGAGAAAGGCGGCGACGGTCGATTCCTCGGTGAACACCATGTCGTGGAAGCCCTCGTACGGCTGGCTCAGCGTCGGGAATTTGCAGCTTTTGTCCCAGTCGAACGCGCCCGAATCGACGACCACGCCGCCGATCACCGTGCCGTGGCCGGAGAGGAACTTGGTCGCCGAATGGAAAACGAGGTCGGCGCCGTGGTCGAAAGGCTTGAGCAGGTAAGGCGTGGTGAAGGTCGAATCGACCAGGAGCGGCAGGCCGTGCTCGTGCGCCAGCGCCGAGACGCGCGGTATGTCGAGCACGTCGAGGCCGGGGTTGCCCAGCGTCTCGCCGAAGAAGAGCCGCGTTTCCGGACGGATCGCCGCCTGCCAGGCGTCGAGATCGCGGGTGTCGACAAAGGTGGTCTCGATGCCGAAGCGCGGCAGCGTGTATTCGAGCAGGTTGTGCGAGCCGCCGTACAGCGAGTGGCTGGCGACGATGTGGCTGCCGGCGCCCATCAGCGTGCTGATCGCCAGGTGCAGCGCGGCCTGGCCGGAAGCCACGGCAATCGCCCCGACACCGCCTTCGAGCGCGGCGATGCGCTCTTCGAGCACAGCGTTGGTCGGGTTGGAAATGCGCGAATACACATGACCTCCGCGCTCCATGTTGAACAGCGCCGCCGCCTGGTCAGCATCCTTGAAGACGAAGGAAGAACTCAGGTAGATCGGCTGGGCACGGGCGCCATACTGGCTGTCGGGCACCTGGCCTGCGTGCAGGGAAAGGGTATCGAACTTGTAGCTCATGGCAATTTCGCGAAGTCGGGGACGGCGGGATGCTAGCGGGCGCCAGGCGGCCGGACAAATCATCGATTCTTCGATGCTTATATCAATTCGCCGAGCCCTCCTGCTCATAAGCAAAGAGGATAAACATCGTTGGCAGGACCGACTGCTGGGGCTAGCGTGGCGCATTTCTCAAGCCTCCACGCCATGCCCGACTACTACAACATCATTACTGAGGTCGATCCGGCCATCGTCGCCAATATCGCCAACGTCCTCGAAATCCGCGCCGCCGACCCGGCCCAGCGGCATATGCTCGACGCCTATCTGGCCGAGATCGATTTTCCGCCGGACGCCCGCGTGCTCGAAGTCGGCTGCGGCACCGGCGCCGTCGCCCGTTATCTGGCAACACGTCCGGAAATTGGCAAAATCATCGGCCTCGACCCCTCTCCGCATTTCATCGAAACCGCACAGCGGCTGGCTGGCACGACGCCGGGACTGCGGTTCGCGCAGGGCAGCGCGCATGACCTATCGCATCTGGGCGAAACCTTCGACGTCATCATCTTCCACACCACACTGTGCCATCTTTCCCGGCCCGAGAACGCACTGGCGGAGGCATTCCACGCCCTGGGCCCCGGCGGCTGGCTGGCTGTCTTCGACGGCGATTACGCCTCCACCACGCTTGGCACCGACGACATCGACCCCCTGCAGGACTGCGCCGAAGCCTTTCGCGCCTATTTCATCGACAACAGCTGGATCGGTCGCCTGACGCCAAAACTCGCCAGTGATGCCGGCTTTGCTTCGATCAGCTACCGCAGCCACGGCTACACCGAAGCCACCGATCCGAACTACATGCTGACCATCGTCGACCGCGGCGCCGATGCGCTGGCTGCGCACGGCAAGATCGGTCTGCCCCTGGCCACCGCCCTGAAGGCAGAAGCCCGTCAGCGCGTCGAAGAAAAGCGCTTCTTCGGCCACATCTCCTACACCAGCCTGATCGCCCGCAAACCCGATCCGGCCTCGCTTCACACCACCCCGGAGGCCTCATGACCATCAACAAACTGCTGGATTTCGTCCACGACTTCACCCTGCTACTGGAAACCCGTCCCAGCGAGCAGACCATCCTCACCAACGGCAAGGCGCTGCTCGCCGAACTGGTCGCCACCGACGACTGGCTCCCCGAGCAATTTGCCAAGCCGCATCCCCAGTACTACCAACAGTACCTGCTCTACGCCGACCCGCTCGATCGCCTGTCCATCGTCAGCTTCGTCTGGGGTCCCGGCCAGAAGACACCGGTCCACGATCACCTGACCTGGGGCCTGGTTGGCGGCCTGCGTGGCCGCGAACGCGAAACGACTTACGAAAAAAAGGCGGATGGCAGCTACCGGGCCACCGGTAGCGCGCTGCTGCTGCCCGGCCAGACCACGGCGGTGTCGCCCACCATCGGCGATTTGCACGAGGTCGCCAACGACCTGGCCGACCAGCCGTCGATCAGCATTCACGTCTATGGCCGTAACATCGGGCGGGTCCAACGTCACGTTTTCGACCCGGCCACCGGCGCCGAGAAGTCCTTTGTCTCCGGCTACGCCAGCGACGTCGTGCCCAATCTGTGGAGCTGACGATGGCCGACACCTTCCGCCAGGCAAGCTATGCCGAAGTGCGCGCCGCACTACTCGAACGGCGCGAGATCGCGCTGCTCGACGTGCGCGAGGAAGACCCGCACGCCCAGTCGCATCCGCTGTTTGCCGCCAACTTCCCGCTCAGCCGTATCGAACTGAATGCTTGGGCAACCCTGCCCCGACGCGATGTACCCATCGTCACGCTCGACAACGGTGAAGGCCAGGCCGAGCTGGCTGCCGCCAGGCTGACCGAACTCGGCTATACCGACCTGGCCATCTTCAGCGGCGGTGTTTCCGGCTGGGCGGCGGCCGGTGGCGAACTGTTCCGTGACGTCAATGTACCGAGCAAGGCCTTCGGCGAGCTGGTCGAGGCCCGACGCCACACCCCGTCGTTCTCGGCCGAGGAAGTCCAGGCGCTGATCGATGCCAATGCCGACATCGTCATTGTCGATGCCCGTCGTTTCGATGAATACCAGACGATGA
>JAVEWT010000181.1:0-3255 GCA_034004425.1 Methylophilaceae bacterium
GTACAACAGCTGGATGACCGCCTGCGCTTCATGACTGGTGATCGAATAATAGATCTGTTTGCCTTCGCGCCGGGTGCTCACCAGCTTAGCCTGCCGCAGTACCGTCAGCTGTTGCGACAACGAAGGCTGTTGCAGCCCCAGTTTCGCCTCGAGATCGCTGACGCACTGCTCGCCCTGTGTCAGCTGACACAGCAGCAGCAGGCGGTCCGGATTGGCCAGCACCTTGAGCAGGGCGCTCGCCTTGTCGCTCGACGCCCGCATGGCAGCCAGATCAATGGATTCCATGGCAACACTCATGTTACACCCCGGTTTTTAATTTAGTAAAAACATATTATATAAGTTTTTATAATATTGCAAACATCAGGGCCGCAACGGGCGACTCATGGGATTGCGGCGGCAGTCTATAGCCGCCATCGCTCAAGCCTTGCTTCTGAAAGTGACCACCAGCACGTCGCGGTAGGCGGGCTGAGTCGGGTCGATCTGCTCGACCGGCGTCACGCCGTGCATGCAACGGTGATCATTGACCACCGCCACATCGAGCGGGTCGGTCAGAGTGAAGCTGTCCAGCGTGCGCTGCTCGAGGTCGTGCATGGTGGTGGTGCCGCTGGAGATGTTGACGCGCCGCACCATCATGACCAGCACGAAATCGACGCCGTCGCGGTGCACGCCCTCGGGCGTCGGCCGGCCGTGCAGGTCGCCGCTGGCTTCGATGCGGAACTGGTGCAGCTCGATATGCCAGAGCGGCGTCGGCTTCAGATGGGAAAACAGCTGATGGGCGAAGCGCAGGATACCGCGCAGACACCGGCTCTCCAGCACCTGTTGCGATATCGGCTCGAACTCGCGCGCGATGCCGCCATTCAGGCGGTTGTAGTCCAAGCTCTGGTAATGCGGCTGATGCGCTTCCAGCCTGATCGAATCCGGCGTCTCGGCCGCGCTCATGACTGCGTAGCGGCGGCGGCGGTAGCGCCCGCCGTCGGCCATGTACTGATCCAGCGGCATGTCGTTCCAGCTCGCGGCAAAGGCATCCCAGTCGGACAACGCGGTGGCATCCCCGGACTGCAGTATGGCCCGAATCTCGGCGGCCGGGGCGAAACAGAAACCGGCGGCTTCGACGCGGCCGGCAAGCTGCATCAGGGTGGAATCGTTCATGTGGAAGCTGGCCATTCGGGTGGTTGTATTGACGCTTATTCTAGCCGAAGCCTCCGCCTTGCATGGTGGTTTTTTCAACGGCCGCGGCGGCCGGATCGCGCCCCGGAAAGCTTGACGCTTCGGGACAAAATCACAATCATGGTCGCATGATGCTTGTCTGCGTTCTTCATTTGCCGCACCCGGCCCATCCACTGCCGCGCACCGCTGCGCAGACCGGGCGCTGAATCATGCTGGCGACCCTGCTACGCGCGCTGTGCCGCCTGCTGTTCCGCGTGCGCCTGCACGGCAAGGTCGAAGCCGCCGCCAACGGCCGCCTGCTCATCATCGCCAACCATGAATCCTTTCTCGATGGCCTGCTGCTCGGCCTCTATCTGCCGTTCCGCCCCACTTTCGTCGTCTATACCGGCGTGCTCGACAACTGGCTGTTCCGCCAGTTTCTGAAGCTGGTGCCGCACCTGACGGTGGACCACACCAGTCCACTAGGCATCAAGAAGATCATCCGCCTGATCGAGGCCGGCGAACCGGTCGTCATCTTTCCCGAGGGCCGCATCACCAACACCGGCAGCCTGATGAAAGTCTACGAAGGCCCGGCCTTCGTCGCCGCCAAGACCGGCGCCACCATCCTGCCGGTGCGCATCCACGGTGCCGCCCATTCCCATTTCGGCCGCCTGTCGCGCGATTTCCCGCGGAAATGGCTGCCGCAGATAGACCTCTGGTTCATGCCGACCGCGCACATTTCCATGCCCGATGCGCCTTTGAGCAAACAACGCAGAAAACTCGCAGGCGAAGCCATGTGCCGCCTGATGCAGGAAATGCTGGCCGCCTCGCAACCGCAGCGCACGCTGTTCTGCGCCCTGCTCGACGCGGTGCAACTGCACGGCAGAAAGACCCTGCTGATGGAAGACATGAAGCAGACCCGCGACACTTACGGCAGCCTGCTGAAGAAAAGTCTGGCGCTGGGCCGCCTAGTCGCCAAGGTCAGCGAGCCGGAGGAAGCGGTCGGCGTACTGATGCCCAACGTCAACACCACGGTCGCCCTCATCTTCGGCATGACAGCCATGCAGCGGACACCGGCCATGCTGAACTACACCGCCGGCGCGCAGGGCATGCGCAATGCCTGTGTCGCCGCGGCGGCAAGCACCATCATCACCTCGCGCCAGTTTATCGAGGCGGCACGCTTAGAGGACGTAGTCGCCGCCCTGCACGATTTCCGCATCCTCTATCTGGAAGACATGCGTAGCAGTTTCGGCTTGAAGGACAAGCTCTGGCTCATGCTGTTCGCGCTGCGATTGCCACGCCTGGCAGAACAGTCGCATGACCCGGACAAACCGGCAGCCATCCTCTTCACGTCCGGCTCCGAAGGCAAACCGAAAGGCGTAGTGCTGAGCCACCGCGCCATCCTCGCCAATGTCGCGCAGATCCGCGCCGTCATCGATTTCTCGCCGAAAGACAAGTTCTTCATCGCGCTGCCGTTGTTCCACTCCTTCGGCTTCACCGCCGGCGCCGTCCTGCCGGTGGTCAGCGGTACGCGGCTCTTCATCTATCCCTCGCCGCTGCACTACCGGCTGATTCCGGAGATCGTCTACGACAGCGGCTGCAGCGTGCTGTTCGGCACCAGCGCCTTCCTCGCGCATTACGGCAAATTCGCCCATCCCTACGACTTCCACAAGGTGCGCCATGTGGTGGCCGGCGCCGAGAAACTCAACGACGAGGTGCGCAGGCTGTGGATGGACAAGTTCGGCATCCGCCTGCTGGAAGGCTACGGCACCACGGAATGCGCGCCGGTGCTCGCCGTCAACACACCGATGTTCTGCCGCAACGGCTCGGTCGGCAGGCTGCTGCCCTTGTTGCAGCACCGTCTGCAACCGGTGCCCGGCATCGAGCGTGGCGGCCTGCTGCACGTCAAGGGGCCGAACGTCATGCTCGGCTATTACCGCCATGAACAGCCGGGCACACTGGTCGCCACCGCTTCCGATTTCGGCAGCGGCTGGTATAACACCGGCGATATCGTCGATCTCGACGCCGACGGCTATGTGCACATCCTCGGCCGCGTCAACCGCTTCGCCAAGGTGGCCGGCGAAATGGTGTCGCTGGAAGTGGTCGAGC
>JAVEWT010000035.1:0-14830 GCA_034004425.1 Methylophilaceae bacterium
CGATGACATCAAAGGTCTCGCTTTCCAGATTCGAGAACCAGTCACTCTGCAAAAATCGCACATTGCCGATGTTCAGGTGTTTGGCGTTACCGGCTGCGATTTGCAGGGCTTTTTTCGAGAAATCGACAGCGGTCAGCTCGGCATCAGGCCGTTGGCTGGCAATGGCGAGCGCAATGGCGCCGCTGCCGGTGCCGAGGTCCAGCACTTTGCAGGGTTGATGTGGCGGGATTCTCGTGAGCGCGGCTTCGACCAGCGTCTCCGTGTCCGGCCGCGGGATCAGGGTGTCCGGGTTGACGGCCAGATCGAGTCCATAGAATTCACGACGGCCCAGAATGTAAGCGACAGGTTCGCCCCGCAAGCGACGCTGCAGCTTGTCTGTGAATGTTCTGGCGGCCTTGTCCGGTAGCGTGTCGTCTTCATGAGTCAGCAGCCAGGCGTGACTGACGGCTAAGGTTTCCTGCAACAGCAGCCGCGCTTCCAGTGCCGCCTCACGATCATCCAGCTGCAGTGCCGTCTGCAGCTGCTGCCGGGCCGTGTTCAGCCGCGCGCGGATCGTCATTCGTCGCCGAGCGATGCCAGCAGGTCGGCCTGATGTTCGGCCGAGAGGGCGTTGATCAGCTCGTCCATGTCGCCCTGGGTGATGGCATCGATCTTGTACAGCGTCAGGTTGATACGGTGGTCGGTGATGCGGCCCTGCGGGTAATTGTAGGTGCGGATGCGCTCGGAGCGGTCACCCGAGCCGATCAGCGATTTGCGTTCGCTGGCGATCCTGGACTGCTGTTCGTCGACCTGTGCCGCCTTGATGCGGGCAGCGAGTACGCTCATGGCCTGCGCCTTGTTCTTGTGCTGACTGCGGTCGTCCTGGCATTCGACGACGATGCCGGTCGGCAGGTGGGTGATGCGCACGGCCGAGTCGGTCTTGTTGATGTGCTGCCCGCCGGCGCCGGAGGCGCGGAATGTGTCGATGCGGATGTCGGCCGGATTGATGACGACATCGCTGACCTCGTCCGCTTCCGGCAGTACGGCAACGGTGCAGGCCGAGGTGTGGATGCGGCCCTGGGTCTCGGTTTCGGGCACGCGCTGTACGCGGTGGCCGCCGGATTCGAACTTGAGTCTGGAGTAGGCGCCGTGGCCGATGATCTTGGCGATGATTTCCTTGTAGCCGCCGAGTTCGGATTCGTTGGCGGAGACGACCTCCACTTTCCAGCGCTGGCGTTCGGCGTAGCGCGAATACATGCGGAACAGGTCGGCGGCGAACAGTGCTGACTCGTCGCCGCCGGTGCCGGCGCGGATTTCGAGGAAGATGTTGCGCTCGTCGTTCGGGTCCTTGGGCAACAGCAGCTTCTGCAGTTCGGCGCCTACCGTTTCTAGCCGCTCTTTGCCGGCTTCGATCTCCTCCTGCGCGAATTCTTTCATGTCCGGGTCGGACAGCATCTTCTGCGCTTCGGCGATGTCGGCCAGCGTTTGTTCATAGGCGTGGTATTGCTCGACGATGGGCGTGATCTCGGCGTGTTCCTGCGACAGCTTGCGGAAGCTGTCCATGTCGGCGGTGGCATCCTCGGACGACAGCAGGCGGTTCAGCTCATCGAGTCGCTCGCTCAGGGTGGCGAGTTTTTTCAGCATGGAAGGTTTCATGGGGTCACTTCAGGAGGATTCGGAAGGTCATTCGGGAATCTGGTAGAGCTGGCGCAATACCGATTCCAGATGGTCGCGATCGACGCCGTGGGCGTGGTTGAGGGCGTGGCTGGGTCCGTGCAGCAGCTTGTTGGTCAGCGCGCTACTGAGCGATTCCAGTACGGCGGCCGGGTCTTCGCCGCGCGCCAGCAGTCTTTGTGCCTTGTCCAGTTCGTTGCGCCGGTACTGTTCGGCTTGGTCGCGCAGGGCGCGGATGGTCGGTACTGCGTCGCGCGTCTTCAGCCATTGCATGAAGTTCTGTACGCGCGTGTCGATGATGGTTTCGGCTTCGGCGGCGGCTTCCTGGCGGTTGCCCAGGCCTTCCTGCACCACCTGCGCCAGATCATCCACCGTGTAGAGATAGACGTCGTCCAGTTCGCCAGCCTCCGGCTCGATGTCGCGCGGCACGGCAAGATCGACCATGAAGATGGGCCGGTGCTTGCGCGACTTGATCGCGCGTTCGACCATGCCGAGGCCGACGATGGGCAGCTGGCTGGCGGTGGAGGTGACGACGATGTCGAACTCGGCCAGCCGCTCCGGCAGTTCGGACAGCAAGATGGCCTTGCCGCCGAATCGCTCGGCCAGTTCCTTGCCGCGATCCAGCGTGCGGTTGGCGACGGTGATGCTCCCCGGTTTCTGTGCGGCGAAGTGCTCGGCGCAGAGCTCGATCATTTCGCCGGCGCCGATGAACAGTACGTTGAGGCCTTCCAGCTTGCCGTAGATGCGTTGCGCAAGGCGCACCGAGGCAGCCGCCATCGAGATGGAGCTGGCGCCGATATCGGTGTTGGTGCGGACTTCCTTTGCCACGGCGAAGGTGCGCTGGAACAGCTTGTGCAGGAGGGTGCCGAGCGTGCCGGCAGTTTCGGCGATCTTCACCGCCTGTTTCATCTGGCCGAGGATCTGCGGCTCGCCCAGCACCATGGAATCCAGTCCCGAAGCGACGCGGAACGTGTGCTTCACCGCATCCTGCTGCGGCAGGGTGTAGGTATAGGGCTGGATGTTCTGCGGGTTCAGCTTGTGGTAGCTCGCGAGCCATTCGAGCGCGCGCTGCGGGTCATCGGTGTTGCAGTACAGTTCGGTGCGGTTGCAGGTCGAGAGGATAGCCGCTTCCTTCACGCCGTAACCGTGCTGGCGTGAGGTCAGATCGCGCAGGGCATCGCCCAGGGTTTCGTTCTGGAAGGCCACGTGCTCGCGTATGGAAAGAGGCGCGGTGTTGTGATTCACACCGACTGTGAATAAATGCATGGCGTAATTTTCCTGTATCGCCCATTCTTAAGCAACAGAAACCGCCGTTAAACGTGGTTTTTGTAACCCGTTGTGGTTAAAATGCCATTTTTATCCGCAAATTTTAGAATTCAATATCATGGCCAAACAATTCAGAATCGCACCCAGTATCCTTTCCGCCAACTTCGCCAAACTCGGTCAGGAAATCACCGATGTCATCAGTTCCGGTACCGATATTGTGCACTTTGACGTCATGGACAATCACTATGTTCCGAACCTGACCATCGGCCCTCTGGTTTGCGAGGCAATCCGTCCGGTGACCGATGCCATCATCGACGTGCACTTGATGGTGAAGCCGGTCGATCGCATCATTCCGGATTTCGCCAAGGCCGGCGCCAACATCATCACCTTCCACCCGGAAGCGTCCGAGCACATCGACCGCAGCCTGTCGCTGATCCGCGATCATGGTTGCAAGTCCGGACTGGTATTCAACCCGGCGACACCGCTGGCCTATCTGGACTATGTCATGGATAAGGTCGACATGATTCTGCTGATGTCGGTCAACCCGGGTTTCGGCGGCCAGAAGTTCATTCCGTCGACGCTGGACAAGCTGAAGCAGGCGCGCGCCCGCATCGACGCCTACACCGAAAAGACCGGTCGTGAGATCTGGCTCGAGGTCGACGGCGGCGTCAACGCCAGCAACATCGCCGAGATCGCCCGTGCCGGAGCCGACACTTTCGTTGCCGGTTCCGCCATCTTCGGTGCCGGCAAGGACAGCGATGCCAACCGTTACGACAGCATCGTCGGCGCACTGCGCGCCGAGCTGGCCAAGGTCTGATCGCGCTTCTGGAGCAAGCGGCAACATGAACCTCAGAACTCTTGATTGGCGATGGTGGAACTGATCTGACTGCAGAAACCGTTCCGTCGGCGGGCGCTGCCTGTCGCCATCGCAAGTATTGATTAATGGGGATTTTATGTTGCAAATGATGAATCAAGCCGAATTCGAAGCCTTGGCGCGCCAGGGCTTTAATCGTATTCCGCTGATCGCGGAAACCTTCGCCGACCTCGATACGGCACTTTCGCTCTATCTCAAGCTGGCCAATCAGCCGTTCAGCTATCTGCTCGAGTCGGTGCAGGGCGGCGAGCGTTTCGGTCGATATTCGATCATCGGCCTGCCGGCGCGCACCCGCATCGTCGCGCGCGGCCGGGCGGTCGAGGTCGTCGACGGCGAACAGGTGGTCGAATCGGTCGCCGACGTCAATCCGCTGGATTTCGTTCAGTCCTACCTAGCCCGCTTCAAGACACCGCCCTATGCCGGCCTGCCGCGCTTCACGGGTGGTCTTGCCGGATATTTCGGCTACGAGACCGTACGTTATATCGAGCGCCGGCTGGCGGCGACGCATAAGCCGGACGTGCTGGATGTACCGGATGTCTTGCTGCTCTTGTCCGAAGAACTGGCGGTCGTCGACAATCTTTCGGGCAAGCTCTACTTCATCGTTTACGCCGACCCTGCGCGCCCGGACGCCTACGAGGCGGCAAAAGGCCGTTTGCAGGGACTGGTTCGGCAACTGCGTCAGCCGGTCACCGTGCCGGAATCGCCGCCGCTGGACAAGACCGTGGCGACCTCCGAATTCGGCGAGGCCGGGTTCAAGGCGGCGGTGGAAAAAGCCAAGCAATACATCTTCGACGGCGACATCATGCAGGTGGTGCTGAGCCAGCGCATGGCGCAGACCTTCGCCGCGCCGCCGCTGTCGCTTTATCGCGCGCTGCGCAGTCTCAACCCATCGCCCTACATGTTCTATTACGACATGGGCGACCACCACGTGGTCGGTGCATCGCCGGAAATCCTCGTGCGGCTGGAAGACGACACCGTCACCGCGCGGCCGATCGCCGGTACGCGACCGCGCGGCCAGACGCGCGAACAGGATATCGCGCTGGCGGAAGAACTGCTGGCCGATCCCAAGGAGTGTGCCGAACATGTGCAGTTGATGGATCTCGGCCGCAATGACGTCGGCCGCGTCGCGCAGATTGGCACGGTCAAGGTCACCGATCGTATGGTGATCGAGCGCTACTCGCATGTCATGCACATCGTCTCCAATGTCGAGGGCAAACTGAAGCCGGGCATGGATGCGATCGACGTGCTGAAAGCGACCTTCCCCGCCGGCACCGTCAGCGGCGCGCCCAAGGTGCGTGCGATGGAGATCATCGACGAACTCGAGCCTTCGAAGCGCGGCATTTACGCCGGCGCGGTCGGCTATCTCGGTTTCAACGGCGACATGGATGTCGCCATCGCCATCCGCACCGGCGTCATCAAGGATCAGGTACTGTATTCGCAGGCGGGTGCCGGCATCGTCGCCGACTCGGTGCCGGAGAGCGAATGGATAGAGACGCAGAACAAGGCCCGCGCCGTGCTGCGCGCGGCGGAAATGGTACTGGCGGGGCTCGACAGCGGTGACTGCTGAGGCCGTCAGCATGCCTGTCCAGTTGAGGCGCATGCTGACGGTTTACCTTGCCTATCTGGCGGCGGCCAAGCTTGGTTTGCTGATTCCGTATGTCGGTTCCCACATCGCGCTGATCTGGTTGCCTTCCGGCATCGCCATTGCAGCCATCCTGCGCTGGGGCGTCGCCAGCGTGATCCCCATCTATCTGGCTTCCTTCACTGCCAATCTGAGCATCGGCGCGCCGCTGGCGCTGGCCGCCCAGATGTCGATCGGCAATCCGCTCGGGCCGCTGGCGGCCGCCCTGCTGTTGCGGCATTTCGAATTCAATCATGCGCTCGATCGTATGCGCGACATCCTGTTGCTGCTCGCGGCGGTCGCGGCCGGCATGCTGATCACCGCCAGCAGCGGCGTGCTGGCACTCGCGATGGCCGGCGCCGTGGCCGAGGGCGAATTGTTGCAGGCGTGGTTCGTCTGGTGGCTGGGCGATTCTGTCGGTGCGTTGCTTATTTTGCCCTTGCTGCTGAACCTGGAGCGCGGCGAGATACGCGGCTTGTGGCGGCACCGTTTGAAGATCCTGTTCTGGTTCGCGATGTTTGCGCTGCTCGATTGGTATGTCTTTGATTTTCTCAAGGCGCAGACCGGTCAGTTCATGTGGCTGTCTTTCGTGTTGTTGCCGCTGGTGATCTGGGCGGCGTTGCGCTACGGCATCAGCGGCGCTTCCGCCGTCATTCTCGGCCTGTCGCTGATCGGCGTCTGGGCGACCGCCAATCAGCGCGGACTTTTCTATCACGCCGACATGCACCAGAGCATCTTCTCGCTCTGGGTGTTCATGGCGACCATGATGATTGTCGCCATGATGGTGATCGTGTTGCAGGCTACCCGCCAGCGTAGCGAACAGGCGCTGCGTGACAGCGAAAACAAGCTGCGCGGCATGATCAACGGCGCGCTAGATGCGATAGTGACGATCGACGAGCAGGGGGCCATCATCGAATTCAATCCGGCGGCCGAACATATCTTCGGCTACAGACGGGAAGAAGTGCTCGGTCGCATGCTGGCCGATGTCATCATTCCGCCGGGCATGCGCAAGGTGCATCAGGAAGGACACGCGCGCTTCATCAAGACCGGGAAACAGAAAATGTTCGGTCGGCGTCTGGAACTGACCGCCATGCGGGCCAACGGCAGCGAGTTTCCGATCGAACTGACGATCACGTCATTGAGCGATCAGGGGCTGCCTTATGTGACCGGCTTTATCCGCGACATCACGGAAAAGAAACGGGCGGAGCAGGATATCCGCAATCTGGCCTTCTTCGATTCCTTGACCGGCCTGCCGAACCGGCGCTTGCTGATAGATCGTTTGCAACAGGCGCTGGCGAGTTCCGCGCGTACGCGGAATTGTGGCGCGGTGTTGTTCATCGACCTCGACAATTTCAAGATCATCAACGACTCGCGCGGCCACGATTACGGCGACCTGTTGCTGATTGAAGTGGCGCGCCGGCTGCGAAATTGCGTGCGGGCAGAGGACACGGTGTCGCGTCTCAGCGGCGACGAGTTCGTCATCATTCTCGAGGATCTCGGCACAGATGTCGCGCAGTCGGTGATCGAGGCGCGTGCCGTTGGCGAGAAGATCCTGCAGTCCGTGCACCAGAGCTACCGGCTGAAGGAAATCGAATATCACAACAGCGGCAGCATCGGCATCTGCCTGTTCTGCGGCGGCGAGACCAGCGTCGAGGAACTGCTCAAGCGGGCCGACACCGCCATGTACCAGGCCAAGGCCGCCGGCCGTAACACGCTGAAGTTCCACGACCCGCAGATGCAGGAGGCGCTGGAGCGGCGCATGGAACTGGAGTCGCAACTGCGCGTAGCTTTGCTCAACCAGCAGTTTCTGCTTCTTTACCAGCCGCAGGTCGATGCGGCGCGCAAGGTGTTTTGCGCCGAAGTGTTGTTGCGCTGGAACCATCCGCAACGCGGCTGGCTGTCGCCGACCGAATTCATCGCCACGGCCGAGGAGAGCGGCCTGATCGTCGCCATCGGCCACTGGGTGCTGTTCCATGCCTGCCTGCAACTCAAGGCGTGGGAAAGCGCCAGGCACAGTGCGGAAATCCAGCTGGCGGTCAATGTCAGTGCGCGCCAGTTCCGTCAGCCTAACTTCGTCGAGGAGATCCGTCAGATACTGACGCAGACCGGGGCCAACCCCGAATTACTCAAGCTGGAGCTGACGGAGAGCGTGGTGCTGGACAACATGACGGATGCGATCCAGAAGATGCACGAATTGCGCGACCTGGGCGTGCGTTTCGCCATGGACGATTTCGGCACCGGCTATTCGTCGCTGGCCTATCTCAAGCGCCTGCCGCTGTCTCAGGTCAAGATCGATCAGTCATTCGTGCGCGATATCGCGAACGACAGCAACGATGCTGCCATCGTGCAGACCATCATCGCCATGAGCAGCACTCTCGGCCTCAACGTCATTGCCGAAGGGGTGGAGACCGAGGCGCAGTTCGCTCTGCTGCGGCAATATGGCTGCAAGCAGTTCCAGGGCTATTTGTTCGGCCGGCCGGTAGTGCTTCCCGAGCTGGAAGGCATGCTGGAACAAGACGGCCTTTTGTTTGATGACGATTACAGCGAAAATAGCGATTTGCGTTAAAGCGGTTCTGTGTAAAGGGTGGCAATATGCTTTTGATGATAGACAACTACGATTCCTTCACCTACAACCTGGTGCAATATCTGGGCGAACTGGGTGAGGACGTGCAGGTGTACCGCAACGACGAGATCGATCTCGTCAAGGTCGCCGCGCTGAAGCCGGACCACATCGTCATCTCGCCCGGGCCCTGCACGCCGAACGAAGCGGGTATCTCGGTGCCGCTGATCCACGAGTTCGCCGGCAAGATCCCCATGCTCGGCGTCTGTCTCGGGCACCAGAGCATCGGCCAGGCTTTCGGCGGCAAAATCGTGCATGCCAAGCAACTGATGCACGGCAAGACTTCGCTGATCCACCATAAGGATATCGGCGTCTTCCGCGGGCTGCCCAACCCGTATACCGCCACCCGCTACCATTCGTTGGTGATCGAGCGCGAGACCCTGCCCGATTGCCTGGAGATCACCGCCTGGACCGAAGACGGCGAGATCATGGGCGTGCGCCACAAGACGCTGCCGGTCGAGGGTGTGCAGTTCCACCCGGAATCCATCCTGACCGAATACGGTCACGAACTGCTGCAGAATTTTCTCAAGGCCTACTGATGGAACAGCTGACATTCAAGCAGGCGCTGCAGACCCTGATCGACGGGCGCGATTTGACTTATGAGCAGATGGTCGGCGTCATGCAGCAGGTCATGCAGGGCGAGCTGACGGCCGCGCAGATCGCCGCCCTGCTCATCGGTTTGCGGGTCAAGGGTGAAACGGTGGAGGAGATCGCGGCGGCGGCCCATGTCATGCGCAGCCTCGCCACGCATGTGAGCATTCACCACGCCGCCCATCTGGTCGATACCTGCGGTACCGGCGGCGACGGTATCCAGACCTTCAACGTCTCCACCGCCGGGGCCTTCGTCGCGGCGGCAGCCGGTGCGGCAGTGGCCAAGCACGGCGGTCGTTCGGTGTCTTCCACCTGCGGCAGCATCGACGTGCTGGAAGCGCTCGGCGTCGACGTCAACCAGACGCCGGAACAGGTGGCGGCCAGCGTCGATGAGATCGGTATCGGCTTCATGTTCGCGCCCAACCATCACAGCGCGATGAAATACGCCGCCCCGGTGCGTCGCGAGCTCGGCGTGCGCACGCTGTTCAATCTGCTCGGGCCGATGACCAACCCGGCCGGCGCCAGGCGTCAGGTCATGGGCGTGTTTCATCGCGACCTGACCACACTGCTGGCCGGTGCCCTGCGGCACTTGGGCAGCGAGCACGTCATGGTGGTGCACGGTGCCGACGGCATGGACGAAATCTCGTTCACGGGCGATACCTATGTCGCCGAACTGAAGAACGGGGAGGTGCGCGAATATGTCGTCAATCCGCAGCAGTTCGGTTTGCCATTGCACGATGTGAAAAGTATTCAGGTGCAGAACGCGGAGCAGTCGAGAGCCATGGTGCTCGACGTGTTGGCCGGCCGGCCAGGCCCGGCGCGCGATATCGTGCTGTTGAACGCCGGCGCCACCATTTATGTGGCGGGTCTGGCCGATAGTCTGGCGGCCGGCATCGAAAGCGCTGGGCAGGCCATCGACTCAGGTGCCGCCATGCGCAAGCTGGAACAGCTGAGGGCGCGCACATCGGCTTCATGAAGCGCCTTGGGCAGCACGGAATACCATCAATCATCTTACGGAACACGCACAGAACATGTCGGACATACTGAACAGGATACTCGAGACCAAGCGGGCAGAAGTGGCGGCAGCGATCGCGGCCAAGCCTCTCGCGCAACTGCGCGAGGAAGCCCATGCGGCGAGCGCGCCGCGCGATTTTGCCGGCAGCATCCACGCCAGGATCACGGCGGACAAGGCTGCCGTCATTGCCGAGATCAAGAAGGCCAGCCCGTCCAAGGGCGTCATCCGCGAGGATTTCCGGCCGGCCGAGATCGCCAGAAGCTACGAGCGCGGCGGCGCGGCCTGCCTGTCGGTGCTGACCGATGCCCCGTATTTCCAGGGTAGTGCCGATTATTTGCGCGAAGCACGGGCGGCCTGTGCACTGCCGGTGCTGCGCAAGGACTTCATGATCGATCCTTATCAGGTCTACGAAGCGCGGGCGATGGGAGCGGATTGCATCCTGCTGATCGTGGCTGCGTTGGATCTGGCGCAGATGCATGTGCTGGAAGACCTGGCACATGAACTGGGCATGGCGGTGCTGGTGGAAACGCACGATGCCGCCGAACTGGAGCTAGCCTTGCAGCTCGATACGCCGCTGATCGGGATCAACAACCGCAATCTGCGCACCTTCGAGGTCAGCCTGCAGACCACGCTCGACCTGCTGCCGAAGATTCCGGACGACCGCTGCGTGGTGACCGAGTCCGGCATTTTTACACCGGAAGACGTTGCGCTGATGCGCAGCCACGATGTGCACACTTTCCTGGTCGGCGAGGCTTTCATGCGCCAACCCGATCCCGGTGCCGAACTGGCCCGTGTATTTGCCTGAGGAACTTGCGATGAGCCATGCCGGATTTCCCCTTAAGCGACCGCGTCGTATGCGGCGCGATGCGTTTTCTCGCCGATTGATGCAAGAGCATGTACTGACCAGCAACGACCTGATTTATCCGGTCTTTGTGCTGGAGGGCGAAGGCCGCCGCGAGGATGTGGCCTCCATGCCCGGCGTACAGCGACAAAGTGTCGACCTGCTGCTGCAGACCGCCGCCGAATGCGTGCGGCACGGCATCCCGGCCATCGCGCTGTTTCCGGTGGTGGACCAGTCGCGCAAGAGCCTGGACGCGGCGGAAGCCTGGAATCCGGACGGCTTGGTGCCTCGCGCGGTCAAGGCCTTGAAGGCGGCCTTGCCTGAACTCGGCGTCATCACCGATGTGGCGCTCGACCCCTACACCAGTCATGGGCAGGACGGCCTGATCGACGCCGGCGGCTATGTACTGAACGACGAGACCATCGCCGTGCTGGTCAAGCAGGCCTTGTGTCATGCGGCGGCCGGCGCGGATGTGGTGGCGCCGTCAGACATGATGGACGGCCGTATCGGTGCCATCCGGCAGGCGCTGGAACAGGCCGGTCATATCCACACGCGCATCCTCGCCTATTCGGCCAAGTATGCTTCTGCCTTCTATGGCCCGTTCCGCGATGCGGTCGGCTCCGCTGCCAATCTGGGCAAGGGCAGCAAATCGACCTATCAGATGGATCCGGCCAATTCGGACGAGGCCTTGCACGAGGTACGGCTCGATATCGAGGAAGGTGCCGACATGTTCATGGTCAAGCCCGGCATGCCCTATCTGGATATCGTGCGGCGCGTGAAGTCCGAACTGAAGGTGCCGACCTACGCCTATCAAGTCAGCGGCGAATACGCCATGCTGAAAGCGGCAGCGCAGAACGGCTGGCTGGACGAGAAGGCATGCGTGATGGAAGCCCTGCTGGGCTTCAAGCGGGCCGGTGCCGACGGGATTCTGACTTATTTTGCGCTGGATGTGGCGCGCTGGTTGAAGCAATCCTGATTTGTCTTGCCTGGTGGCTGGCCTTAAAGCTGAGATTCAAGCCAGAGAGGACACAGAGTTCGCAGAGAAAACCACATGGGAAGGTATCAAGATGGTGGCCATCGTGCGACCTTCACCTTCCATGCCGTGAGCACTCTGCGTTGCCGTGTTCGGTGATCTCTGTGGCTAATCAGGTTCAGGTGGATTTGAGCAAGGCATTGAGGCCTGCCAGATTGGCCTTTTGCAGGCTCTGTCCGTCGACCGGACTTCTGACTTGAGTCTTGTGCGCCTCGGCGTCGAATACGCTCAGACGTATCAGACCGTTCGGACCTTCCAGTGTGAATACCGGCACCTTGCGGCGGTCGTTGCCGCGCTTGTCGCCGTGCGTGCGGTAGCTTTTCTCGTTTGATTCGTATGGCACCTGCAGGTTGAGCAGGTACATCTCCACTTCCTTCAGGCTGTCAGCATAGAGATGAATGTCGGTGGCGGCGTATCTGCCGGCCGTGCCGTCCAGCACTGCGCCGGTCAGGTGCGGGTTGAAGCGTTCCAGCATCTGCATGACGACCAGTGCGTCCTGTCTCAGCTGTTTCAGGGTTTCGGGCTGATCCTCGCTGTTGTAGATCTCGTGGAAGATCCTGATCTCCTCCTCGATCTCGGCATTGGTCGGCATGCAGTGGTCGTCGCTGACGCCAAGCTGCCGGCCGGCCTTGCGCTTGGCGTGGCCGTAGTCGGGTATGCCTTCGTCCGCCATCATGCGCGCTGCAAGTTGTGCGATGCGCTGGCGGATTTGCGAGTTTCTGTCCTTGGCCATGCCGGTGTCGGTTCAGCGATCAAAAAAGTTGATCGAAGAACGATTCCTGACTGCCGCCTTGTTTCGAGGGCGGAGGCGGGGGCGGCTCACCGCCGCTGCTGTAGCCGGGGAAGGGCGAAAAGCCGCCCGGTTCAAACGCCGGGGCTTCCTCTTCCGGCGGGAACTCCTCGTAGAAGTATTCGTAGAAGCCAGGCTGGTCGTCCGGCACGCGCATGCCGGTTTCCGGGTTGATCTTGATGGCGGCGATGCCTTCCGGCGGGATGTAAGGATTATCCGCCGTGCCTTTCAGCGCCGTCGACATATAGTCGATCCACATCGGCAGGGCGGCACGGCCGCCGGTTTCGTTTCTGCCCAGCGATTTCGGCTTGTCGTAACCCATCCAGGCGATGGCGACCTGGGTTGGGTTGTAACCGGCGAACCAGGCATCGAAGATATCGTTGGTCGTGCCGGTCTTGCCAGCCAGATCGTTGCGGCCCAGCACATTGGCACGGGCCGCGGTGCCGCGCTTGACGACATCCTGCATCATCGAGCTCATGAGGAAGGCATTGCGGCTGTCGATGACCCGATTGGCGTTCTTGCCGGCTTCCACTACTTTGGTTTGCTGGATGACCTTGCCGTTGCTGTCGACGACCCGGCTGATGATGTGCGGTTCGATCCGGTAGCCGCCGTTGGCGAAAACGGCATAAGCGCCGGCCATCTGCCACGGCGTGACCGAACCTGAGCCCAGGGCCATGGCGAGATAAGGCGGGTGATCCTTGGCGGCGAATCCGAAGCGTGTGATGTAGTCGCGTGCATAATCGACACCGATATCCTGCAGGATACGAATCGAGACCATGTTCTTGGATTTGGTCAGCGCGGTCCTCAGTTGTATCGGACCGTCATACTTGTGGTCGTAGTTGCCAGGTTCCCAGCTCTTGCCGCTGCCGGTTTCTTCCGCCGGAATGTAGATCGGCTCGTCCTCGACCAGTGTGGAAGGCGTAAAGCCCTTTTCCAGTGCGGCTGAGTAGATGAAGGGCTTGAAGCTGGAGCCGGGCTGGCGCCAGGCTTGGGTCACGTGGTTGAACTTGTTGCGGTTGAAGTTGAAGCCGCCGACCAGTGCCCGTACCGCGCCGTTGCGTGGATCGAGGGCCACCAGCGCGGATTCCACCTCGGGTAATTGCGTCACCTGCCAGTTGTCGCCCGAGCCGTGGATCCTGACCACAGCACCCGGCACGAATTTGCGCTTGCTGGCGTCTTTCAGGTTCATGTCGCGGTTGACCAGCGCCAGGCCTTTATCCTTGATCAACACGAGGCCGATGTTCTTTGCATAGAGCTGAGCTGACTTGGCCTCGACCTTGGTAACGATGGCCGGTACCAGCCCGTTGAACTGGTCGAAATCATCGAGTGCGGTTTCCAGCGCTTCTTCGCCCGACGTCAGCAGTTCTGCCGGCAGGCGTTTTTCCGGGCTGCGGAAACCATGGCGCAGCTCGTAATCGATGATGCCCTGGATCACTGCGCGATTGGCCGCCTCCTGATTGGATTTGAGGATGGTGGTGTAGACGCGCATGCCGCTGCTGTAGATGGCATCCTGGTATTTTTCATACATGGCCTGCCGGGCGATCTCGGCGACGTAATCGGCGGACACTTCATGCAGGGAGCGCTGCTTCCGGACCTTGACCGGTTCCGCCAGCGCCGCCTGGTAGCTGCTGTCGTCGATGAAACGCAGGGCGTGCATGCGCCGCAGGACGTAATGCTGGCGTTCCTGCGCGCGCTTCGGATTGACGAAGGGGTTGTAACGTGAAGGCGCCTTGGGCAGGCCGGCAAGCATCGCCACCTCGCTGATGCTGCATTGCGACAGTGGCTTGCCGTAGTAGACCAGGGCGGCGGCACCGAAACCGTAGGCCCGCTGACCCAGATAGATCTGGTTGATGTAAAGCTCGAGAATCTGGTCCTTGCTCAGGCTGTGCTCGATCTTGATGGCGAGCAAGGCTTCGCTGAATTTGCGCGTGGCGGTCTTTTCGCTGGAAAGGAAGAAGTTGCGGGCCACCTGCATGGTGATCGTGCTTGCCCCTTCTTTGAAGCCACCGGCCATGACGTTGGCGATGGCCGCGCGGACGATGCCTATGGTGTCGACGCCGCCGTGTTCATAAAAGCGTTCGTCTTCCGCAGCCAGGATGGCCTGCTTCAGTGACTCAGGTGCATCCTCGATCTTGATGAAGGCGCGACGTTCTTCTCCGAATTCGCCGATCAGATAGCCGTCAGCGGTATAGACGCGCAAGGGCACCTTGGGCCGGTAGTCGGTCAGGGCCTCCAGTGATGGCAGGGTGGGGTAGATCAGAGTGGCTGCGAGACCGGCCAGTGCGGCCAGAACGATACCAAGTACCAGTGGCAATATGATCAAAAATTGCCACCATCTTTTCAGTAGCATGGGGCGATACATTCATAAAAACGGATGCTTGTTATTATATGTTCGGCAGCGAATAATTTAAATTAAAAATATGCTTTACAGTATTTATAGTTGTTGCTAGCATTTAAGGTAAATTGTCAGTATTGTTCGTAACTATCCAATAATGAAAGGGAATTTCAATTTGAAATTCGACTTTT
>JAVEWT010000036.1:0-14782 GCA_034004425.1 Methylophilaceae bacterium
ATCTGCGCCAATGATAGTTTGCTTCTCGCATGCGAAAGTAGGTCACCGCCAAGCTCTTATACTGAATCACGGAGTCAATCCGGATTCAAGCAAAAGCCCTCTATCAGAGGGCTTTTGTCTTTCCGGGACCTGACAATACCAATTCATTGAATTGGTTGATATAATGGTGTTTTCGATGGGCCTTGAGCCCATTTTTTGTTTCTGCGATTTGTTTGAGGGTGATCTGATGCAGGATTTGCATGCTTTGCTGGAGCGGTCGTTGGTCCAGCTGGGATATGAGCTGGTCGATCTGGAGATATCCAATCGTGGCAAATTGTTGCGCCTGTTCATTGACAAGCCTGAAGGCGTCACGATCGACGACTGCGTGCTGGTCAGCAATCAGATGAGCAACCTTCTCGCAGTGGAGCATGATATTGATTACGACCGGCTGGAGGTTTCCTCGCCGGGGCTGGATCGTGTACTGAAAAAGACGAGTGATTTCGAGCGTTTCGCCGGTGAGCGTGCGCAAGTGAAATTGCGCGTTCCAGTCGAGAACAGAAAGAACTTTTTAGGCATATTGCGTGGTTTGGAGTCGGAAAGCCTGCTGATCGAATGCGATGGCGTGATACATAAAATTGCGCTGAGCAACGTCGACAAGGCCAGGCTGGCCCCCGAGTTTTAACTTGCAGAATTTTAAGCGGAGAATGAGATGAGTCGCGAAATATTGTTATTGGTAGATGCTCTGGCGCATGAAAAGAATGTGTCTGAAGAGATCATTTTTACTGCGCTTGAGCTGGCCTTGGCTTCTGCAAGCAAGAAACGCTTTACAGAAGACGCCGATGTGCGTGTTGCAATCGATCGAAGCAATGGGGAATATCAGTCTTTCCGCCGTTGGCAGGTTGTCACGGAAGAGACCCTCGAGAACCCGGCTGCACAGATTGCAATAACCGACGAACGCGCCAAGGGACTGGCGGAAGGCGATTATATCGAAGAGCCGCTGGAGTCCATTGAGTTCGGTCGCATCGGTGCGCAGGCGGCCAAGCAGGTGATTCTGCAGAAGGTGCGGGAAGCCGAGCGCGAGCAAATCCTTGACGACTTCCTTGCACGCAAGGAGCATCTGGTAACAGGCGTTATCAAGCGCATGGAAAAGGGTAATGCCATCATCGAGGTTGGCCGTATCGAATCCCTGCTGCCGCGCGAGCAGATGATCCCGAAGGAAAACCTGCGCGTCGGTGACCGTGTGCGAGCTTATCTGTCACGTATCGAGCGCGGTGGCCGTGGACCGCAGCTGATTTTGTCGCGTATCGCGCCGGAATTCCTGATCAAGCTGTTCGAGCTGGAAGTGCCGGAAATCGAAGAGGGTCTGCTGGAGATCAAGTCGGCCGCGCGTGATCCGGGTCTGCGTTCTAAGATCGCAGTGAAGACCAATGACCAGCGTCTGGATCCGGTCGGTACCTGCGTCGGCATGCGCGGTTCACGCGTGCAAGCCGTGACCGGCGAACTGGCTGGCGAGCGTGTCGATATCATTCTGTGGTCGATGGACCCAGCGCAATTCGTCATCAATGCCATGGCGCCGGCCGAAGTCAGCAGCATCGTGGTGGATGAAGATGCGCACAGCATGGATGTCGTCGTGTCGGAAGACCAACTGGCCCAGGCGATCGGTCGTAGCGGCCAGAATGTCCGTCTGGCTTCGGAGTTGACCGGCTGGACCTTGAACATCCTGACCGAAGAAGAAGCTGCGCAGAAACATGAAGAAGAGCACAGCAAGACTCGCAATCTGTTCATGGAAAAGCTGGACGTGGACGAGGAAGTGGCCGACATTCTGGTGGAAGAGGGCTTCAGTACGCTGGAAGAGATTGCTTACGTGCCGCTAGCCGAAATGAGCGAGATCGAGGCCTTTGACGAAGACACCATCAACGAGCTGCGTAAACGTGCGCGAGCCGCTCTGCTGAAAGAGGCGATTGCCAAGGAAGAGAAGGCTGAAGAGGCCAGTGCCGATCTTCTCAACATGGAAGGCATGGACGAGGCGACTGCGCATAAATTGGCATCGCAGGGCGTATCTACGATGGAAGATCTGGCAGACCTTGCGGTTGACGATTTGATCGAGCTGACCGGAATGGATGCAGAACGTGCAAAAACCCTGATCATGACCGCACGTGCTCCATGGTTCGCCTGAGGACACCGGGATAGTCGATCAGATGGTGTATTTGTAATGCGCATGCAAGCGCAAAAGAAACAACTGGAGAGGTAGCAGTATGGGAAAATCGAGCGTAGCACAATTTGCCAGCGAGTTGAATTTGCCAGCGGAGTTGCTGTTGGAGCAACTCAAGAGTGCCGGCGTCAACAAAACTGCGCAAGATGACGAGCTGACGGAGCAGGACAAGACCTCTTTGTTGGAGTATTTGCGCAAGGAGCACGGTGCGCAGGAACCAAAAAACAAAATCACGCTGACGCGCAAACAGAGCACGGAAATCAAAAAGACCGACAGCAGCGGCAAGGCGCGCACGATTCAGGTGGAAGTGCGCAAAAAGCGCGTGCTTGTCCGTCGTGATTTGACCGAGCTGGAACAGCCGGAAGTCCCGAGCAAGTCGCTGGAAGCGGAAACAGCGGTTCCGGCTGAAGAACCGGCCGTGATTGAACAGGCAGCAGTGGCGCCAGCTCCGGTCGAGCCGGTAGCTGAAATGCCACAGCCGGAGCCGGTCGAGGCCGCGAAGCCGGTGGAGGAAGCGTCGGCACCGCCTGCTGCAGCGCCCAGAATCCTGAAGAAAACCGTGCTGTCGCCGGAACAGATCGCTTTGCGCGAGGAAGAAGCGAGACGCCATGCGAATCTGGTCGCAATGCAGACCGAAGAGTTGCAGAAGAAGCAGGCGCTGATACAGAAGCGTTTGGAAGACGAGGCCAGAAGGGCGGCTGAGGCTGCTGCAGCGGCTGAAAAGGCCAGCAAGCTTTCGGAAGGCACGTTGCACAAGCCGGCCGCCAAGGAAGGCGCGAAAACCGAAGACAAGGCAGCCAAGAAAGGCAGTAAGGGCAAGGATTGGGCTGATGCCGAGAACAAGAAACGCGGCATCAAGACCCGCGGCGATGCCGGTTTTGCGCAAACCTGGCGCGGCCACAAGGGCAAGTCGAAATCGCACCGGGACGGTGATGACGGTCCGCACTCCTTCAATGCGCCGACCGAGCCCGTCATTCACGAGGTGATGGTGCCGGAGACCATCTCCGTGGCCGATCTTGCCCACAAGATGGCGGTCAAGGCCAGCGAAGTCATCAAGACCTTGATGAAAATGGGCATGATGGTCACCATCAATCAGGTGCTCGATCAGGAAACCGCCATCATTGTCGTCGAGGAAATGGGCCATGTGGCCAAGGCCGCGGCCGCCAATGACCCGGAAGCCTTCCTTGAGGATACCGAACATGCCGAGGCGGTTCAGGAGCCCCGTCCGCCGGTAGTGACCGTCATGGGTCACGTCGACCACGGCAAGACCTCGCTGCTGGATTATATTCGCCGTACCCGCGTCGCTTCCGGTGAGGCGGGCGGCATTACGCAACATATCGGCGCCTACCATGTGGAAACCCCGCGCGGCATGGTGACCTTCCTCGATACTCCGGGCCACGAGGCTTTTACCGCCATGCGCGCCCGTGGTGCCAAGGCGACGGACGTCGTCATTCTGGTGGTGGCTGCAGACGACGGTGTCATGCCGCAGACGATCGAAGCTATCCACCACGCCAAGGCTGGCGGTGTGCCGCTGGTCGTCGCTATTACCAAGATCGACGTGCAGGGTGCCAACCCGGATCGTGTGAAAACCGAATTGGTGGCACAGGAAGTGATTCCTGAAGAATATGGCGGTGATGCCATGTTCGTCGAAGTGTCGTCCAAGTCTGGTCAAGGCATCGACAGCTTGCTCGAGGCGGTCCTGTTGCAGGCGGAAGTCCTGGAACTGAAGGCTGCGCGCAATGTCCCGGCCAAGGGCTTGGTGATCGAGGGTCGCCTCGACAAGGGTCGTGGCCCGGTGGCCACTGTTCTGGTGCAGGCCGGCACGCTGAATCGCGGCGACATGTTGTTGGCGGGCAGTTCCTATGGTCGCGTGCGTGCCATGCTCGATGAAGGCGGCACAGAGATCAAGCAAGCCGGTCCGTCGATTCCGGTCGAGATTCTCGGTCTTTCCGATGTGCCGAATGCCGGCGAGGAAGTCATCGTATTGAACGACGAGCGCAAGGCGCGTGAGATCGCGCTGTTCCGTCAGGGCAAGTTCCGCGATGTGAAGCTGGCGCGTCAGCAGGCATCGAAGCTGGAAAGCATTTTCGATCAGATGGCAGAAGGCGAAGTGAAGACTTTACCGATGATCATCAAATCCGACGTGCAAGGTTCTTACGAAGCACTGGCGACTTCGCTGGAAAAACTGTCCACGGATGAAGTCAAGGTCAACATCATCCATACCGGCGTTGGTGCCATCAGCGAATCGGATGTCAATCTGGCTTCCGCCTCCAAGGGCGTGCTGATCGGCTTCAATGTGCGTGCTGATGCCGGGGCGCGCAAGCTGATCGAGTCGTTGGGCGTCGATGTACGTTATTACAACATCATCTACCAGGCAGTCGATGAGGTGAAGGCGGCGCTGAGTGGCATGCTGGCTCCGGAGGAGAAGGAAAATGTCATCGGCCTGGTCGAGATCCGCGAGGTTTATCGCATCTCCAAGGTCGGCGCCGTTGCCGGCTGTTACGTGCTGGATGGTATGGTCAAGCGCGGCTCCCGCGTCCGAGTCTTGCGTAACAACGTCGTGATCCATGACGGCGAACTGGACTCCCTCAAGCGCTTCAAGGACGACGTGAAAGAGGTCAAGGCCAATTTCGAGTGCGGCTTGTCGCTGAAGAATTTCAACGACATCGAAGTCGGCGACACGCTGGAAGTCTATGAAGTGGTTGAAGTGGCGCGTTCGCTGTAAGGCATGAGAACCATGGTATTTGCCTGTCTGAACAGGGATTTTTGATGGCCAAGGAATTTTCCAGAAGCGACCGCGTCGCCGAACAGATCCAGCGCGAACTCGCCGACCTGCTGCAGTTCGAGGTGAAGGATCCTCGCATCGGCATGGTGACGATCACCGAGGTCGAGGTGAGCGGTGACATGGCGCATGCGAAGATCTATTACAGTGCGCATGCCGCCTCGACAGAACTGCAGAAGGGCCTGGAGAAATCCGCAGGGTTTTTGCGCAGTCAGTTGGGCAAGCGCATGCTGTTGCGTACGGTGCCGCAGCTGCATTTCATCTACGATGCTTCCATCGATCGCGGCATGCGGCTTTCGAGGCTAATCGACGAGGCGCTGGCGCCGGATCACTCGGCTCCGGATCAAACCGACAAGCTGTCCAGATAAGTTTCAGTAACGATCGATTCCGCTATGCAATTCAGGCGCATCAAGCGTGCCGTCGATGGTGTGCTGTTACTCGACAAGCCGCTCGGTTATTCATCGAATCAGGCGTTGCAGCAGGTCAAGCGGCTGTATCAGGCGGCCAAGGCCGGTCATACCGGCAGTCTCGACCCCTTGGCTACAGGCCTGTTGCCGATCTGCCTGGGTGAGGCGACCAAGTTCTCGCACTTCCTGCTGGATGCCGACAAGCGTTATCGGGCACTGGTGCAGTTGGGCAGTACGACCGCGACCGGTGATGTTGAAGGCGAGGTGCTGAGTCGCAGTGATGTCCGTGTGACGGCAGACCAACTGCAGATTGCGTTGCAGCGATTCGTCGGCGACATTGAACAGGTGCCGCCCATGTATTCAGCGCTCAAGCATCAGGGCAAGGCGTTGTATGAATATGCGCGCGATGGTGTCGATATTGCGCGTGCGGCGCGTGCAGTGACGATTTTCAGTATCGAACTGATCAGTTTTGATCAGGAGGCCCAGCGCGGCGAGATCGATGTGACCTGCAGCAAGGGCACTTATATACGCACGCTGGCGGAGGATATTGGACACGCGCTCGGTTGCGGAGCGCACCTGGCAGGGCTGCGGAGATTGAGTACGGCTCACTTCCGGTTGGAGGATGCCTGTACGCTGGAGCAGCTGGAAAAGCTGACGATGGAAGAACGGGATGCGCTGTTGCTGGGGGCGGATGCCGCCGTGGCGGATTTGCCGCAAGTGACGCTGGATGCCGACAGCGCTTTTTATCTGCTGCGCGGCCAGAGTGTCTGGAAGGCCAGCGTCAGGATCGGCGGCCTGTTCCGCATCTACAATGAAGCTGGCCGTTTTCTCGGTCTGGGCGAGCTTGACCGCGACGGCCGCATCGCGCCGAAACGGCTGCTGGCACAGCCATAAATTGTAATTTTGCTTAAATCATCCGCGAATCTGTCAATATGCACTTGATAACTCAGTGCTTTTGAGGTTAGAATGCGCGGTTACTGCAGGTAAAGAATATCCAGGAGAAAACATGTCAATTACGACAGCAGAAAAAGCACAGATCGTTGGCGAATATCAACAGGCAGCCAATGACACCGGTTCACCGGAAGTCCAGGTTGCATTGCTCAGCAAGCGTATCGCTACGCTGACCGAGCACTTCAAGGTCAATGCCAAGGACCATCATTCGCGTCGCGGTCTGCTGGCACTGGTCAGCCAGCGTCGCAAGCTGCTTGACTACCTCAAGCGCAAGAACGCCGATCGCTATCGCGCACTGATCGAGCGTCTGGGTCTGCGTAAATAATTTGATATTCACAAGACCATCTATTTTTGTGAATTGAAATCAAGCCGAAAGCATCGCATCAACAAACGTTGAGCGATGCTTTCGGCTTTTTTGTTGGACGGTATTGATAATACCTGCTTGCTGAGAGCGCTCTAGAACAGTAAGAGCGCATTGTGTAGATAGTAGAGAAGAGGATGAAAATGTTTAATAAAGTAACCAAGACCATACAGTACGGTGCGCATGAGCTCACCCTGGAAACCGGCGAGATTGCTCGTCAGGCTGATGCCGCTGTGATGGTGAGTTATGGCGATACCGTGGTACTGGTGACCGTGGTCGGTAATCGCTCCGTCAAGCCAGGTCAGGATTTCTTTCCGCTGACCGTGGATTATCAGGAAAAAACCTATGCTGCCGGCAAGATTCCCGGCGGCTTCTTCAAACGCGAAGGTCGCCCTTCCGAAAAGGAGATCCTGACTTCGCGTCTGATCGACCGCCCGTTGCGCCCGCTGTTCCCGGAAGCCTTCTATAACGAAGTGCAGGTGGTGGCCACCGTGCTGTCTTCCGATCCGGAAATCGATTCGGATATCCCGGCCATGATCGGCGCATCCGCTGCCATGGCGATCTCCGGCATTCCGTTCTATGGTCCTCTGGGTGCTGCCCGTGTCGGTTACCTGAACGGCGAATATGTGTTGAACCCAACCGCCAGTCAGATGAAGGATTCCGAGCTGGATCTGGTCATTGCCGCCACCGACAAGGCAGTGATGATGGTCGAATCCGAAGCGCGCGAACTGCCGGAAGATGTCATGCTGGGCTCCGTCGTCTACGGGCATGAGCAGATGCAGGTCGTGATCAATGCCATCAACGAACTGGCTGCCGAAGTCGGTAAGGAGCCCTGGGACTGGGTGCCGCCGGAAGCCGATACCGCCCTGATCGACCGCATCAAGGCGCTGGCCGAGGCAGACGTAGCCGCAGCGTTCAAGATCCGCGCCAAGTCTGAGCGTTCCGCCAAGCTTGATGAAATACGCAGCCGCGTGTTTGCAGAGCTGATCACGGAAGAAACCTCGACCGAGGAAGCCAACAAGATCAAGAACGAATTTTTCAACCTGGAAGCCAAGACCGTACGCGGTCAGATCTTGAACGGCGAACCGCGCATCGACGGTCGCGATACCCGTACCGTGCGTCCTATCAGCATTCGTACCGGCGTCCTGCCCCGCACCCACGGTTCCGCGTTGTTCACACGCGGCGAAACACAGGCGCTGGTGGTGGCGACCCTCGGCACCGGCCGCGATGAGCAGATCATCGATGCCCTGCAGGGTGAATACAAAGACCGCTTCATGCTGCACTACAACTTCCCGCCGTTCTGTACCGGCGAGACCGGCCGTGTCGGTTCGCCCAAGCGTCGCGAGATCGGCCACGGCCGTCTGGCCAAGCGCGCCCTGGTCGCTGTGCTGCCGAGCCAGGAAGAGTTCGGCTATACCTTCCGTCTGGTTTCCGAGATCATGGAATCCAACGGTTCCAGCTCGATGGCTTCCGTCTGCGGCGGCACCCTCGCTCTGATCGATGCCGGCGTGCCGATCAAGGCGCCGGTTGCCGGTGTGGCCATGGGCCTGATCAAGGAAGGCAACCGAGTTGCCGTGCTGACCGACATCCTGGGTGACGAAGATCATCTCGGCGATATGGACTTCAAGGTGGCGGGTACCGAAGAGGGTGTGACCGCCTTGCAGATGGACATCAAGATCACCGGCATCACCAAGGAAATCATGCAGGTCGCACTGGCACAGGCCAAGGAAGGCCGCATGCATATCCTCGGGCTGATGAAGGAAGCCGTCGGCGACGGCAGCAAGGAACTGTCGGCATTCGCACCGCGCATCATTACCATGAAGATCAATCCGGAGAAGATCCGTGACGTGATCGGCAAGGGCGGTGCCGTGATTCGTGCGCTGACCGAAGAAACCGGCGCCACCATCGACATCGAAGATGACGGCACCATCAAGATCGGCTGTGTCAATGCGGAAGCCGGCGAAGAAGCGAAGAAGCGCATCGAGGCGATCACTGCGGAAGTCGAGATCGGCCAGAGCTATGAAGGCACCGTGATCAAGTTGCTGGATTTCGGCGCCATCGTTTCCCTGTTGCCGGGCAAGGATGGTCTGTTGCACATTTCGCAAATCGCGCATCAGCGCGTGAATGCGGTATCGGATTTCCTGAAGGAAGGCCAGGTCGTCAAGGTCAAGGTCGTTGAAGCCGACGAGAAGGGCCGTGTACGTCTGAGTATGAAGGCGCTGATCGATCCGCCTGCAGCCGAAGACAAGCCGGAAACCGAGCAGGCAGCAGAGTAATAGCTGTAATGCAATAAAAAAGCCCGCATCTGCGGGCTTTTTTATTGGCGTGAGTCTTGAATGTTTGCTTTTTGTTTCGATTAACGCAAATGCAAGGAAGCGTCTTTACTAAAAGCAAATAACAAACTACTTGGCGACTTGTTTTTAGTTCCGGCATAACGCGCTACGCGCATTAGCCTGCTCTGAAAGCAGGTGGCAAATTACTTTGCCACCTGCTTTTCGCGGATTTCGTCCAGAGTCTTGCAGTCGATGCATTGCGTCGCAGTCGGGCGGGCTTCCAGGCGGCGGAGGCCGATTTCGACGCCGCAACTGTTGCAGTAACCGTATTCGCCTGCGTCGATCTTGTTCAGCGTGTCGTCGATCTTCTTGATCAGCTTGCGTTCGCGATCGCGGTTACGCAGTTCCAGCGCCATGTCGGATTCCTGGCTGGCGCGGTCGTTCGGGTCGGCGAACATGGTGACTTCGTCCTGCATGGTATGTACCGTGCGGTCGATATCATCGCTCAATTCATCTTTCCAGTTGTTCAGAATCTGGCGGAAGTGGTTGAGTTGCTTCTCATTCATGTACTCCTCACCGGGTTTCGGTTCATAAGGAGTAAAGTGTTTTGTGATTACATCAGCCATTGTGGTCCCGCGAGGCTTTTAAGACCCCGTTCTCGAAAAAACAGCGTTAACAGAAAAATAAAGCAGGCGCAAGTTTACTACGATTGGGAATAAAGTCCAGCCTGTATTTTGCCCTGCAGTTTTCCTAAGATATTGAAGATTCGCGTAAAGTCTGGGCCAGCAAGGTGTTCTCCATCAGGGTGGCGACCGTCATGGGACCGACACCACCCGGTACCGGCGTAATCCAGCCGGCGCGTTCCTTTGCCACAGCAAACTCGACATCGCCACAGATGCTGCCATCGACCAGACGGTTGATGCCGATATCGATGACGATGGCGCCCGGCTTGATCCACTCGCCCTTGACCAGTCCGGCCTTGCCCGCCGCGGCGACGACGATATCGGCACGGGCGACGTTCTCCGCCAGATCCCTGGTGTGGCGATGACAGCAGGTAACCGTGCAGCCGGCCAGCAGCAGTTCCAGCATCATGGGGCGCCCGACGTGGTTGGAAGCGCCGACTACGACGGCATCGAGGCCGAGTACCTTGATGCCTGCCGTTTCCAGCAACTTCATGACCCCGAACGGTGTGCAAGAGCGCAACGTCGGCTGCCGCACGGCCAGACGACCGATATTATAGGGATGGAAGCCGTCGACATCCTTGTCGGCGCGGATCGCCTCGATGATGCGTTTTTCATCGATCTGTGGCGGCAAGGGCGCCTGCACCAGGATGCCGTCCACCGTGTCGTCGGCATTCAGCGCATCGATCAAGGCAAATAGCTCGCTTTCGGTGGTGCTGGCCGGCAGGTCGTGGGAGATGGAGCGGATGCCGACCTTCTCGCAGGCCATGCGCTTGTTGCGCACGTAAATGGCGGAGGCCGGGTCAGCGCCGACCAGTATCACGGCGAGGGAGGGTGCGCGCTTGCCCTGGGAGAGGCGTTCGTCGATGCGCCCTTTCAGGAGTGTGAGCATCTGTTCCGCAGTCGCCTTGCCGTTGATGATTTGAGCTGACATAAATATTCTAAGCGCGTAAAAAAACCACTATTTTAGCAGGGTATGCCGTTTAAACCGATAATCGTGCAGATTGAGTTTGACCTGGTGGGGCGTTTAGGATATATTTCACGCCCTCGGGGTGTAGCGTAGCCTGGTAGCGCGCCTGCTTTGGGAGCAGGATGTCGGGAGTTCGAATCTCTCCACCCCGACCAGGTTTTGAAGTATTTAGTCTAGATTGCCCGACAATCTGCCCGTAGCTCAATCGGATAGAGCACCAGCCTTCTAAGCTGGGGGTTACAGGTTCGATTCCTGTCGGGCAGGCCAAGTTTCTGATGTTCATCAGTTTCAGTGGTGGCTGTAGCTCAGTTGGTAGAGCCCTGGATTGTGATTCCAGTTGTCGTGGGTTCGAGCCCCATCAGCCACCCCATTTTATTCCCCGGTAAGACAAGCAGGCCGTTGATCGATTTGATCGACGGCCAACAGCACGCACTGCAACGGTTCTGCGAATAGGCTAAGATAGGGCTTGTCCAGTCATCGCGGTCTGTCCACATGAGCCAGCATCACCTGAAGCCCCTGTTTGCGCCCAAATCGGTCGCAGTGTTCGGTGCCAGCGACCGGCAGGATTCGGTCGGTCAAATCGTGTTTCAAAACATGCTGCAGGGCGGTTTTCAGGGCGGCCTGTATCCAATCAATCCCAAGCACAAGAAAATCCAGGGCGTCAAAGCCTATGCCTCGCTGGCGCAGATCGAGGAGACCGTTGAGCTGGCGGTGATTGCGACGCCGGCGGCGACGGTGCCTGACATCATCGAACAGTGCGGCAAGCATCAGGTCAAGGCGGCCGTCATCATCACCGCCGGTTTCGGCGAAACCGGCGAAGCCGGCAAGGCGCTGGAAAGGCGAGTGCTGGAAACTGCGCAGCATTACGGGGTACGTCTGATCGGGCCGAACTGCCTCGGCGTCATGCGGCCGGAGATCGGGCTCAACGCCACTTTCAACAAGGGCAGCGCCAATGTCGGTAATCTGGCCTTCGTCTCGCAATCCGGTGCGCTTTGCACGGCGATTCTGGACTGGGCGCAGACCAACGATGTCGGATTTTCCAGCGTCGTTTCCCTCGGCTCTTCGCTCGATATCGACTTCGGCGAGATTCTCGATTATCTGATTTCGGATACCAGGACCCAGAGTATCCTGCTTTACATCGAAGGCATCCGCGATGCGCGCAGTTTCATGAGCGGTATCCGCGCAGCCGCCCGCATCAAGCCGGTGATACTGGTCAAGGTCGGCCGTCACGCCGTGGCGTCGCGCGCGGCGATGTCGCATACGGCTTCATTGGTCGGCTCCGACGATGCCTTCGACGCAGCCGTACGCCGTGCCGGCGTCGTCCGCGTGCAGACCATCACGCAGCTGTTTTCTGCCGCCAAGGCGTTGTCCTGCGGGTTCCATCCGACCGGCAACCGGCTTGCCATCGTTACCAACGGCGGCGGCCCCGGCGTCATGGCTACCGATTGTGCGGCAGACCTCGGGCTGGTGATGGCCGACCTGTCAGCAGAGACGCTGGAAAAACTCAACCAGGCCCTGCCGTCGACCTGGTCGAATGGCAATCCGGTCGACATCATCGGTGATGCGCAGGCCGATCGCTACAGGCATGCGGTACAGGCGTGTCTCGAGGACCCCGGAGTCGATGGTGTCTTGACCATCCTGACACCACAGGCAATGACCAAGCCGCTGGAGGCGGCCACGGCAGTCATCGAGCTTTCCGACCGTTACCGCAAGCCCTTTCTCGCCTGCTGGATGGGCGGTGCCCAGGTCGATTCATCGCGCGCGGCGTTCAACCGCGCCAGAAAGCCGAGTTTCCGCACACCGGAACCTGCGGTCGAAGTGTTTTCCTATCTGAGTGCCTACTACCAGAACCAAAAACTGCTGATGCAGATGCCGGGGCCGCTCTCCCATCATCTGGAGCCGGATGTCGAAGGCGCGCGCATGATCATCGAGGGCGCCCTGCAGGAGCGGCGCAAGATCCTCAGCGAAATGGAATCCAAGGCGCTCTTGTCCGCCTTTCACATTCCGGTGGCCAAGACGCTGGTGGCGCATTCGCCCAATGAGGCGCTGCTGATCGCTCAGCAGCTGGGCTTTCCGGTGGCGATGAAAGTCAACTCGCCGGATATCACGCACAAGACCGATGCCGGTGGCGTCATGCTCAATCTGGCGAATGCACAGGCGGTGCGCGCTGCCTATCACGAGATCATCGAGAACTTGCGGCGCAACCGGCCGGAAGCGCGTATCGACGGCATCTCGATCGAACCCATGATCGTCAAGCCGAACGGTCGCGAGCTGATGGTCGGCGTCACCAGCGATCCGATCTTCGGTCCGTTGATCACCTTCGGCGCCGGCGGCACCACTGTGGAAGTGATGGGCGACCGTTCAGTGACGCTACCGCCGCTCAATGGCTTTCTGGTCAAGGATCTGATCCAGCGCACACACGTAGCGAAGATGCTGGGCGCCTTCCGCCACATGCCGCCGGCCGACATGCAGGCGCTGGAGAGTGTGCTGCTGCGGGTGTCGGAGATGGTGTGCGAGTTGCCGATGCTGATGGAAATGGACATCAATCCGCTGATCGTCGACGAGTCCGGCGCGCTGGCGGCCGATGCGCGCGTCGTGGTGGAACTGCGCCAGCCCAGTGCCGACCGCTACGCGCATATGGCGATCTACCCCTATCCGACCCATCTGGTCACCAACTGGCAGCTGGCGGACGGCACCGATCTGGTGATCCGCCCGATCCGGCCGGAGGATGCCGAGATCGAACAGGAGTTCGTGCGCAACCTGTCGGAGGAAGCCCGTTATTTCCGCTTCATGAACAGCGTGCAGGAGCTGAGCGAGGCGATGCTGGTGCGCTTCACGCAGATCGACTACAGCCGTGAGATGGCGCTGGTGGCTGTGGCCGAAGAGAGCGGCCGCGAGGTCGAACTCGGCGTCACGCGCTTTGCCATCAATCCGGACGGTGAAAGCTGCGATTTCGCGCTGGTAATCGCCGACCGCATGCGTGGCAAGGGTCTCGGGCATAAACTCATGACCGCGCTGATGGATGCTGCCCGTTCCAAGGGCTTGAAACTGATGGAGGGCGAGGTGCTGAAAAGCAACACCAGCATGCTGAAGCTGATGCAGCGCCTCAATTTCAGCATAGAGAACAGCGCCGAAGACGACAGCGTCAAAAAAGTGCGCAAGGTGCTGTAAACATGCATACCGCATATATCACCCATCCGGCTTGTCTCGGCCACGATATGGGCGCAATCTTTCCCGAGGAGGCCGCCCGCATCCATGCCATCCATGACCAGCTGATCGCTTCCGGCGTGCTCGATCATTTGCTGCCGTTCGAAGCGAAACCGGCGAGTCGCGAGCAGTTGCTGCGGGTGCATGCGTCCGAGTATATCGAGCGTGTGTTCGCCTTGTCGCCGGCAGCCGGTTTTGTCGAGCTCGACGGCGATACGCGCATGAATCCGCACAGCCTGCAGGCGGCCTTGCATGCGGCAGGCGCGGTCGTCCTTGGCGTCGATCTGGTGATGACCGGCCAGGCGCAGAATGCCTTTTGCAACATCCGCCCGCCCGGACATCATGCCGGCCGCGCCAGTGCATCCGGTTTCTGCCTGTTCAACAATATCGCGATCGGTGCTGCCCACGCCCTGCAGCATCACGGTTTGCAGCGGGTGGCCATCGCCGATTTCGACGTGCATCACGGCAACGGCACTGAAGAAATCTTTCATGACGATCCGCGCGTGATGCTGTGTTCCACTTTCCGCCATCCCTATTACCCTTACAGCGGCGCCGATAGCGGCAATGCGCACATCATCAATGTGCCGCTGGCGGCGGGCTGCAGCGGCGCCGAATTCCGCGCTGCAGTCAGTGAGCACTGGCTACCGGCGCTGGAGCGCTTCCAGCCTGAACTCATCCTGATCTCCGCCGGTTTCGATGCGCACCGGGAGGACGATATGGGTGGTCTCGCCTTGCAGGAGGCGGACTACCGCTGGGTGACCGAGGCGCTCAAGACGGTGGCGGACGCGCATGCCGGCGGCCGCATCGTTTCTGCGCTGGAAGGCGGCTACGCCCTGAGTGCGCTTGGGCGTAGCGCTGTGGCGCATATCAAAAGTCTGGCCGACCTCTAGTTGTACGTTGCTGTGAATTCAGGCCGTGCTTGCCCGCGAACCCGCAGCAATGCCTGATTTGATTGATGCC
>JAVEWT010000182.1:0-3169 GCA_034004425.1 Methylophilaceae bacterium
TCTCGATCGGCTTCAAGTACTCGGCACCCGATGCGGTCAGATTGGCCTGGAACACACGACCTTCGTAGTTCGGCCACACCAGCCGGTTGTTCGAGGTGGAGTAGTAAGGATTATTCATCATGAAATCCTTCTCGCCACGCAGCGGCTTGTGAGTCTTCTGCTTGGTGTTGCCCTTGTCGTCGTAGCTCACTTGCAACATGGAACCGTCACGGCAGTGCATGTAGAAGTTCTGCTTAGGTGCCGGGAATACGTAATAGCAATCCGGCACATCGAGCGTCTTGACGTAGGCACTCTTCTGCAGGTCGACCATGGCAACGCCAGGGGTCGGCGCGAACTGGTAGTAGAACATGTGCTTGTCGTCGGTACTCAGAGCTGCCATCTTGTCCAGAACCTGGATCAGGAAACGGCTTTCCGGAATATCGATGTCGGCAACCGGATTCAGGGTCTTCAAGTCCAGCACTTCGACGTAGTCATCACGCTTGCCGCGTGCGACACGAGAGTACATGGTGTTGGCTACGACCAAGCGCTTGCCGTCGCTGGTGATCATGGCGTTCGGCAGCTTGGTGGCGTCTACCATACCGAGCAGCTTGTTGTTCTTTCCGTCCACGGGAAAAATGACGGAAGTCATATTAAAGTGGCCGGGATCGACAACATAGACGCGCTTGGAATCACTCGCCGGCACCGTGTTGATGGTGACCTTGTCCTGCAACGGCGTTGTGGCGAGACCATCGAGCGAGGCCGGCGTTTGTGCCAGCGCAGGTTGTGCGGCTGCCAGTACGGCTGCCGCGGCGAAATGTCCTGCAAAACGACGCATACCCCAAGGCTGGCCGGACATCAGTTGACTATTTGATTTTGTCATAACTCCTCCAAACTTCATTAATGGTTTAAGTCACTGCACTTCTACAACAAACCCGCCCGCTCTCAGAGAACCAGCAGCGCGATGGCTGCAGATCCGGCTGACAACAGAAGGAATCCATCCACTTCCACGGCACGTTCCTGCCATTTCGCCAACCAGGCCTGCGCGGTCTCGTTGCGGACTGGCAGGAAGTTGATGGCGACCGGCAGACAGCGGCCGATATTGAACACGCCGATGATGGCGATGGCGGTGACGATGTCGCCGCTGAACAACGCGACGCCGGTCACGATGTAGAGAATCGGCGTCTGCACGTAGGTCAGGTAGTTCATGCCGAGCGCATAACCGTAGAGCAGGCCGATAACGGACGAGCGGAAACGGAAACGGGCATCATGCGGCACCTGGGCACGGCGTTGCGGATAAGGCATCTTCAGAAATCCGAGCTGGTGCGCACCGTAGCCGAGCGCCAGCACGGACAGGCCGGCGACCACGTAATTGAAGGGCACCTGCTCGAACAGCAGCCAGCCGACCAGACCCAGTGCGCCACCCAGCATCAGCGCGCCGATCGCGTAACCAATCGCGTGCGTGATGAAGGTCGGCGTCCAGCGCATGACCGAACCGAACGAGTAACGACCGGCAGGACGCAACAGACTCAGGCTGGAATAGCCACAGGGCGACCAGGTTGACAGGAAACCGCCTGCCAGCGTCAGCGCCAGGAACATCCACTTCAGCGCATCGGCACTGGCCACACTCGAATCGAGCAGGCTCGCACCTGCCACGCCGACGACGACAGCGGATACCATGATCAGGAATCTGACGGCGGGTGATTTCGACTCGGAAAAACTGATCGCGTCGGGCACACACACCACTTCAGGTCCGCCCGGAGTCAGCCGGCGGTAAACACCAGCCTCTGTATTCATACTCACGTTCTCCTCCTCAGGCCATTGGCCTCTGGTGATAGTTGTTAAAAAGAATTTGTAAAAAATTATTACGAGCCCACTATAGCGACGACTTTTTAGTGGCCGTAGCAAGAATCGGCATGCTTGCCTTCCGCTCGCACGGTCTTGCCGATTTTTGCTATCCGGCATGACGAAATGCCACAAAAAGGTCAATCTCCTGTGCTAGGCACTTCACGCCGGATGGCCCTTCCGACGCCGCGATGTCGACACTCGCCTGATTGCAGCAGGGGCAGCCATCGACTCCATATGGCAAAAAGGCTTCTGCCTGCAAAACAGACAGAAGCCTTTTAAAGCCAGGCCGATGAAATCGGGCCTAAAACACCTTCTGCACGAACACGGTGAACTGGCTCTCGGTCATCGCCTTGGTCCAGCCGTCGTCGGTATCGGCATTGTTATCGGTCCAGTAGCCGCCGACATTGATGCCGTTGTTCCAGGACCTGGTCAGACCAATCTTCCAGTCTTCATAATCGTATTCATCGTTGTCGACACCGCCAGCCTTACCGTCATATTTGAAGCTGCCGACGTGCAGGTTGAGCTCGAAGCCGCTTTCGCCGAGCGGGATGTCCGCGTTGACTTCGTAGTAGCCGGTGCCCCTGGCATCGTTGAAGCCCCAGGCATCACTCGAGACTGCGTGCGAATACTTGGCGGACAGCCAGCCATAACTGAGGCCAGCGTAGAGTTCGGTCGCATTGGCGCTGGGATTGCCGGAGCGCTTGCTGCCGGGGAAGATGTACTGGATCACGCCGAGGTCATAACCGATGCCGGTCTCGCCGAACTCGCCGCCGTAGCCACCGTAGAGATCCAGCTCCACGGTGCCGCCGGATTTATAGAGCGAGGCAGAACCGCCATCCTTCAGCCAGCCGACGTTGGAGACCCATGCACCGGCATAGAAACCGCTGGCGTGCGCATAATCGACGCCGCCCTGCAGCGCCGGCTGCTTTTTGGTCTGCGTCATGCCGCGCCAGATGTACTGGCTGAACAGGCCGATATTGGCCGAGTAACTGTGGGCAGATTCCGACGCCGCAGCGTCTTGCGCCATCGATGTCAACGGGAACGCGCTGCCCATACCGAACAGTGCCGCGATGACGAGATTTCTTTTCATATGCTTCTCCTCTTTTGCGAATGATTGGCCGGCCCGAACAAACAGGCGGCATCAGGGTCTTATTAATATTAGGCATGCGTCGCTGTTGCCAGTCGATGCAGCCGTCAACACAACCCGGTAACGGCGCAATACCGCCAACGCCGTCGGCCACTGGGCATGCCAGCAACTTGAGTGAATCGGGACTGTGTTGAAACTTGAAACAGTGCGACAATAGCTATAAGTTCATGCTGGGCAGATCGGAACAGCGTCGTGTAG
>JAVEWT010000183.1:0-3156 GCA_034004425.1 Methylophilaceae bacterium
GATCAAGCCGCTGGTCGGCTATGTGCCGGACAGCGAGAACCATTACGAGGATTTCAGCGGGCGCGAGAACCTGCGGCTCTACGCGCGGCTCTACGGCGTGCCGCTGGCGCGCGTGGACGAATGGCTGGAGCGGCTGCAGCTGACCGAGGCCGCCGACCTCAAGGTGCGCACCTATTCCAAGGGCATGAAGAAAAAGCTGATGATCGCGCGCGAGCTGCTGCACGCGCCGCGGCTGGTGTTCTTCGATGAGCCGACCGCCAACCTCGACGCGCACTCCATCCAGCTCGTGCGCCGGCTGCTGCGCGAGCTGGCCGCTTCCGGCACTACGGTGTTCCTGACCACGCACGACATGGACGAGGTGGAACAGATCTGCGACCGCGTCGCCATCATCGCGCGCGGCCGGCTGCTGGAATGCGACACGCCGACCGCTTTCATCACGCGGCATGCCGAACGCTACTGCGATGTGCAGTATGACGCGGAAGGCCAGACGCGACGCGAGAGCCTGCACCTGGACGAAGCGGCCGACCGCGAGCGGCTGGCGCGCATCATCCGCGACGAGCGTTGCGTGCGGGTGCATTCGCGCGAGTTCCGCTTCGAGGACGTGTTCAGGAAACTGACCGGGGAGGCCTACCGGTGACCACGCTACCGCAGCGCCTGTGGGTGCTCTACAGCAAGGAATGGTTCCGCCTCAAGCGCAATCCGGCGGCGCTGATGGCGGTCGGTCTCATCGTGCTGATGGCCTTCATGGTCAGCATCGAGACCAAAGCCACGACGCGCGCCGCCGCCATCGCCAAACGGCCCTGTCTGGTGGTGCATCAGCACGGCGACGCGTTCGCCGCCCATCTGCAACAGGCAAGCGGCAGGCCTGCGGTGAGGTTCGTCGCCGTCGATGAGCCCCTGTCACCAAGGCACCATCCGGATTACCCGCCGCAAGTGACCTGCGCGGTGGAGATCGGCAGCACGATGGCAGACGGCAGTTCGGCGACCGAGAGCAGCCCTGCATCCGAAAGCAATAGGCAACTCAGTCTGGTGTTCCGCCACGGCGGCGATACGCGGGCGCTCTACCCGCTGACGCAATGGCTGCTGGCCGAACTCGCCGCCTACAGCGGTCAGCCGCTGGCGCAAAAGACCCTGCCGCTGCCGAACAGCGAGGCACAGCAGCAGAACCGCGGCAAGATCGACCTCGCCACCAAACAATCGCGTGCAATGATCAACGCCATGCTGATCTTTTCCGCCCAGTTCTTCGTCTGTTGCGCGCTGTTCATCTCGTTCGCCGCGCACGAGCGCGAACGCGGCATCTCGCAGGCGCTGGCGCTGACGGCTTCCGGCCCGTTCGAGCTGTTGCTGGCCAAAGTCCTGTTCCACCTGACGCTGGCGCTGACCTCCAGCGCGCTGATCGTCGGCATCGTGCACGGTTGGGCGACGCTGGCACTCTGGCCGCTGTGGTGGATGCTGCTGTTCTCCAGCCTCGGCCTGATGGCCATCGCCATCCTGATCACCAGCCTGACGCGCCAGCAGACCAGCGCCAGCCTTGTCGGCTTCTGTTACATCATGCTGATGGGCGTGGTCTTCGCCCTGTCACAGAGTTTCCCGGCCTTTGCCGTGCTGCGCCAGTTCATGTTCGAGCATCACTTCATCAACAGCGCCATGCTGTTCTTCGACTGGAAGCGCGCACATGCCGCCGTCTTCTTCGGCAACCTGATCATGCTGTCGGTGCTGAGCAGCGTGCTGATGGGCATCGCGCTGTGGATGTGGAAATGGCGCGGCTGGCGGCTGCCCTGACGGGTTAGACTCAGGCCGCAGACGCCGCCTGCAGGTGGGCGAGGATGGCTTCCGGCGCCAGATAGCCGTTCTCGTCCAGCGTTACCAGCCGCCGTTCACGATAGGTGGCGCTGATCAGCGGCGCCGTGGCGTGCAACTTCTCCATTTGCGGCTCGAAGAAACGTCCGGTCCGCTCCACCCCATCGCGCTCGATATAACGCCGGCGCGACAGTTCGGGAGAGGTGTCGAACCACCAGGGCGTGAAACCGGCGGCTTCGAAACGGCGCATGAATTCGAAAGCCGGCTGTACCGGCCGGTAGCCCCAGGTAACGACGACCAGCGGCGACAACTCGGCCAGCCACTCCGGCAACTCGGCGTAAGGCGCCGGTGCGGAGATGCGGCCGCTGGCCGTCGTCCGCGCTTCCAGATTGACGTGCGTGTAAGCGTGCGTGTCGCGCAGCCAGTCGCCGAAATAGGTCTTGCCGCAGCACGGCATGCCGCTGATGATGAACTTCATGGATGACACCGGTATCGTGGATTTGACCAGCGTTTTGCAAGCGAAGAACATGCCATTGCAAAAACCGGTGAGGGATATAGCGAATTCAAGGACTTGGATACAGCCACCCGCATTCGATATGGTTGTATACAACCAGCGCGTTGGCTGAAAACAACCACTTCAACACTGCCTGCCGATGCAGCGCCAATCGCACGCCCACACATAAAAATAAAAAGCGTTTTGATTTCAACCATATACCGTCCCATATTTGCCGGCAGCTTCGCATTCGCAACGCCGATTGTGGCGGGAACGGAATTTGCAGTAATTATGCGATGTAATTTGACTGGAAGCTTTTCGTGATCAACGCCTATTTTGCCTATTCCATGCTGTCCGGCCTGCTCGTGCTGGCCCTGCTGGTTTCCATCTGCGACTTCCGCATGCGTCGCATTCCCAATTATCTGCTGATTGTCGCCATGGCCTATGCTATCGCCCTGTTTCTGACGTTAGGCTATTTCGAAGGTTTCCGCCTGGTGTCCAAGGGGCTGGTCATGTCCATGCTCGGCATGGTACTGGGCTGGTTCTTCCTGTTCATTCCCTACCGCCTGCGACAGGTCGGCGCCGGCGACGTCAAGCTGCTGATGGTGTTCGGTTTCTTCCTCGGCCCGCTCGGCGTCATCCTCGCCCTGCTCAACGGCGCCATCATCGGCGGCATCTGGGCGCTAGTCCTGTCCTGGCGTCACGGTGGCCTGAAAAAACTGTGGAACAACATGGTCTTCATGTGGCGCAGCGCCTGGCTTTCCGGCTTCAAGGAGATGAGCTGGGACCTGCATAGCGCCGGTGCCGTGACCATGCCTTACGGTGTTGCGCTATCGGCGGGCGCCGCGCTGGTCGCCATCTGG
>JAVEWT010000184.1:0-3148 GCA_034004425.1 Methylophilaceae bacterium
TTGAGCATTTTCATCCGCGCCTGCGGGATGAGCACCGACAGGCAGTACGAGAAAAAGTCGGCGCTAGCAGAACGGCACCGGTGATCCTGTTCGTCGGTTCCGGCTATGAACGCAAGGGGGTAGCGACCTTGCTGGAGGCATGCTCCCATATGGCGACTGCCGAGGCGGAAGTCTGGATCGTCGGCCGGGACAAGTCCGCTGCGCGCTACGAGGCGCTAGCCCGGCAGTTGGGTATCGAGACACGGGTACGCTTTTTCGGTGGCCAGCAGGATGTGCGATCGTTCTATGCCGCTGCCGACGTTTTCTGTCTTCCGACACTGTACGATCCGCTTCCCAATGCGGTGCTCGAAGCGCTCGCCTGCGGCATCCCGGTGCTGACCTCGGCTACCAGCGGTGCGGCGGAGCTGATTCATCCTGGTGTGAGCGGTTATGTTTGTGCTGCTCGCGACGCGTCGAATCTTGTCCATTATCTCGATACGCTATGTGTGCCTGGAGCTGCCGAGGCGATGCGCACAGCCGCGAGGAATGCGGTACAGGATCTGGACTGGAAACTTCAAGCAAGTCGGCTGGCAACGCTTTACCGCGATCTGTGCTGAGCCGCCTCGTTACCAGCGGGTAGAATCGCGCCCCATCATGTCCGCCGCTCCTCCAACCTGCGGTGAGTTCTCCCGCGCCCTGGTCATCAAGCTGCGTCATCACGGCGACGTTCTGCTCACCTCGCCTCTCTTTACCGTCCTCAAACAGGCGATGCCCGCCTGCGATATCGACGCACTGGTGTATGCGGAAACGGCACCGATGCTCGATGGCCATCCGGCCATCGCTCGTGTGCACACTATCGATCGCCGTGCCGGAGAAACGCGCTTGGGCGACGAACTGCGACTTTTCACGACCTTGCGCGCACAAAACTACGATCTGCTGATCCATCTGACAGAAAGCTGGCGTGGCGCCTGGCTCGCCCGTTTCCTGCGCCCACGTTGTGCCGTGGCGACCTTTTCCTCGCTCCGTCCGCCGGCGCCTTTGTGGCGACGCACTTTTACCCATCTTGCACCCCTGCCACCACTCGGCAATCGTCATACGGTTGACTGTCATCTAGATGCACTCAGGAGGCTGGGTATCCGGCCGCGACCGAACGATATGGCACTGGTTTTCGTTCCTGGCGCGGAAGCCGACGCGCGCGTCGACGCATTGCTGGCCGACCATGATCTTTCTGCCGGAGACTGGGTGCATCTGCACCCGGCCTCGCGCTGGCTGTTCAAGGCCTGGACAGTCGCGGGATATGCCGAGTTGATCGACCGACTGGAGGCGCGCGGCCAACGCGTTGTCATCACGACCGGCCCCGACCCGCGTGAAATGGCGCTTGCCGCCGAAATCCGCGCCTGCTGCCGTGCCGCCCCGGTCGATTTGGCCGGCAGGCTCACGCTCAAGGAGCTTGGCGCGCTGATCGCCCGGGCACGTCTGTCGATCTGCGTCGATTCGGTGCCGATGCATCTGGCTGCGGCGGTCGGTACACCGGTGGTTGCTCTGTTCGGGCCATCGAACGAAAACGAGTGGGGCCCCTGGCAGGTACCGCACCGGGTTGTAACCTCGGACTATTCGTGCCGCCCCTGCCGTCTCGATGGCTGCGGCGGCGGTAAAGTGGCTGAGTGCCTGGTTTTCCTGACGACCAACAAGGTGATGGCTGCCGTCGAATCGTTGCTCGTCGAGACGGAAGAGAGATGAAGCAAGACTCCAGCGTCGCTCTTTACTTGCGCCTGCTCGGCTTTGTCAGGCCCTATTGGAAGATGCTGTTGGCGGCGGTGGTCGGCATGGCGTTGACGGCAGCGACCGAACCGCTGTTCCCTGCCCTGATGAAGCCTCTGCTGGATGGGAATCTGGGCGCCAACAATCCACAGGCGTGGTGGCAATATCCGCTCACCATCGTTGGCGTGATTGCTTTGCGGGGGGTGCTTGGTTTCTTCGGCGGTTATTGCCTGCACTGGGTCAGTCATCGTGTTACCGCCGACATTCGCGAACGCATGTTTGCCCGACTGATTCTCTTGCCGACGCCCTTTTTCGATGCGCATCCAAGTTCACGCATCGTTGCCCGGGTTACCAACGACGTCAATGGTCTGAGTGCAGCCTCGATCAACGTGCTGACGACGCTCATACGGGATTCTCTGACTATCATTGCCCTGCTTGCCTGGATGTTGTATCTGAACTGGACGTTGACCTTGGTCAGCCTGTTCATTGTTCCGCTGGTGGTGATCGCCATGCGCTACTTCACCCGGCGTATGAGGCGCCTGTCTCGGTCACTGCTCGCATCCTACGGCGATATGGCGCAGGCACTGCAGGAAGCGACAGAAGGGCACCGTGTGATCAAGATGCAAAACGCCCAAGCCTACGAAATTGCCCGTTTCCGGGTGGATACATCGAAATTTCGGGGCATCAATATGCGCATCTCCATCGCCGGCGAGGTCCTGATGCCGCTGGTGCAAATGATTGCCGCACTGGCGCTGGCGGTCGTAGTCGGTCTGGCAGTGCATCAAGCGAGCACCGAGACCACATCGGTGGGTGCTTTCGTTTCCTTCATCACTGCCATGCTGATGCTGCTGGCGCCGGCCAAGCGTTTGGCGGGAATCAACATGCCCCTGCAGCGCGGTCTGGCGTCCGCCGAAAGCGTATTTGCTTTTCTGGATACAGACGGCGAACCCGACACAGGCCAGCGAACGATCACGCGCGGCCAAGGTGGTTTGAGCGTGGAAAACATCAGGTTCACCTACCCCAATACCGAACAGCCTGCACTCGATGGCGTTAGCTTCACCATTAATCCGGGAGAAATGATTGCGGTAGTCGGTTTGTCCGGCAGCGGCAAGACGACGCTGCTGAACTTACTGGTGCGTTTTCATGATGTCGATCACGGCAGGATATGCGTCGATGGCGTGGATATTCGCGACCTTACGCTGGCAAGTCTGCGTAATCAGTTCGCCCTCGTTTCCCAGGATATCTTTCTGTTCAACGACACCGTTGCTGCCAATATCGCCTATGGCAATACGGCTGCTACCGATCAGGAAGTACGCCATGCGGCGGATGCCGCCTATGCCACGGGGTTCATCGAGCAATTGCCAGCCGGTTTTGCCACCGAAATCGGCGACAAGGGCATCCGGCTTTC
>JAVEWT010000185.1:0-3143 GCA_034004425.1 Methylophilaceae bacterium
AGCAACGCGAGGCGGATAGTTGCGGGCAGACGCTCGGCCAGCATGGCGGATACCGGCTCGCGGCTATGGATGGAATTGCCGAAATCGCCCTGTGTCAGGCGTGAGAGATAGTGGGCGAACTGCACAGGCAGAGGTTTATCCAGACCAAGCTCGGCGCGCAACTGGCTGCGGTCGGCGCTACTGGCGGATTCGCCCAGCATGACCTCGACCGGGTCGCCCGGCACCAGATGTACCAGCATAAAGGTCAGCAGCAGGACGCCGAACACTACCGGCACGACGCCGAACAACCGCTTAAACACGCTGCGTTTCCGCAAAGGAGGATTCGATTATCTGCACCGTCGTGCCGACCGGCACCGCATCGAACAAGGCCAGGACATCCCGGTTGCGCATGCGTACGCAACCATGCGAACAAGGCACGCCCATCGGCTGGTCGTCCGGCGTGCCGTGGATGTAGATATAGCGCTGCATGCTGTCGACCGCGCCGAGCCGGTTGAAGCCCGGCTCCGAGCCGGAAAGCCAGAGGATGCGGGTCAATATCCAGTCGCGGTCGGGGTATTGCGCCGCCAGTTCAGGCGTCCACAGCTCACCGGTGGCGCGACGGCCGACGAATACGCTGTTGACGGGCGCACCGTCGCCGATCCTGGCGCGCACCACATGCACGCCGCGCGGCGTGCAACCGCTGTCCTTCTGTTCACCCGCCCCGTTCAAGGCGGTGGAGACGGCATAACGGGCAACGACCTCGCCTTGCGCGTTCAGCAGGCGGAGCTGTTGGTCGGCGATCGAGATTTCGATGCGCATGTTGGCTTGGTCGCGGCTCATCTGACTCGAATCATCTTTCAAAACCGTTAGCCACAGAGGACAAAGAGAACTCAGAGAAACCCGCAAACCTCGGTTTGGCTCTGTTTGCTGCCCTTGGAATCTTGATGTTCAGGTTCATGGTTGCTGTTTTACCGCTGCGCTTTCATCGCTGCTTGCGACCTTTTCTTTACGGTCACCAGTCCGTCCCAGCTGCCGTCGGCCTTGACCTGATAATCGCTGATGTTATCGCGCATGGCGACGAACTGTCCTTCATACCACAGCGGCACATACGGCAGCATGGCGTGCACGCGTTCGCTGACTCCACGCCAATCGCCAGCGTCGATCAACCGATCGGCCTCGGTATCAGCGTAGCGGCCGCGGTTGGCGCCTCTGGGCGGCACGTATTCGCTATGGAATGCCAGCCGATAGATCTCCGGCGTACGGATGCCGACCCAGGTCAGACCATAGAGCTGAAATTTACCATGCTTTACATCATCGAAGAACGTGCCCCAATCGAGGCTGAGGATTTCCAGCGCGATACCCGCTTCGCGCATCTGTGCCTGCAGCACGGTCGCCAACCGGACGCGCTGGGCATCGGTCGAGGTCTTGTAGACCAGTTTCAGCGGCAGTTCGACGCCGGCCTGCTGCAACAGCTCGCGTGCCAGTGACGGGTTGTATGCATACGCCGGCAAGGCATCATGCCCTGCCCAATGCTCTGGCGGCAGAATCGAACCTGCTTCACGGCTGCCGCCGACCAATACCTCGCGCAACAGCGCCGGACGGTCGATGGCATGGGCAATGGCGCGACGGACTTCCGGCTTGGCCAGCTGTTCATCCTGCAGATTGAAACCGAGATAGGAAAAGTTGGAGCCTTTGACTTCATCGACGCGGATTTCCGGCTGCTGCTTCAGATAGCGCACCAGCTCCGGCAACAAGTCACCCTGCAGCAGATCCACCTCACCGCGCAGCAACTTGAGTACGCGCACGGTCGGGTCTTTCACCTCCTGCAGCGTGAAGCGCTGGCCGTCCGCCAGCCTTTCCAGTTGCAGCACGCCCTGCCAGGCCAGAAAACGCAGCGGGCCGTTGCCGACCGGCTGCCGGCTGAAATCATGGCCGCTCTGCACCTTCTCGGCAGGCAGGATGCCGATGACAAGGCGCGAGGGAAAAATGTCATCCGGCTCGTTCAGCAGAAAATCGACCGTGTTCCCGTCCACGACCTCGATGCTGCGGATATTGGCGAACTCCGCCGTGTGCGGCGAATCCTTCAGCGCCAATAGCGAACCGTAAGTCGCCGCCACATCGGTCGCGTCCAGCCTACTGCCATCATGAAAGGGGCTGCGTTCCGGCAGCAGCGTGAAGCGGTAATGCGTAGTACTCAGCAACTGCCAGTCGGCCAGCGCCGGTTGCGGCCGGTAGTTGTCATCGAAATCGACCAGCGGCCGATAGACCAGATGGTTGATGCGTTCGGAAGCGGCATCCGAGGCGTAACGCGGGTCGAGGTTGATAGGCGCCTGTGCGAGCGCCATACGGATGTCGTCGTGCGACTGCTGGCCGCCACAGGCGGCTAACAGACCACACAGCAGGATGAGTACGAATCCGCGCAAAGCTATCCTGAAATGATGACAAAGGCGCGCACAGGCGAAGGCGCAGACCCGAAACTACTACGCCCGCTCGAACAGCGCAATCGATTCCACGTGCGTCGTGTGCGGGAACATATTGATGACGCCGCTGGCCACCAGGCGATAACCCTTGAGCGCGACCAGAATGCCGGTGTCGCGCGCCAATGTGGCCGGGTTGCACGACACATAGACGATGCGGTTCGGGCGCGGGCCGCTCTGATCATCCGCCTCCGGCAGCGACTTGATCAGCTCCAGCGCACCATCGCGCGGCGGGTCGATCAGCCATTTGTCGAAATGGCCGAGCGCGGCGAGTTTTTCCGGCGTCATCAGGAACAGGTCGGCCTCACTGAATTCGGTGTTGCCCTGCAGCTTGTTGAGCTGCGCGCTTTCCACCGCGCGCGCCACCAGCGCCGCCGAACCCTCGAAGCCGAACACCTGCGCGCCGCTGCGGGCGATCGGCAGCGTGAAATTGCCAAGGCCGCAGAAAAAATCGGCGATGCGCTCACCCGCCTGCGGCTGCAGCAACTGCATGGCGCGGCGGATCATGACCTGATTGATATGCGGGTTGACCTGCGTGAACTCGGTCGGCTTGAACGGAAACTCGAGGTCGAACTCCGGCAGGTGATATTTCAGTGCCGGCGCATCGAGCGGATAGAACGGTTTTACGGTATCCGGCCCCTTGCTCTGCGTCCACAACTGCACCTGATGCCGGTCGGCGAATGCGCG
>JAVEWT010000186.1:0-3136 GCA_034004425.1 Methylophilaceae bacterium
TGCCGGGTGCCCCACGCGCGGGCTGGCTGGGCGTGCGTTACGAGTTCGCTGCCAAGAAGTAGGAATGATGTCCAAGATGCAGGCACACGTAGATACTGTTGATGGAATGACGAATCATCAGGCGCTCCAACAAAAGGCGCGTGTGCTTGTCATCGAGGATGAAGCGCTGTTTGCGCGCGCCGTCGTCAAACGCCTGAAGAAGGCGGGATATGATTGCGAGCACGCCGAGAATATCAAGGACGGACGTGCGCTGGCCAAGCAGATGATGCCGGATATCGTCCTGCTGGACATGCGCCTGCCTGACGGTAGCGGCATGGACTTGTTACCGGATTTCGTCACCAGGGGTATGTCCGTGATCGTCATGACAGCTTTCGGTGAGCTCAGCGATGCCGTCAGCGCCATGAAGCAGGGCGCGACCGACTACCTGAAGAAGCCGGTCGATCTCGAGGAACTGTTGCTGGTGATCGAGAAGGCTGAAAAAGCCAGCCAGCTCAAACACCATCTGGATTACTCACGGCAGCGAAATTCGCATGATGCGACTGCGATCGGCGTCGAAATGATCGGCAACAGCCCGGTCATGCAGCGCGTACGCAAGCAGATCGAGCGCGTTGCCCAACTGGCGTCGGTCGAGACGGCGGTGCCTCCGCCCACCGTGTTGATCAATGGCGAAACCGGTACCGGCAAGGATGTCGCGGCCCGAATGCTGCATCTGTCCTGCATGATCAAGGATCGGCCTTTCGTGCATGTCGATTGCGCCTCGTTGCCGGCGGAACTGATTGAAAGCGAACTGTTCGGTCATGAGCGCGGTGCCTTTACCAGCGCTCAATCCTCCCGTTGTGGTTTGATCGAGGCCGCGGAAGACGGCACACTTTTTCTGGATGAAATCGGCGAACTGCCGCTCAGCCTGCAGGCCAAGTTGCTGAATGTGCTCGAACGCCGCATGGTGCGGCGGGTCGGCTCCACCAAGGAGCGGCCGGTGGCGGCCCGCTTCATCGCGGCTACCAATCGCGACCTGCAACAGATGGTGCTGGAAGGTCGTTTCCGCTCGGATCTTTATTACCGGTTGAACGTATTGAATATCGTCATGCCCGCACTGCGCGAACGTGGGGAGGACATTCTTCTATTGGCCCGTCATTTCGCCAGTCAGACCGAGCGCCGTTACGGTCTGCAACCAAGACGTTTCTCGGAAGAGGCGATCGAGGTCATCAACCGTTACCAATGGCCGGGCAATGTGCGCGAACTCAAACATCAGATCAGCCGAGCCGTTCTGCTTAGCCGGGATGATGTCATCAGCGGCCAGGATCTCGCAGTCGCCATCGAGCCCAGTACCGCCAAGATCAGTTTCGACAGCAATGCGGCGACCGTGACGCTGGATCAGGCCGAGAAGATCCTGATCGAGAATGCTCTGGCCCAAGCCAACAACAATGTTTCCGAAGCCGCCCGACTGTTGGGCATCACGCGCATGGCCATCCGCTACCGGATGGACAAGCATGGTATCAAGGGCGATTGAGCTCAACCTGAATCCGTAATCCAAGCCACCGAGTCTATAAGGCGCAGCGGAAAGCGGATTGCGTCCTGTTCATAGAATTGCCACGATAGGTGGAAGTCACGATTTCTGCAGCTTCTTGTTTTTGTGAACTCAGTGCTCTCAGCGACTGCTCAAGTTTTTCCGCATCAAAACCAGACCCGCGCCCGTCTGCGCCCACCATGTTAAAATCGGCCTGAATTCAACCAGGAGTCAGGCATGAAAATCGGAACCCCCTTGAGCCCCAACGCTACGCGCGTGATGCTGCTCGGCAGCGGCGAGTTGGGCAAGGAAGTTATCATCGCCTTGCAAAGGCTGGGGGTCGAAGTGATTGCGGTCGACCGTTACGCCAATGCGCCCGGCCATCAGGTGGCGCATCGGTCGCATGTGATCGACATGACCGACGATGCCGCGTTGCGTGCGCTCGTGGCTCAGGAAAAACCGCACCTCATCGTGCCGGAGATCGAGGCGCTGAATACTGCCACGCTGGCCGCTATTGAGGCGCAGGGCACAGCACAGGTGATTCCCACCGTCAAGGCCGTGCAACTCACCATGAACAGGGAAGGCATCCGCCGGCTGGCCGCCGAGGAACTCGGTTTGCCGACCTCGCCCTACGCATTCGCTGACAGTCTGCAAGCCCTGCAACGGGCGATCGACGGCGGTATCGGCTACCCTTGTTTCGTCAAGCCGACCATGTCCTCTTCCGGCAAGGGCCAGTCGCGTATCACCGGCGCTTCCGAAGTGTCAGCCGCCTGGGAGTATGCCGCCAGCGGCGGACGCGTGAATCAGGGCGTCGTCATCGTCGAGGGCCAGATCGATTTCGATTACGAGATCACCTTGCTCACGGTGCGCGCGCGAAACGCGGAGGGCGAGATCGAAACCCGGTTCTGCGAACCTATCGGCCATCTGCAGCAGAAGGGCGACTACGTCGAGAGCTGGCAGCCTCAAGCCATGAACCGACTCGCACTGCAGCGAGCGCAGCATATCGCGAAGTCCGTCACCGACAGCCTGGGCGGACTGGGTCTTTTTGGCGTCGAACTCTTCGTCAAGGGCGATGAGGTCTGGTTCTCCGAGGTCAGCCCGCGGCCGCATGACACCGGCATGGTGACCATGGCCAGCCAGCGTTTTAGTGAATTCGAGCTGCATGCCCGTGCCATCCTCGGCTTGCCGGTCGATGTAACCTTGCAGCGGCCTGCCGCCAGCGCCGTCATCTATGGTGGCGCGGACAGCACGCAACTGGCGTTCGAGGATGTGGAAAAGGCGCTGGCAGTACCGGAGTCCGATCTGCGTCTGTTCGGCAAGCCGGAATCCTTTGTCAGGCGCCGCATGGGTGTGGCGCTCGCCGCCGGCAAGGATGTAGACGAGGCGCGCAGCCGGGCGAAGCAGGCAGCCGGTCTGGTCAGAACCACGGCGGAATAAGGTAACTGCATGATTGAAAAACCGCAGGAGCCTGCGAGCGAAAGCAGGACCTTTTTTGAATTGCTCGGCGGCACCGAGAAGATCCGCGATATCGTCGAGCGTTTCTACGACATCATGGATAGCGACCCGCGTGCGGCCGGTATCCGTGCCATGCATGCGCCCGACCTCACTTCGGCGCGGGAAAAGCTCTTC
>JAVEWT010000037.1:0-14174 GCA_034004425.1 Methylophilaceae bacterium
ACCTATAGCAAAAAAATCAAGCATGCCGGAGCCATTTTCATGGGGCGCAACACTTGCGAGGCGCTTGGCGACTATTGCGCCGGCCCCAATCACGTGCTGCCGACTTCGCGCACGGCGCGTTTCTCTTCACCGCTCGGCGTCTACGACTTCCAGAAACGGTCAAGCCTGATCATGGTGTCGCCAGACGGTGCGCAGAAACTGGGCAAGATCGCGGCTACCCTGGCATATGGAGAGGGCCTGCAGGCGCACGCCCGCTCCGCCGAATACCGCCTGAAAGGCTGAGGCCGACGCATGAGCCGCTACTGGAGTGAAGTGGTCCGTGGCCTGACCCCTTATGTGCCGGGCGAACAGCCCAAGCTCAGCAATCTGGTCAAGCTCAATACCAACGAGAATCCCTACGGGCCCAGCCCGAAGGTGCTGGAGGCGCTGCGCGCGGCAATCGGTGATGGGCTGCGCCTTTATCCGGACCCGGATTCGGGGCGCCTGAAGGCGGCGATTGCGGGGGCACATGGCCTGCAGCCGTCGCAGGTGTTTGTCGGCAACGGTTCCGATGAGGTCCTGGCGCACGTGTTCCAGGCGCTGCTCAAGCATCCGGCGCCCTTGCTTTTTCCGGATATCAGTTACAGTTTTTATCCGGTCTATTGCGGCCTCTACGGCATCAACTACGAAACCGTGCCGCTCAACGAGCGCTTCGAGATCGTCGTCGATGATTACCTGAAGCCCAACGGTGGCATCATTTTCCCCAATCCCAACGCGCCGACCGGCATTCCATTGCCTCTGGCCGATATCGAACGTCTGTTGCAGGCCAATACCGATTCTGTGGTGGTGATCGATGAAGCCTATGTGGATTTCGGTGCCGAATCCGCGGTCGCGTTGGTCAATCGTTATCCCAATCTGCTGGTGACGCATACGCTGTCGAAATCGCGCTCCCTTGCCGGCCTGCGCGTCGGTTATGCGCTGGGCCATGCCGACCTGATCGAGGCCTTGATCCGCGTCAAGGACAGCTTCAATTCCTATCCGGTCGACAGTCTGGCTTTGGCCGGTGCCGTGGCGGCGATGGAGGATGTCGAGTATTTCGAACGGACGCGGCAAAAGGTCATCGCATCGCGCGAGTACCTCGTGGCGGAAATGGGCAAGCTCGGATTCGAGGTGTTGCCTTCCGGCGCCAACTTCATTTTTGCTCGCCACGGCACGCGAGAAGGCGCCGAGCTGACCGCGCGTTTGCGCGAGCGCAGCATCATCATCCGCCATTTCAGCAAACCAGCCCGTATCGCGCCGTACTTGCGCATCACGATCGGCACTGACGAACAAAACGAGCAGTTGCTGACTGCCCTGAGGGAAATATTGTCCTGATCGCCTGGCGCGCTATCGATAGCGCGCAATGTGCTGAATTCCGTGATGTAGAGGTGGATTCGGCCTAAAAACACGAAAATTACCCCTAAATCCAGAAAAAATGTATCATTACGCGGTTAACAAAACAAAACTGCACAACCCCTGTTATCTAAGAGTGGAGGAAATATCGTGGCACTGACTCAAATGGCATTAGATTCTCTGGATTTTGACGCAACGGTTGCATTGGCCAGCAAAGTGGCACCGCATGTCGACATTCTCGAAATCGGTACTCCATGCATCAAGCACAACGGCATTCGACTGCTGGAAACCCTGCGCGCCAAGTTCCCCAACAACAAGATCCTGGTTGACCTGAAGACCATGGATGCCGGTTATTACGAAGCCGAGCCTTTCTATAAGGCCGGTGCCGACATCTGCACCGTTCTGGGTACCGCCGATCTGGGCACCATCAAGGGTGTGGTGGATGTTGCCAACAAGTATGGCAAGGAAGCTCAGGTCGACCTGATCAATGTCGAAGACAAGGCAACCCGCACCAAGGAAGCTGCCAAGCTGGGCGCGCACATCATCGGCGTACACACAGGTCTGGACCAGCAAGCTGCCGGTCAGACTCCGTTCGGCGATCTGGCGCTGGTTGCCAGCCTGAACACCGGTCTGAAGATCTCCGTTGCCGGCGGCGTCAAGCCGGCGACCGTCAAGCAAGTGAAGGATGCCGGTGCTGACATCATCGTTGCTGGCGCTGCAATCTACGGTGCTGCAGATCCTGCAGCCGCTGCTGCAGAAATCACCGGCCTCGCCCGTGATGGCGCTGCTTCCGGCGGTGGTTTGTTTGGCTGGTTGAAGAAGCTGTTCAGCTAACAGATCCTGTACCAAACCCCAAACCGCCGCAAAACGTCTCATGCAGTTTTGTGGCGGTTTTTATTTGTATAACCCACTTACGTAGTAAAATCAGATCATGCGTATTGCCGAAGTCAGTCGTAACACTCTGGAAACCCAGATCAGCGTCTCCATCAATCTGGATGGTACAGGCGTATCCAATTTCTCAACGGGCCTTGCGTTCCTGGATCACATGCTGGACCAGATTGCGCGCCATGGCATGATGGATATCAGCGTGCAGGCCAAGGGCGATCTGCATATCGATGCGCATCACACCGTCGAGGATATCGGTATTACCCTGGGCCAGGCTTTTGCCAGGGCGCTCGGCGACAAGAAGGGGATCTGCCGTTACGGACATGCCTATGTGCCACTGGATGAGGCGTTGTCGAGAGTGGTGCTCGACCTGTCCGGTCGACCTGGGCTGGAGTTCGGCGTGGAGTTCAAACGCGCCCGTATCGGCGATTTCGATGTCGACCTGATTCATGAGTTTTTCCAGGGTTTTGTCAATCACGCCCAGGTGACCTTGCACGTCGATAATCTGCGTGGCGACAACGCCCACCATCAGGCTGAGACCATTTTCAAGGCGTTTGGCCGCGCACTGCGCATGGCTGTGCAGGCAGATGACCGCATGGCAGGGATCATGCCTTCCACCAAGGGGGCGCTGTAGCCAGTCGCTGTTGCAGGTTCATACTATGATTGATATTGCAGTGGTCGATTACGGCATGGGCAATTTGCGTTCCGTGTCAAAAGCCCTGGAGCATGTTGCACCGGATTTGCAGGTTGTCGTGACCAGCGACCCGGCTGAAATCGAAGCGGCTGGCCGCGTCGTATTTCCCGGGCAGGGCGCCATGCCGGATTGCATGCGCGAACTGCATGCGCGCGGACTGCGCGATGCAGTGGTGCGTGCGGCTGCCAGCAAGCCTTTCCTCGGTATCTGTATCGGCCTGCAGTTATTGTTCGAGCACAGCGAGGAGGGCGATGCGCCCGGCCTCGGTATCCTGCCGGGCAAGGTTGTTCGCTTTGCCAAGTCCGAAATGCATGATGCGGTCGGCCACAAACTGAAGGTGCCGCACATGGGATGGAATCAGGTCTACCAGACCATGCCGCACCCGATGTGGCAGGGCATTGTCGACGGTGAACGTTTCTATTATGTCCACAGTTATTATGTCGTGCCGGACGAGCCGCACAGCGTTGCCGGTTTCAGTGAGTATCCCGCGCGCTTTACCTCGGTGGTGGCAAAGGATAATATTTTTGCCGTACAGTTCCATCCGGAGAAAAGCCAGCATGCCGGCCTGCAACTCCTGTCCAATTTTGCCCGCTGGAACGGGCGAGCTTGAATTTCGTTTATTGAATGCGTTGAAAACATCATGTTGATCATACCTGCCATTGACCTCAAGGACGGTCACTGCGTAAGACTGAAGCAAGGCGTCATGGAAGATGCCACGGTTTTTTCCGAGGACCCCGGCGCGATGGCGCGCCACTGGGTCGATCAGGGCGGCAAGCGTTTGCACTTGGTCGATTTGAACGGGGCGTTTGCCGGCAAGCCGGTCAATGAGGGCGCCATCAGGTCCATCGTCGAAGCGGTGGGCGGCGACATCCCGATTCAACTGGGCGGCGGCATCCGCGATCTGGATACGATCGAGCGTTATCTCGATAACGGGGTCAGCTACATTATCATCGGTACCGCAGCGGTCAAAAGCCCGGGTTTTCTGCATGAAGCTTGCGATGCCTTCCCCGGACACATCATGGTCGGGCTGGATGCCAAGGATGGGAAGGTGGCGGTTGATGGCTGGTCCAAACTGACCGGTCACGATGTCGTCGATCTGGCGAAGAAATTCGAGGATTACGGCGTGGAAGCCGTGATCTATACCGATATCGGCCGCGACGGCATGCTGACCGGCGTCAATATCGAGGCGACCGTGCAACTGGCTCAGGCGCTGCATATTCCGGTCATCGCCAGCGGCGGCATCACCAATCTGGATGACGTCAAGCGGCTTTGCGCCGTGGAGGCAGAGGGTATCATGGGGGCCATTACCGGGCGCGCGATCTATGAGGGTTCCCTCGATTTTGCCGCTGCCCAGAAGCTTGCTGACGAACTGAGCGGGCAATAATGGGTCTGGCCAAGCGCATCATACCCTGTCTGGATGTGACCGATGGCCGTGTCGTCAAGGGCGTCAATTTTCTCGAACTGCGTGATGCCGGTGACCCGGTCGAGATTGCCAAGCGCTATGATGATCAGGGTGCAGACGAACTGACCTTTCTCGATATCACCGCCAGTTCCGATAACCGTGGCCTGATTCTGCACATCATCGAAGAAGTGGCCTCACAGGTATTTATCCCGTTGACCGTTGGTGGCGGCGTGCGCGAGGTCGAGGATGTGCGGCGTTTGCTCAATGCGGGTGCCGACAAGGTCAGCATCAACACCTCCGCCGTGCTTAACCCGCAGTTGGTCGCCGATGCGGCAGCGCGCTTCGGTTCGCAATGCATCGTGGTGGCGATCGACGCCAAGCAGGTCGGCGACCACTGGGAGGTGTTCACCCACGGCGGCCGCAAGCCGACCGGGCTTGATGCAGTCGAGTGGGCGCGGAAGATGACGGAACTGGGTGCGGGCGAACTGCTGGTGACCAGCATGGACCGTGACGGGACGAAAACCGGTTTCAATCTGCCGCTCAATCGTGCCATTAGCGACGCCGTCGATGTCCCCATCATCGCCTCCGGCGGCGTCGGCAGTCTGATGCATCTGGTCGAGGGGGTGCAGGAAGGTGGTGCCGATGCGGTGCTTGCGGCCAGCATTTTCCATTATGGTGAATTTACCGTGCGGCAGGCCAAGGAATACATGCGCGATCACGGCATCGAGGTGCGCCTGTGAGCGTGGAATGGCTCGATGAGGTGCGCTGGACCTCAGACGGACTGGTGCCGGTGATTGCCCAGGAGGTTGGCAGCGGCAAGATTCTGATGTTCGCCTTCATGAACCGCGAAGCGTTGCGCTTGACCGTTGAAACCGGTCAGGCCGTTTACTGGTCGCGTTCGCGCAACAAGTTGTGGCACAAGGGCGAAGAGTCCGGCCACGTGCAGAAGGTACATGAAATCCGTCTGGATTGTGACGAGGATGTCATCCTCATCAGTGTGGAACAATTGGGCGGTATTGCCTGCCATACCGGCCGGCATGACTGTTTCTTCAGAAAACTGGTCGATGGCCAATGGGTGGTCGATCAGCCGGTGCTGAAAGACCCGCAGGAGATTTATCGCCATGAATGACGTGCTGGATCGATTGAGCGAACTGCTGGAACAGCGCAAGGGCGCCGACCCGCAGACCTCCTACGTGGCCAAGCTTTACAGCAAGGGTGTCGATGCCGTGCTCAAGAAGGTCGGCGAGGAGGCGGCGGAGACCATCATCGCCGCCAAGGACGGCGACCCGCAAAAAATCATCTACGAAACTGCCGATTTGTGGTTCCACTGCATGGTCATGCTGGCGCAGGCGGGGCTGAAACCGCAGGATGTGCTGGACGAATTGGCCAGGCGCGAGGGCCTGTCCGGCATCGTTGAAAAAGCGGCACGCAAGGAGCAATGAGATGACGGATTGTATTTTTTGCAAAATCGTTTCGGGGGCCATTCCCAGCCAGAAGATTCATGAGGATGATGAGTTGATCGCTTTCAACGATATACATCCGATCGCGCCCGTGCATTTCCTGATTGTGCCTAAACAGCATACGGAAAGTCTGGCGCATTGCGACGAAGAGCAGCAGGCCTTGCTGGGCAGAATACTGCTGCTGGCACCAAAGTTGGCCAAACAACAGGGTCTGAATGGATTCCGCACCATGATCAATACCGGGCGTGAAGGCGGGCAAGAGGTGTTTCATCTGCATGTACACGTGTTCGGCGGCGGGCAGACCTTGCCTAAAACCTGAACGGATCAACGCAGGATAATTCAGGAGAGCAAAGATGGGCGCATTTAGTATCTGGCATTGGCTGATCGTGCTGCTGGTCGTCGTGCTGATATTCGGTACCAAGAAGCTGCGCAATATCGGTAGCGATGTCGGCGGTGCCGTCAAGAGCTTCAAGGATGCCGTCAAAGACGAGCAGGCTGCGGCAAAAATCGAGGAAGACGACGCGAGGACGAAAACTGTCGAAGGTGAAGTGACGAACAAAACCAAGCAGTAACCTTCCCCGTGTTCGATATTGCATTCACCGAGTTGGTCCTCATCGCAATCGTCGCTCTCGTGGTCATCGGGCCGGAAAAACTGCCGAAGGTGGCGCGCACCGTCGGCTCCTTGCTCGGGCGCATGCAGCGCTATGTGGCAACGGTCAAGCAGGACGTCGAACGCGAGCTGCAGATGGCGGAGCTCAAGAAGATGCAGCAGGATATCGAGCAGAATGCCCGCACATTGCAATCCGGCGTGGAAAACAGCATCCATGCCGGCCTCTCTGAATTGAAGCAACCCTTTAATGAATCGTCCGCCGCTGTTTCGGAACCGCCGCCGGCAATCCGTTCTAAAAGCCCTTCCGATAGTGACAAAACCCCATGATGAACAGGCATCAGGTGACAGGGGCTAGGGCGTGAGTACTTCGGAAACTTTCATTTCTCATCTGGTCGAGTTGCGTGACCGGCTGATACGCATCCTCATCGGCCTCGTGTTGACCTTCGTCGTGCTGTTTCCGTTCGCCGACGAAATCTATACGCTGTTGGCGCAACCCTTGCTGGCGAGTTTGCCGAGTGGCGGACAGATGATCGCGACCGAAGTGACGACGCCCTTTTTCGTGCCGATGAAAATGGCGATGCTGGCAGCCTTCGTCATATCGCTGCCGCATACCTTGTATCAGGCCTGGGCTTTCGTTTCTCCAGGCCTCTATGCGCACGAGCGTCGCTTCATCATGCCGCTGGTCGTTGCCAGTACGCTGCTGTTTTTGGCCGGTATGGCCTTCGCTTATTTCCTGGTGTTCCCGGTCGTATTCGGTTTCATCACAGGCTATGCGCCGGAAGGCGTTGCCGTGATGACCGATATCGGCCGTTATCTGGATTTTGTCATCACGCTTTTTCTGGCGTTCGGTCTCGCCTTCGAGGTGCCGATTGCAGTGATTGTCATGGTGGGTGCAGGGCTCGTGCAGATCAGCACCCTGAAGGAAGTGCGCTCTTACGTTATCGTCGGCGCGTTTGTGTTGGGTGCCATTTTCACACCGCCGGACGTCGTTTCCCAATTCATGCTGGCGGTCCCGCTGTGGCTGCTATACGAAGCCGGTATTTTGCTCGCGGGCTTCATCGAGAAACGCAAACCAGAAGACACGGCGATCTGACTTCCTGCCGGGCGCAGTAAGCCGTGGCGGCTTACCGATCCTGTAATACTTGCTGCACCGAGGGCCGTTTGCCGATTACCACGTCGATTTCCAGTTCACGCTGATTGCGTGCGACCTTCAGGGTGGCCTTGTCGTTCGGTTGCAAGTTGGCGATCAGATTGAGCATGGACGAGCTGTTGACGACCCGATTGCCGTTGATCTCCAGCAAAATGTCCCCCGGCTTGAGGCCGGCCTTGCTTGCGGGACTGTTGGGCAGCACGCCTGCGATCAGCGAGCCTTGCGTATGCGATAGCCGGAAGGATTCCGCCAGCTGTGGGGTGATATCCTGCGCTTCGATGCCGACCCAGCCTCGCACCACGCTGCCTTGGCGGATGATTTGCTCCATGACCTGTTTGGCCAGGCTGACCGGGATGGCGAAACCGATGCCCATGGACCCGCCGCTGCGGGAATAGATGGCGCTGTTGACGCCGACCAGGTGGCCGTTGGTGTCAATAAGCGCGCCGCCGGAATTACCGGGGTTGATGGAGGCATCGGTCTGAATGAAGTTCTCGAAGGTGTTGATGCCGAGGTGGCTGCGCCCCAGCGCGCTGATGATGCCCTGGGTCACTGTCTGTCCCACGCCGAACGGATTGCCGATCGCGAGTACGACATCGCCCACTTTCGATTGGTCCGGATCGGCGAAGGTGATGGCCGGCAGTTTTTCGGCGGCGACCTTGAGCACGGCGAGATCGGTCTCCGGATCGGTGCCGACGATCTTGGCCGGCATGGTGCGGCCGTCAGCCAGTGCGACCTCGATTTCGTCAGCGGACTCGATCACGTGATGGTTGGTGATGATGTAGCCTTCCGGGCTGACCACCACGCCCGAGCCCAGACTATTGTCCGAACGCGGCTCATCTTCGAACTGGTCGCCGAAGAAATGGCGGAAGAGCGGGTCGTCCATGAAGGGATGTGCGGCTCTGGGCGGTGCCTTTTTGCTGGTGAAGATGTTGACGACCGCCGGCATGGCCTTTCGCGCTGCCTCGCTATAGGAACCTGGCGTCCGGGGAGTCTCGGTTGGTGCGACCTGCCTGACTTCGACCGGCGTCACCGGTTTGGCTGCGGGAGCCGATTTCAGAAGCTCGGGATGAAAAGTCTGTATGACAAACAAGGCGCCGAGACTGATGGTGACGGTCTGTGCAAAAATAAGCCAAAGTTTCTTCATGGGTCGCTGAATTTAAAGGCAGAACATAATGAATATTAAAGAATTAATCGATTATACCGGACAAATCCTGGAGGTTGAGCGCTTTCGTGACTATTGTCCGAACGGTCTGCAGGTGGAGGGGCGGCAGGAGGTGCGGAGCATCGTGACCGGCGTCACTGCCAGCATGGCGCTGCTCGAGTCTGCACGCGAAGCGGGCGCCGATATGGTGCTGGTGCATCATGGCTATTTCTGGCGCAACGAGGACCCGAGGGTCGTCGGCATCAAGCACAAGAGGTTGCGCTTTCTGCTGACGCATGAGATCAATCTGGCGGCTTACCACCTGCCGCTGGATGCGCATCCGGAGCTGGGCAATAACGCCCAACTGGCGCGTTTGCTCGGGCTGAGTGTCGAGGGGGTTGCCGGCGAGCAGTCGCTGGTATGGCATGGCAGCCTGCCCGTCGCGGAATCGCTGTGGGATTTTCAGCAGCGGCTGGGCGGCGTGCTGCAGCGGCAGCCGCAGGTTGTCGGCGACCTGAAACGTCAGGTGAGACGTGTGGCCTGGTGTACCGGCGCTGCGCAACAATATCTGGAAACGGCCATTGCGCTGGGTGTGGATGTCTTTGTCAGCGGGGAGATATCGGAGCAGACGGTGCATCTGGCGCGCGAATCCGGCGTGAGCTACATCGCTGCCGGCCATCACGCTACGGAGCGTTACGGTGTGCGGGCGCTGGGGCAGCATCTGGCGCAACATTTCGGCTTGACGCATCAATTTGTCGATATTGAAAATCCGGTATGAACAGGCCGATAAAGGTTTAATTTTTAATGCTAAAGCTGTAAAATGCCGGGCTATTGTGAGATTGCGCGTTCCTGCTGTCACCGTTGGTAATGTCAGGAATGCTGGACGGTTTGGAATATTTTTTAAGGGTAAGTAATGGCAAATCAACCAGTTGATCAGGCTAAGCGCAGATTCCTGATAGCTGCAACTTCCGCCGTCGGCGGGGTGGCAGTTGCTGCGATGGCTGTACCTTTTGTCAGCAGCATGCTACCGAGTGCACGTGCCAGGGCGGCCGGCGCAGCCGTCGAGGTCGATATCAGCAAGATCGAACCGGGCGCGATGATTACCGTTGAATGGCGCGGCAAGCCGGTTTGGATCGTCAATTTGACCGATGACATGGCCAAGACCCTGGCCGGGCAGGAGGACAAGCTGACAGATCCCAATCTCGAGGTAACCAGCCAGCAGCCTGATTACTGCAAGAACGCCACGCGCTCGATCCGTCCGAACCTGATGGTAATGGAAGGCATCTGCACCCATCTGGGTTGTTCGCCCTCGCCCAAGTTGCAGCCGAATGGTGATATGGGCGATGACTGGAAGGGTGGCTTCTTCTGTCCGTGTCATGGCTCCAAGTTCGACCTTGCCGGTCGCGTATTCAAGGGTTCGCCGGCGCCGACCAATCTGGTGGTGCCGCCACATCACTACCTGAGCGACAATATTCTGTTGGTGGGCGAACATAGCAAGGAGGCTGCATAGCCATGAAAAACAAGATGGAAAAATGCATGGCAGGCGTGCTGACCTGGGTGGATCAGCGTTTTCCGCTGACTGCCAACCTGAAAGCGCATCTGACTGAATACTATGCGCCGAAAAACTTCAATTTCTGGTATTTCTTCGGCTCCCTCGCGTTGCTGGTGCTGGTGCTGCAGATCGTTACCGGCATCTTCCTGACCATGCATTACAAGCCGGATGCCGCGTTGGCTTTCGGTTCCGTTGAATACATCATGCGCGATGTGTCGTGGGGCTGGTTGATTCGCTACATGCATTCGACCGGGGCCTCCATGTTCTTCGTCGTGGTCTATCTGCACATGTTCCGCGGCCTGATTTATGGCTCCTATCGTGCGCCGCGCGAACTGATCTGGCTGTTCGGCGTGGGCATCTTCCTCGCGTTGATGGGTGAGGCCTTCTTTGGCTATCTACTGCCGTGGGGTCAGATGTCCTACTGGGGTGCGCAGGTCATCATCAACCTGTTCACCTCCATTCCGTTCATCGGGCCGGACGTTTCCGAGTGGTTGCGCGGCGATTATGTCGTATCCGACGCCACTCTGAATCGCTTCTTTGCCTTCCACGTGATTGCTTTACCGCTGGTGCTGCTGGGCTTGGTGGCGGCTCACCTGATTGCGCTGCATGAAGTGGGTTCCAATAATCCGGACGGTATCGAGATCAAGGCGCACAAGGACCCGAAGACGCACATTCCACTCGACGGAATTCCCTTCCATCCGTATTACACGGTGAAGGATATCGTCGGTGTTGCGGTGTTTCTGATCGTGTTCTCGGCGATCGTTTTCTTTGCGCCCGAGATGAACGGTTACTTCCTCGAAGCGAATAATTTCATCCCAGCCGATCCGTTGACGACACCCGCCCATATCGCACCGGTCTGGTATTTCACGCCGTACTATTCGATTCTGCGGGCAGTGCCGCCGATCTTCAACTCCCAGTTCCCTGGGGTTGCGGCCATGGGCTTGTCGGTCATGATATTTGCCTTGTTGCCATGGCTGGACCGCAGTCCTGTGAAATCGATTCGTTATCGTGGTTCGCTCTACAAGAAGTGGCTGGCGTTGTTTGTGGTGAGTTTCATCGTGCTCGGTTATCTGGGCACCAAGCCCTCCAACGTCTGGGGTGTATTCGATGCCGGTACCTGGATCGTCGGCGGCGCAGACCGTGCGACCATCGTGGCGCGTATCTTCACGCTGACCTATTTCCTCTTCTTTATTCTGATGCCTTGGTATACGAAGAAGGACAAGACAAAACCAGTGCCGGAAAGGGTGACCGCATAATGAAGTCGCAAGCAATCATGAACAATGTTAAGCGCGGATTGTTGGCCGTTTTCATGTTGACGCTTCCTGCGCTTGCCACGGCGGCCAGCGAGCATGTGCATCTGGACGAGGCGCCCATAAATCTCAACAATCAGGCGTCCTTGCAGCGCGGAGCCAAGCTTTTTGTCAACTACTGCCTGAATTGTCACAGTGCGAACTACATGCGCTATAACCGGCTGACGGACATCGGCCTGAGCGAAGAGCAGATCAAGAGCAATCTGTTGTTCGCTTCAGAAAAGGTCGGTGACACCATGCAGGTGACGATGACCAAGGCTGATGCAAAGGCGTGGTTCGGCGTCGTGCCGCCTGATTTGACGGTGGAGGCGCGCGCCCGCACCGCGGATTGGCTTTATACCTACCTGCGCGGTTTCTATCGTGACGATAGTCGACCGACCGGCTGGAACAATGTGGCTTTCTCCAATGTCGGTATGCCGCACGTGTTGTGGGAACTGCAAGGACAGCAGGTCATGAAGGTCGAAGAGCACGTCGATGCCGATGGGGTGCGGACCGAGTCCCGACACTTGGTGCTGGACAAGCCGGGCAGCATGACGCCTGCGGAATATGACGCAGCAGCAGCTGACTTGGTGAATTATCTGGTGTTCATGGCCGAGCCCGCCCAGATGCAGCGTCAAAAGCTCGGTGTGATCGTTCTGCTGTTTCTCGGCTTGCTGTTCGTCGTTGCGTACTACCTGAAGAAGGAATTCTGGAAAGACGTGCACTAATCCATCCGGCGGGAGCGGCCTCCGGCTGGATGGAGGCCGCTCCCGTTTTGCATTCTAGCGTTAGGAAAAAACCATTATGATGACCTTATACTCTGGCACCACTGACCCTTACAGTCATCGTTGCCGCATCGTGCTCTTTGAAAAGGGCATGGATTTTCAAGTCATTGATGTCGATCTTGCCAACAAGCCGGAAGATCTGGCGATTATCAATCCGCACAACGAGGTGCCGGTACTGGTTGAGCGTGATCTCGTGCTGCAACAGGCGAACATCATCAACGAATATATCGACGAGCGTTTTCCGCATCCGCAATTGATGCCAGCCGACCCCGTCATGCGTGCGCGTGCGCGATTGTTCCTGCACAATTTCGAGGAGCAGTTGTTCTCGCATATTGCCGATTTGGAATCCGGCAACCAGAAAGCTGCCGACAAGGCGCGTGCCGCAATACGCGACAATCTGACACAGATCGTGCCGCTCTTCACCAAGCAGCAATATATTCTCGGCGACGAGTTTTCCATGCTTGATGTCGCGATCGCGCCCTTGCTCTGGCGCCTGGGTCATTACGGAATCGAACTGCCGAAGCAGGCGGCGCCTTTACTTAAATATGCAGAGCGTATATTCTCTCGCCCGGCGTATATAGAAGCGATGACGCCGTCAGAAAAGGCCATGCGCAAGTAGGATGCGAAACGGTTCAGGGTGCTGAATCCGGTATTGACTGACAGGGCTGGAGCGCGCAATGAGTGAATTCACATCAACCAAGCCGTACATGATTCGTGCCATTCACGAGTGGTGTGTGGATAACGGATTGACCCCGCATCTGCTGGTGGCGGTGGATAGTCGGACGCGCGTGCCAATGGCCTATGTCAAGGACGGGGAAATTGTCCTTAACATCAATTATTCGGCAACCAAGAACCTGCAGATCGGGAATGACGCGATCACTTTTTCGGCGCGTTTTGGCGGTGTCGCAAATGAGTTGTATGTGCCCATGCAGGCGGTAAGAGGCGTATTCGCGAGGGAGAATGGTCAGGGCATGTTTTTCCAGCCGGAACCGGAAGACTCCGGACTTGCGGTTGAAGAGGCGGATGTGAATGAGCCAACTCCGGGCGCGGATGAGAATAAAAAAACGGATTCAGCTAAAAAGAAACCGTTTTTGAAGTTGGTTAAATAGATTTAATGCGATAAAATCTCGCTTTTGCCGGATTAGCTCAGTTGGTAGAGCAGCGCACTTGTAATGCGAAGGTCGTCAGTTCGATTCCGACATCCGGCACCAAAAATTCTCATCTTTGCGTTTGACACGCTGTCAGATTATCAGCATAATCATGGGTTCGGTTGGGAGGGGTGGCCGAGTGGTTAAAGGCGACGGACTGTAAATCCGTTCTCTCAGAGTACGAAGGTTCGAATCCTTCCCCCTCCACCAGCAACTTAAAGAATTAGAAAAAGTTAGCAATATCAGATTCAGAGCCGATAGGCGCTGGTTTGTTGGATGTTCGGGTGGTGTTGCTCCTCGAAGCGGGTGTAGCTCAGTTGGTAGAGCACTTGCCTTCCAAGCAAGATGTCGCGAGTTCGAGCCTCGTCGCCCGCTCCAAAAACCGGCATAAGTATTTAGCGCCCATGTGGCTCAGTGGTAGAGCACTCCCTTGGTAAGGGAGAGGTCGCGGGTCCGATTCCCGCCATGGGCACCATTTGTTTTATGGTGCGGGTTGAGTGGTCTGTTGCTTGATGGGCTTGCACTTGATGATTAACTTGGTAGCAGTCAGTTAAAGGAAACGATTATGGCAAAAGGTAAATTTGAGCGGACGAAGCCGCACGTGAACGTCGGTACGATTGGCCACGTTGACCACGGCAAGACCACATTGACGGCAGCGATCACCACTGTGCTGACCAAGAAGTACGG
>JAVEWT010000038.1:0-14140 GCA_034004425.1 Methylophilaceae bacterium
ACACTGTGATGGATCTGTCCACCGGCAAGAACATCCACGAGACCCGCGAGTGGATTATCCGCAATTCGCCGGTGCCGATCGGCACCGTACCCATCTATCAGGCGCTGGAAAAGGTCGACGGTAAGGCCGAGGACCTGACCTGGGAGATATTCCGCGACACCCTGATCGAGCAGGCCGAGCAGGGCGTGGACTACTTCACCATCCACGCCGGCGTGCGCCTCGCCTACATCCCGATGACCGCAAAGCGCATGACCGGTATCGTCTCGCGCGGCGGTTCCATCATGGCCAAGTGGTGTCTGGCGCACCACAAGGAAAGCTTCCTCTACGAGCACTTCGAGGACATCTGCGAGATCATGAAGCAGTACGACGTCAGCTTCAGCTTGGGCGACGGCCTGCGTCCGGGCTCCATCTACGACGCCAACGACGAGGCACAATTCGCCGAGTTGAAGACGCTGGGCGAACTGACCCAGATCGCCTGGAAGCACGATGTGCAGTGCATGATCGAAGGCCCGGGCCATGTGCCGATGCACATGATCAAGGAGAACATGGACCTGCAGCTGGAACACTGCGGTGAAGCCCCGTTCTACACGCTCGGACCTTTGACCACCGACATTGCCCCTGGCTACGACCACATCACCTCGGGCATCGGCGCCGCCATGATCGGCTGGTACGGTTGCGCCATGCTGTGCTACGTGACTCCGAAGGAACACCTGGGCCTGCCGGACAAGGAAGACGTGCGCGTCGGCATCATCACCTACAAGATTGCCGCGCATGCCGCCGACCTCGCCAAGGGCCATCCGGGCGCGCAGATACGCGATAACGCTTTGTCCAAGGCACGTTTCGAGTTCCGTTGGGAAGACCAGTTCAACCTCGGCCTCGATCCGGAAAAAGCCAAGGAGTTCCACGATGAGACCCTGCCGCAGGAAGGCGCCAAGCAGGCGCACTTCTGCTCCATGTGCGGGCCGCATTTCTGCTCCATGAAGATCACGCAGGACGTGCGCGACTACGCCGACAAGCTGGGCGTGGACGAAGCGGAAGCGCTGCAGAAGGGCATGCAGGAAAAGGCCATTGAATTCGTCAAGAAAGGTGCCGAGGTCTATCAGAAGGTTTGATCGACTGGACTTGCGACATCAATAAAAACGGCCAGATTAACTGGCCGTTTTTATTTCCTAGATTGGCAATTGCGTCTTATCCAGTCTGCGAATGCTGGTTCATCAATATCACCGGCTGCCATGGCTAGTATGGTCAAAACACAATCTGCATCGTCCGCGGTCAGGCGGTAGCCATTCAATGCCAGAAACAGCTCGACGGCTACAAAGGCGGTACGCTTGTTGCCGTCGATAAACGGATGGTTGCGGGCAATGCCATAACCATATGCAGCCGCAAGTGCTGCCACGTCAGGTTTCTCGTAAATCTCCAAATGCTTTGGCCTGCTGAATGCGGATTCCAACAGTGATTCATCGCGAATACCTGCACTTCCTCCATGTTCAGCCAACTGTGCTTCATGAATGGCGAGAATGACGGAAAGATCGAGCCAAACCCAGCCGGGCGTGCCATTCACTTGGCGAGTTCTCGCAACACCGCGCGACGTTCTTTCATGATTTTGCGTGCAAGTTTCATTTGGGCTTCGAAGTCAGGATTGTGTGGGGTAATGCGCATTCCATCGGGGCTTTCAGTAATGAAAATCTCATCACCTTTTTCGACATTCATTTTTGCGAGTAGCTCTTTCGGGAGAATGACTCCTACTGAGTTGCCGACTTGAGTCAATTTAAGAGTGAACATGGATAGCTCTCATTGTTATAACAGTCGTTATAATACTCAACTTCATCCAGTCTTCCAATACGAGAGAAATCATCTGGATGTGTTAAATGCAATTTGGTGATAAAAAACAGTCCCATGAAGATACTGACTGAAAAGTTTTAATCAGTGTTTGGAGATCGGAAAATATCGGCAACGAATTTCTTTCTTTTTTTGTTGCATGCCGTAAAGCAATGAATTCGTGAAATGCATGGTCATCGTCGGTCGGCCCATCTGACAATGCCCAGAGAGGTTCGTAAAGTGGCGGTATTCCTACTTGTTCAGCAACAAAGTAAATACCTGCGTCGAGGCAAGCTTTGATCTTGGCTTCATCGGCTTCACTTAGGTGGCCTGTCAAAAGCAGAGTGTCTCCCACTTTGTAATTCGATGCGTCGCGGTAAAGATATTCAAAGATGCAGTGGCCGTCTGAGTTCGCCATAAATTACCCTTTGCGATTGTCTAAAAACACCTCTTCTCGATGGCGAGCAATAAAATCTAATTCCGGTAGGAATCGTTCTGGAAGGGTGATTACTTTACCTTCTAGAGGCAAGAGCACTTGTTTAAGAAATGCATCTGAGCGGCGATGCAACGTTTCTGAAACAACAATTTCCAATTTATTTGTCAATGTAATAAAACCATTGTCGAACGCTTTGTCGTGAAGGGCAGAAAGGCAAAGGCCGTTACGTGGATTTAGACGGTTCAATTTGTCTTTTTTCCAAGGAACGATATGGCTTGCAACTAGTAGTTTGGGTTCGGATAGGCCGGACATGCAGCAGCGTCCCTGATAACTACTCAATACTGCCCGACGAAAAAAAGACTGTTTTATGCGTTGTTGCGTCATGACTTGTCGTGTTTCACCGGTAAAGTCTTGCAAGTCATAAATATCGAGTGTATCGCTCTGTTCGGTTAATAGGCCAGTTGGTTGCTCTGCATTCATTTTGTCTAGAAGCATTTGACACTCGACAGCAAGCTTTTCCCAGTCTGCATTAAATTCATCCCAAACTTCCCGATCCAAGGCGCCTACATTTCCAAGCCCAGTTCTGCCAGTTTCAGTAATCGCAGGGTCGAGGCTGGCGAAATTAACCAGCTTCATTGCTACGGCACTAGGAGTGCGACCAATCCGTTGTGCAAGGCTGACAATTTCTGGATTGCGGTTATGTAACTTGCCAAAAGGAAGTTGGCAATAAAGATGAAATGCCAGTTTGAGTTGATCTTTTGTCCAGCGGCCTGAAGTCATGATGTTGTTCGGAACGCTTACGCTCTCAGTCGTAAGCGTTGCACCCTTGTTTTGTATGAATGGAATCATGAGTTTAGCAGTTGATTCGAGCATTGGAACTACGGCGGCTTGGGAAAACAGTGTGTAAGCCCGCGTATCCGACACCGGAATCCTGAACGTATCCGGGAATCCCATCAGTCGTGCACATTCTCTTGGCGTCAGCCGTCGCGGATTTTTTCCTTTTCCTTGATAGACCAGAATCTCCGAACCATCCTTGTAATAGCGGGCCGAGAGCGTGCGAGTGACATCGTCAGGTCCGACCAGCCCGAAGCCGAAGCCGTTGCCCTTGGCGCGATGCTTCTCGGCGTAATTTTGCAAGTAGCGCCACAGGTTGTCGGTGAGGGTGTATTTGGCGGGAACTTGATTGGTGGCATGGTCAAAAAAACGGCCTTCATCCCAATTCAGCACGGGTTCTGTGCCATCGGTGCGGTGTAGTATTTCTTTAAGCGTGCGTTGGCCTTTAGGTGGTAATGGCAGTGCATCAAAATCAAACGCCACCGGCTCACGAAACCCTACTATCAAGATACGTTCGCGGTGCTGTGGGGTGAAATGTGCGCCATCTATCACTCGATAATGGATGTGATAGCCCAGTTCTTCTGTGAGCGTGCGTTTGATGACATCGAAGGTGCGACCTTTGTCGTGTGATACCAGATTTTTAACGTTTTCCAGCAAAAAGGCGCGTGGTTGCTTTGCTTGAATAATGCGTGCCACATCAAAAAACAGTGTGCCTTGGGTTTCATCAGCAAATCCATGTGCCTTGCCGAGCGCATTTTTTTTGCTCACGCCAGCAATCGAAAATGGTTGGCAGGGAAAGCCCGCGAGAAGCACATCGTGATCGGGTATATCGGAAGCTGCAATTTGCGTGATATCGCCTGCAATGGTGTGCCCATTGTGGAAGTTATGAGCATAAGTCTTTTGCGCGTAGCTATCCCACTCGCTGGTAAATACGCAATGTCCACCGATGCGTTCAAAGGCAGTGCGTATGCCACCGATTCCTGCAAATAGGTCGATAAAAGCAAAGCCTTCTGTCGCTTTCACAGGAGTGTCAAATGGAAGCATCTGCTGTAGCGCTGCAACATAACCGACCTTGATAGGACTTTGACGTGCTTCCCAGCGACGGATAGTGCGAATACCAATGCCTAATTCTTGTGCAATATGTGCTTGTGTATGGTGCTTACGGGCTTGGATAAGGTAATTCCAAGCCGCTTCATGATCTTGTCCGGTACTTAAAACAGTGGCCATGGCTTTTATCTTTCTGGGAATTATTGCGGACATTAAGTCCTATTTTAATTCCAGTCAATAGTAGATTGTGAAGATTGGAATTATGTGGCGATTTAGGTAAATTCAGCCCAGTGGTATTGTTCTTAATGATTTTGTGTAAGTTGATAATTTTGCATATGGCTCATATGCACTAAATGACGGCTAACAATTGTTTGTTAGAATGCCCCCTTATTGAAAGTTGATTTTGACCACACTCAAACTCCCATCCTCCAAATCCAAAGTCGGTGACGCGGTGCACAAGCCGGTGCGTCGGACCGACCCTGCCAAGCGGGTGCGCACCAGTCCTCCGCCTAAAACGGAAAAGCCGCAGGCCGACGTTGCGGAGCAGCCCAGGGCACCAGTCGCGGCCAAGCCGGAGCGTCAACGCAATCATCGCCATGATGGCAAGCCGCGCTTGCCTGAGACGCCGGATAGTCGCGCGCCTGCCGAGCGACCAGTGCAGCGCGGCGAGTTCAGGCGCGATGAATATAAACGCGACGGACAAAAACGTAATGAACAAAGGCGCAATCCATCCGGAGCGCAATTGCAGGACCGCGACACCCCGCGACGTGGCGGCAAGCTGCGCGACGGCTTCGAGCCGGGCGAGTTCAACAAGGATCGCGCCAGCAATCCGATGTTCGCGCCCAAGCCAGCGGCTTCCAACCCCGATCTGCCGCGTCTGTCGAAGCGCATGGCGGAACTGGGCTTGTGCTCGCGGCGCGAGGCCGATGAGTGGATCGTCAACGGCTGGGTGAAAGTCGACGGCAAGGTGGTCGACGTGCTGGGTACGCGCGTCGCGCCGGATGCCCGCATCGAGATCAGCAAGGCGGCGGAAAAGCATCAGTCGGAGATCGTCACCATCCTGCTGCACAAGCCGGTGGGCTATGTTTCAGGGCAGGCCGAGGATGGTTACGAGCCTGCGGTGGTGCTGGTGCATCCCGATAATCACTGGGCGGACGACCCGGTACAGAAGACTTTCCAGCGCGGCTTCCTCAAGGGTCTGGCACCGGCCGGCCGGCTCGACATCGATTCGACCGGTATTCTGGTGCTGACTCAGGACGGCCGCGTCGCGCGTCAGTTGATCGGCGAGGATTCGACCATCGAGAAAGAGTATCTGGTCCGGGTCGAGGGCGAGTTGTCGGCAGCCGGGCTGAAACTGCTGAACCACGGGCTGGAGCTCGATGGCGTCAAGCTCAAGCCGGCCAAGGTGTCATGGCAGAACGAAGACCAGCTGCGCTTCGTGTTGCGCGAAGGCCGGAAACGCCAGATCCGCCGCATGTGTGAACTGGTGGGCCTGCATGTCGTCGGCCTCAAGCGTGTGCGCATCGGCAGCGTCACGCTGGGCAAGCTGCCGGTCGGGCAGTGGCGCTACCTGCGGCCGGGCGAGCGTTTTTAACGGATTCGGAGTAATGGGAAAGAACGCCAGCGTATGGATTTGATGTTGTTGTTGAAGGCCTTCATTCTGGGGGTGGTCGAGGGAGCGACCGAGTTTCTGCCGGTCAGCAGTACCGGCCACCTGATCATCGTCGGCGACCTGCTCGCGTTCAACGACGAGAAGAGCAAGGTGTTCAAGATATTCATCCAGCTCGGCGCGATTCTGGCGATCTGCTGGGAATATCGCGCACGACTGCAACATGTCGCAGGGAGTGCTTTCAGTGACCGCGCGGCGCAGCGCTTCATCTTCAACCTTGCGGTCGGCTTCATGCCGGCGGCGCTACTCGGCTTCGCCTTCCACAGCCAGATCAAGGCCTATCTGTTCTCGCCTTTCACCGTAGCCGTGGCGCTGGTCGTCGGCGGTTTCGTCATTTTGATCGTGGAGAAATTTGCACCTGCGCCGACGGCGGAAACCGTCGATGACATGAGCTTCAAGCAGGCGCTGAAGATCGGCTGCGCGCAATCGCTGGCCCTGATTCCCGGCGTTTCTCGTTCCGGCGCCACCATCCTCGGCGGCGTCGTCTTCGGCCTCTCGCGCAAGGCGGCGACCGAATTTTCCTTCTTCGTCGCCATTCCCATCATGTTCGCCGCGACCACCTATGACCTGCTGAAGAACCGCGATCTCTTGAACTTGGGCGACGTGCCGGTGTTCGCCGTCGGCTTCGTCACCGCCTTCTTTGCGGCATTGCTGGCGGTGAAGACTTTCATCCGCTACGTCGCACATCACGATTTCCGCCTGTTCGCCTATTACCGCATCGTCTTCGGCTGCATCGTGCTGGCCTATTTCTGGAACGCCTGATGCCGGCATGAACGATTACGAGCGTCTGCTAGCGAGCCTGTCCCATTTCGAACAGCAGGCCGGACAGAAACCGCTGACGCTGGGCGAGGCGCTCGACAGCCTGCATGGCGCGGCCTACGCCCTGATTTCCCTGATACTGATCATCCCGCTGTTTCAGCCGGTGCCGCTCGGTCCGATGACTGTCCTGGCCGGACTGACCTTCAGTTTCCTCGGCTGGCAGATGTGGCGCGGCCGCGTGTCGCCGGCATTGCCGCGTGCCATGCGCGAGCTGGCCTTGAGTCAGGAAACCTGGCGTTTGATCGGCCAGGGCTGTTTGAAGATCGTGAGTTTTTGTCATAAATTTACTAAACCCAGGCTGTACGGGCTGGTCGAAGGCAGACAAGGGCAGAGAATCGGCGGTATGATTCTGATGATGGCGGGTGCGCTGATGGCGATACCGTTTGGTATCCTGCCGTTCAACAATACCCTGCCCGGTCTGGCGATACTGTTCTTCTGTCTGGCGGACATGGAAAGCGACGGATTGATGACCCTGATCGCATTCGGCTGGATTCTGGTCACCATCCTTTATTTCGCCGCGTTTTTTGTCGCGCTGTATTTTCTCGGCACCGAGGTGCTCGAAGTCCTGAAAATTTGAATAATGAATCGAGTCGAACATGAATAAATTACTCAAATACGCTGCATACGCGCTGGGCGGATTGATCGTTCTGGCACTGGTCGTGGCCGGCATCGTCGCCGCCACCTTCAATCCCAACGATTACAAGCCCATGATCGTCAAGCTGGTACAGGAGAAGAAGCAGCGCACCCTCAATATCGAAGGCGATATCAAGCTTGCCTTCTGGCCCAAGATAGGCGCCAACCTTGGCCGCATCTCCATTTCCGAACACAAGAGCGACAAGGAATTCGCCGCGGTCGATGGCCTCAAGGTCTCGTTGGCGCTGTTGCCGCTGCTGAAAAAGGAGCTGATCGTCGACACCATCTACGTCGACGGAGCGCGCGCCAACATCGTCCGCTATGAAGATGGCACGACCAATTACGACGACCTCTTGAGCGAGGACGAGAGCGAATCCGAACAGATCAAGTTCGACGTCGACGGCGTCATCGTCACCGATTCCGCCATCACCTATACCGACCTGCAAGCCGGCAACGAGATCAAGCTGAGCAAGTTCAACCTGGAAACCGGGCATGTCGCGCTGGCCGAGCCGTTCGACGTCAGCACCGATTTCGAGCTGTCGGCCAAACAGCCGGAACTCAACATTGCCGCCAAGATCCAGGGCAATTTCATGGCCGACCCGGAACAGAAGCATTTCGTTGCCAAGGGGCTGGACGCCAGCGTGCAGGGCGACCTCGCCGGCGGCAAGGGTGTGGTTGTCAAGCTGAGCGGCGACGTCGATGCCAAGCCGGAGACCATGGAGTTTCTGGTCGACGGTTTGAAATTGGCCATGACCGGCGATTTTGACGGCGCCAAGGTTGCAGTCGATCTCGCCGCGCCCGCCTTGGTCGTGCAGGAGGACGAAGTCAGCGGCAAGGAAGCCCGTTTGAGCCTGACTCAGGAAAAAGGCAGCGACAGCGTCAAGGCCAATCTGGTGCTGGCCGACGTCAAGGGCTCGCCCAAGGCGTTGCAAAGCAGTGGCATCAGCGGTGACATTAACGCCAAACAAGGCGCGCGCACCGTGCAGGGAAAATTCTCCTCGCCCTTCAGCGGCAATCTCGAACAACTGGTATTCGATCTGCCAAAACTCGCCGGCAATCTCGACGTGAAAGACCCGGCGCTACCGGGCGGCGCCATGAAGGGCGATTTCGCGCTCAAACTGCACGCCGACGTCAAGCAGGAGCAGGTGAAGAGCGATTTCAACCTGGCCATCGACACCACCAGGCTCAACGGCGATGTTGCCGTGGCCGGCTTCAAGCAGCCCAATATCAAGTTCAACCTGAATGCGGATACGCTGGACCTCAACAAGCTGCTCGGCCAGCCGGCGGCCAAGACTGAAAAGACCGCCCAAGGCGGCGACAGCAAGCCGGCCGATCTGTCGGCATTGAAGAGCCTGTTGCTGGAAGGCAAGGTCAGCATCGCCACCATCATTTACGACAAGTACCGCCTGAGCGGCCTCAACATGGGCATCAAGGCTGATGGCGAACGGCTCAACGTCAGTCCGTTCGCGGTCAAGCTGGACGAGTCGCAGATCAAGGGCAGTTTCGGCATCAGCCGTTTTGAGAAGCCGATCTACCATTTCGATGTCGATATAGACAAGCTGGATGCGGACCGTTACATCGCCAAGTCCGAGACAAAACCGGCGGAGGCAGCCGGCAAGCCGGCGACCGATACGCCGATCGACCTGTCGGCGCTGAAATCGATCAACGCCGATGGCGAATTGCGCATCGGCTGGCTCAACCTGGCCAACGTCAAGTCGACCAATGTGCGCATCAAGCTCAAGGCTGACGACGGTGTTGCGCAGTTGGCACCGTTCTCCGCCAATCTGTACGAAGGCGCGATGAACGGCTCCCTGCAGGTCGATGCACGCGCCACGCCGCAGATTGCGTTCAAGCAGAACATGACCGGCATCGCCATCGGCCCGCTGCTGGTGGACGCTATCAACAACGACATGCTGAGCGGCAAGGGCAACCTGAATCTGGACGTCACGACCAGCGGCGCGACGGTGAACACGCTAAAAAAGTCGCTTAACGGCACTGCCGGTCTGAAGCTGACCGACGGCGCCGTCAAGGGCATCGATATCGCCGGCACTATTCGAGGCTACAAGGACAAGTTGAGTTCGCTCAAGGGCGAGGCCAGCGTCGAGGGCGACAAAACGCAGAAGACCGACTTCAGCGAGATGACGGCGACTTTCAATATCAAGGATGGCATCGCCCGCAACGATGACCTCGACATGAAGGCGCCGCTGTTCCGTATCGCCGGCAACGGTCAGGTCGATATCGGCAACGAGACCATCGACTATCTGGCCAAGCCGACCATCGTCAAGTCGCTGGCCGGTCAGGGCGGTGCCGGCCTCGATGAGCTGAGCGGCGTCACCATTCCGGTCAAGGTCACCGGTACGTTCGCCAAGCCTAAATATGCGCTGGATTTCGCCGGCGTTGCCACTGCCATCGCCAAGAAGAAGGTGATCGACAAGGTCGGCGGCGAAAAGGGCGAGGCGGTGCAGAAACTGTTAGAAGGCGATGCAGCCGGCGGTCTGGAAGGGTTGCTGAAGAAGAAGTCCGAGCCGGCGCCTACCAAGAAGACGGCTGACCCCGCGACTGCGCCGGCCCAAGAAAAGCCGGCAGAAAAACCGGCGAGTAAGGAAGACGAGGTCAAACAGAAACTGGACAAGCTGCTCGGCTTTTAGAGCGGGGCAGCAGGGCTGGCACGCCATTGCCGTGGACCGAGCGAGATCGGTGCCGGCAGTGGCGTTTTTGTGGCCGAGCGCTGACTAGCGCTTGTTGTGGCCCGGGGCGTTCTCGCTGTTGCCCGGACCGTGCGGGTCGTGGCCCGGCGGTACGCCGTGGCGATGATGGTGATGATGGCAGGCGCTGAGCAGAAGCGTCAGCAGTACGGCAGAGAGCAGGGCTTTCATGGGATGACCTCGACAATGATGAACAATGGGCAGACGGGCGCTAGGGCCTTGCTGCAGGACAGTAGCCTAAACCGTTTTGCCGCAGGCAATCAAGCGGTTCGGTTGGCGCGTGCAAAGCAACACTGACCATGTCCGGATTCTCCGCTTCTATCATCCAATGGCAAAGACAGCACGGTCGCCATGACCTGCCCTGGCAGAACACGCGCGACCCTTATGCCATCTGGGTGTCCGAGATCATGTTGCAGCAGACGCAGGTATCGGCTGTCATCGGCTATTACCGGCGCTTCATGCAGCGCTTCCCCGATATCGCCCGCCTCGCTGCCGCCACGCAGGATGAGGTGCTGCAGCACTGGAGCGGGCTTGGCTATTACTCGCGAGCGCGCAATCTGCATCGTGCCGCGCAACTCATGGTCGAGCGGCACGGCGGCAGATTTCCCGAAGACATGGAAGAGGTCGTCGCCCTGCCTGGCATCGGCCGCTCCACGGCAGCCGCCATCTGCAGTTTCGCCTTCGGCCAGGCGCAGCCCATCCTCGACGGCAACGTCAAGCGCGTGTTCGCCCGCCATTTCCTGATCGAAGGCTGGCCCGGCCTGCCGAAAGTGGAGAAAGAGATGTGGCATTTGGCCGAGCGCTTGATGCCGCAGGCGGATGTGAGTGCCTACATACAAGGGCTGATGGATCTGGGCGCCACGGTCTGCACGCGCAGCAAGCCGCGCTGCGGCGAATGTCCGCTGCGCGACCGATGCGGCGCTCTGGGGCAGGGCAAGGTTTCAGTGTTGCCGGCGGCCAGGCCGCGCAAGGCCTTGCCGGAAAAAAGCGTGACCATGCTGCTGTTGCTGCAGGGCGATGAGATACTGCTGGAGAAAAGGCCGCCCAGCGGTATCTGGGGCGGACTCTGGAGCCTGCCGGAAATCGACGCCGGCAGCGATGCGCAGGCTACCGCACGCGAACGTTACGGCATAGAGACTGTAGTGTTGCCGGCGTTGCCGCTCTTGAGCCACACGTTCACGCACTTCCGCCTGCACATTACGCCGCAGCCCTTGCGGGTCACCGGCAGGCTGCCGTTGTTGCAGCAGCAGGATGCCAGCATCATGTTGAATCGCGAGGACGCGATCGGTGCCGCACTGCCGACGCCGGTGCGCAAGCTGTTGCGGCAGTTGCCATAATCGAGTCAATGTGCGAACGAGTGTACGAGTGATCAGCCGGCCTTGCGCAAGGTCAGGTTGATGCGGCAGTCGCCCGTCAGCGGATGGTGACCAGCCGTCAGTGGCAGTACGCCGTGAAAGCGCAGTCGATCGACTCCACCCCACACCACTACGTCGCCATGCCGCAATTCCATGCGTAGCGCCTTGTCGCTGCGCTGCAGGCCGCCGAACAAAAAGGTGGCCGGCAGGCCGAGCGAGACCGAAACGATCGGCTGGCTGAAATCGCGCTCGTCCTTGTCCTGATGCAGGCCCATCTTGGCGCCGGCGCGGTACTGGTTGATCAGGCAGGCGTCGGGTTCGAACTCATCGAAGCCTGCCGTGCCGGCAGCATCGCGCGCCAGTGCTGCAAACACTTCGGGCATCGCCGGCCACGGCTGGCCGCTGACCGGATTCCTGGTTTCGTAGCGGTAACCTTTTTTGTCCGATACCCAGCCCAGCCGGCCGCAGCAACTCGTCAGCACCGACATCGGCCGACCGCCGGGCGTCACCATCTCACGCGGTGGTGCGGTAATGAAGATTTCTCGCAGCGCTGCCATCAGGACCCGCTCGTATTCGAAGGCGAAGCCGCGCAACAGCCATGCGGCAGAACCGATCTGGTGTTTGGCTTTTTCTGCCGGTGGTTCGAACAGGTCCATCTATTTCTGCCTGTGATATGCCTTCGTCGGGTCTGCCGTGCCGCTCTCTATCGGCTCGCGCGCATTGCCTGGTCGATGGCTCCAGCCATGCGGGGGACTTAGATCGACACGGCCCGTACCTGACCGATGTCGGTCGCACCTTCCAGGACCTTGACGATACCGTCCTGTTTGATGGTGCGCATGCCGAACGCCTGCGCCGCGTTGAGGATATCGCTGACCGGCGCGCGGGTCTGGATCAGGTGCTTGATGGTCGGCGTCACCAGCAGCAGTTCATGCAGGCCGATGCGGCCGCGGTAGCCGGAGTCGCCGCAGGCCTTGCAGCCGCGAGCGCGATGGAGCCGGAACTGGTCGCCGGAGGCAAAGCGGAAGCGCCAGTCCTGCAGGACGGCTTCGGCATCCAGCTGACTGCCGCTGACGTATTCCTCGACCAGCGCCTGCATCTCGTCGGCTTCCGGCACATAGGCTTCCCTGCAATCGGGACACAACGCCTTTGCCAGCCGCTGCGCGAGGATGGCCTGCAGCGCGTCGGCAAAATTGAACGGGTCCATGCCCATGTCCAGCAGGCGGACGATGCTTTCGGCTGCGCTGTTGGTATGCAGCGTGGACAACACCAGATGGCCGGTCAGAGAGGCCTCGATGGCGATGCGCGTGGTTTCCTGATCGCGCATCTCGCCGACCATGATGACGTCCGGGTCGGCGCGCAGAAAGCTGCGCATCGCCGCGGCGAAAGTCCAGCCGATCTTGGCGTTGACCTGTACCTGACGCAGCCCGGGCTGGGTGATTTCGACCGGGTCTTCCGCCGTCCAGATCTTGCGGCCGGGCGAATTGATGTAGCCGAGCAGCGAATGCAGTGTCGTCGTCTTGCCGGAGCCGGTGGGGCCGACGACCAGAATCAGGCCGTAGGGGCGCTGCATGACTTTCTGCAGTTCATGCAGCGTGTTGCTGGCGAGCCCCAGCTTTTCCATCGAAAGCGGTTTACTGGAGGCCAGCAGGCGCATGACGATGTCTTCCATGCTGTTGCTGGTGGGGATGGTGGCGACCCGCAGTTCGATCTTGGCCGGCCCGAACAGCTGGAAATTGATCTTGCCGTCCTGCGGCTTGCGCCGCTCGGCGATATCGAGCTGCGCCATGATCTTGATGCGCGAAATCATGGCGTCGCGTGCGCTCGAGGGGATTTCCAGGTAGGGCACCAGCGTGCCGTCCTTACGGAAGCGGATGCGGGTGTTCTGTTTGCCGGAATAGGTCTCGATGTGGATGTCGGAGACGCCGTCGCGCTGCGCGTCCAGAATCATGGTGTTGACCAGCTGTACCAGCGTGTTGTCCGATTCCGCCACGGGTTTTTCCGGAATCTCCAGCTCGATGCCTTCGTCGAACAGCTTCTCGGTCAGTTCGCCGGCATCGATGCCTTCGCGCGGGTCGTGGTGGAAGCTGTATTCGCTGCGGTCGTCCTTGGCGAACTGGATGTCGAAGGCCAGCGCCTCGGTCTTGCTCCGATAAGTCCGCTCGATCGCCCGATCGATATCCTCCCTCGAAGCCATGGCCGGGATGATCTTGCGCTGCAGGGCGAAACGCAGGTAATCGAGCGTCTTGCGGTCTAGCGGGTTCTCCAGCGCGACGATCAGCGCGCCATCGTGCAGGCAGAGCGGCATGAAGCCGTGCCGGTGCGCCATACCGCGATCAGCCAGCGCGGTCGCCTCGGGATCGAAATTGAATTTATCGAGATTGACGTAGGGGATGCCGAGCTTCTTCGCCAGCGCGCCTTTCAGGGTCTGCTCGTCGATCACCTGCATCTTCAGCAGGATCTGCCCGAGCTGCATGCTGCGGTTCTGCTTCTGCTCGAGCAGCGCCTTTTCCAGCTGGGACTGGTCGATCAGACCGAGTTGCTGCAAGGCTTCCCCGAGCTTCAGCACCGGTTGCGCTTCCTGCATCTTGACCGCCTCGTTCAGCTGCTCGCGCGAGATGATCTTGTGTTCCGACAGATAGTCGCCGATGCGTTTGCCGCGCAGTTCGCGCTGGTTGCTCAGCGCTTCGTCCACCTTTTCCGGGCTGGCCAGATGTTCGTCGATCAGCATCTCGCCGATACGCAAGCCGAGCTGGACATGCGCGATCGCCGCGTGCGGGATGAAATGGCGCACGATGCGCTCATCCGCTGCCGGCGTGAACAGATA
>JAVEWT010000187.1:0-3043 GCA_034004425.1 Methylophilaceae bacterium
ATGCCGACTATGGTGGCGCCGTCGCGGTCCATCTTGTTGACCTCGGCTGCTGTTTCCAGTCGCGGACCCTGCACCGCAGCATAGACCCCACCGGCCTTCAAGGGCTCACCGGCCTGCTTTGCCGCCTTGATGATGACCGAGCGCATTTTGTGGCTATAAGGTTCGGTAAAGTCGGTATGCCGCACCGGCATATCGACACCATCAAAAAAGGTCTGCTTGCGGCTGTGGGTATAATCGATCAGTTGCTCAGGCAACACGATGTCACCCGGATTCAAACTCTCATCGATGGCGCCGACCGTCGCTACCGCCAGAATGCAGTTCACGCCCCGGCTGTGCAGTGCCCAGATGTTGGCGCGGTAATTGATGGCATGTGGCGGGATGGTATGACCGCCGCCGTGGCGCGCCAGAAAGACGACTTCGTGCCCGCCCAGTTCGCCGAACAGCATGGGGGCCGAGGGTTCGCCATAGGGCGTGCGAATGATTTGCCGCCGGATGACATTGAGATTGGCCAGTTGGGTCAGGCCAGTGCCGCCGATAATTCCGAGCATAAAATTCCTCTGTTCGATTGCGCTGTGATTCACGCAGCATTTATTGGTGAAATTGTAACGTAAACTAGCTCCAAGGCATCCGATTGATGCGAGCCGGATGCGGCGGTTTGTGGCATACTTAGGCCCGTTATGAATACCCAGAACGCTCAGGCGCTGGCGCTCGCCCAGACCCACTACGAAAACTTCCCGGTCGCCTCCGCCCTGTTGCCCATGCGCTTGCGGCAACCGATCGGCATGATCTATTCGTTCGCGCGCCAGGCCGACGATTTCGCCGACGAGGGCGATCTCGCCCCTGAACAACGGCTGGCACTATTGGATGGTTTTCGTCAGGAGCTTGATCGAATCCGAGACCAGACCGGTCCGGAAACTGCATTCTTCGTCAGCCTTCAGGACACCATCCGCCAGCATCAGCTGCCGTTGCAGCCCTTCTATGACCTGCTCGACGCCTTCAGCCAGGACGTGACCAAGACCCGCTACGCCGATTTCGGCGAAGTCATGGATTATTGCCGCCGCTCGGCCAATCCCATCGGCCGCCTGCTGCTGCACCTCTATGGCAAGGCTTCGCCGCGCAACATCGGCATGTCGGATGCCATCTGTTCCTCGCTGCAGATCATCAATTTCCTGCAGGACGTGGCGATCGATTACAAAAAAGACCGCATCTACTTCCCGCAGGACGAGATGCGCAAATACCGCATCGACGAAAGCCAGATCGCCGAAGGCCGTACCGACGGCACCTGGGGCCTGTTCATGGAGTTCGAGATCAAGCGCGCCCGCAACCTGTTGCAATCCGGCGCCCCACTGGGTCTGGCGCTGCCCGGTCGTATCGGGCTCGAGATGCGTACCATCATCGCCGGTGGCGAACGCATCCTGCAAAAGCTGCACAAATCGCGCGGCGATATGTTCAACCAGCGCCCTGTGCTGAAACCCTGGGATTGGGCCTATATGCTTTACCGGGCGGTGAGCAAGCGATGAGTCCGCAACAATATTGCCAGGAAAAGGCAGCCGCCAGCGGCTCCAGTTTCTATTACAGCTTCCTGTTCCTGCCCAAACCCAGGCGCGAAGCCATCACCGCGCTCTACGCCTTCTGCCGCGAAGTCGACGACATCGCCGACGAGTGCACCGATTTTCAGGTTGCCCGCACCAAGCTCAACTGGTGGCGCGCTGAGATCGATAATCTCTATCAGGGTCAGCCGCAGCACCCGGTGACCAAGGCACTGGCGCCAGCCGTGGCGGCCTACGATCTCAGCGCCGAACATTTCCACGAGATCATCGACGGCATGGAGATGGACCTCGAATACAACCGTTACCAGGATTTCAAACAACTGCAGCTCTACTGCTACCGCGTTGCCAGCGTGGTCGGCCTGCTGTCTGCCAGCATTTTCGGCTACCGCAACCGCGACACGCTGAAATACGCGCATGACCTCGGCATGGCCTTTCAACTGACCAACATCATCCGCGATGTGGGTGAGGACGCGCGTCGCAACCGCATCTATCTGCCGCTGGACGAACTTGCGCGTTTCGGTGTGCTGGAAGACGATATCCTGCACAGCCGCGAATCCGAACAGGTGCGCCAGCTGCTGGAATTCCAGATCGAGCGGGCGGAGAGTTTTTACGACCGTGCGCTCAATGCCTTGCCGGCAGAAGACCGCAAGCAGCAACGCACCGGCCTCATCATGACCGCGATCTACCGCACGCTGCTGCGCGAGATCAAGGCTGGCGGAGCGCAACAGGTGCTGAACGCCAGAATCTCCCTGACGCCGCTACGCAAGCTGTGGCTGGCCTGGACGACCTGGATCAGGGTCTAACGCGTGGTTACCCCGGCATGACGCGCGTGGCAGTCATCGGCGGCGGTTGCGCCGGGCTGGCGGCAGCCACCAGACTGGCCGAGCATGGAATCCCCGTCACCCTGTACGAAGCCGCACATCAACTCGGCGGACGGGCGCGCGGCATCCATTGGCAAGGCCATGCGCTGGACAACGGTCAGCACATCCTGCTCGGTGCCTACAGCGGAACCCTGAACCTGCTCGAACTGGCCGGTGTCGACCCGGCCCGCACCTTCCTGCGCCTGCCGCTGCAACTCGACGTCCTGCCTGAATTCAGACTGCGTGCCTGCATCGCGTTGCCGGCACCGCTTCATATCCTCGCCGGACTTCTGCAGGCTCGCGGCCTGTCATGGCAGGAACGCTGGCGCGCGGTGCGTTTCATGGCCTGGATGAAACTGAACGCTTTCAGATTGCCGCAGGACGAGTCGCTTGCCGCCCTGCTCGCGCGGCATCAGCAACCGGAAAAGCTTACGCGCTATCTGTGGGAGCCGATCTGCCTCGCTGCATTGAATACGCCGCTGGACCAGGCCAGCGCCCAGGTGTTTCTCAACGTGCTGCGCGACAGCTTCTCCCGTGCCAAGGCCGACAGCGACACTCTGTTGCCGCGACTCGACTTCACGGCGTTGATGGCCGAGCCGCTGGCGGCGTATGTCACCGCAAAGGGCGGCGAAG
>JAVEWT010000188.1:0-3030 GCA_034004425.1 Methylophilaceae bacterium
GTTGGCGGGCGCCCTGTTGCTCGGCCTGCTGGCCTTGGCGTTTGCCGTCTATCGCCGCATCTTCTGGATCGGGCTGGCATTGCTCGGCCTGACGGCCGCATTGTTCTATCTGCAGTTCCGCGCCCTGCACTGGCAATGGCTGTTGCCTTTGCTGACGGTGGCGGTATTCGTCTGGCTCTACTATATCGTTGCCGCCTCGATCGAGTATCTGCACGAGCGCAAGGTGCGCCAGCGTGCGATCGAAACCTTCGGCCGCTTTCTCGACCCGCGGGTGGTGCAGGCGCTGGTGGAGAAGGGCGAGACCACGGAATCGCTGAGAGGCCGCAGCCGGCAGATCAGCGTACTGTTCTCCGATATCCGCGGTTTCACCACCTTGTCGGAAACCAGCAGCCCGGAACAGATCGTCGAGTTGCTCAATCGTTATTTCAGTCTGCAGGCGGGCGCCATCTTTAGACATCAGGGCACGCTGGACAAATACATCGGCGATGCCATCATGGCGTTCTGGGGTGCGCCTGCGGAGCAGCCGGACCACGCACTGTTGGCGGTGGCGGCGGCACTGGAAATGAGTGAAAGGCTGGAGCAGTTCCGTGCCGAGGCCGGTGAACTGGCCGGCGGGCTGGATATCGGTATCGGCGTGCACAGCGGCAAGGCGGTGGTCGGCTTTATCGGCTCTGAAAACCGGCAGGATTACACTGCCATCGGAGATACAGTAAACTTGTCCAGCCGCATCGAGGGTCTGACCAAGGGCGTGGCCCGCGTGCTGGTTTCGGAAGACACCATGCGGCTTTGCCTGCAGCGCGGCGATGCCTGCCCGTTCGTGTTCGAGGACAAGGGCAGCTTCAGCGTGAAAGGCCGTGCGCAAGCCGTGCGATTGTACGAACCGAGGAAAAAATCATGAATAAACTCAAATTTCTACAACGGCTGATGCTGGCTTTGGCGTTCAGCCTGCCTGCTGTCGCATTGCAGGCGGCCGAGGCTGGCAGAACGCTGGTCGCTGCCGATCTCAAGCAGCAGCCGTTCGTGGATGCGGCGACCGTCGTCAATCTGCCCGCAGACACCGTGCTGGAGGTGTTGCGGCGTCAGGGCGGCTGGATGCAGGTCAAGACCGGCGCCAATGAGGGCTGGCTGAAGATGACGGCGGTCAAGCTGGGGACAGCAGCGGCGACTCCCGGCAAATCCGGTAACAGCCTGAGCACGCTGGTCAATCTGGCGACGACCGGGCGTTCCGGTAGCAGCGGCGTGACGGTAACAACCGGTGTGCGCGGTCTGGGGCAGGAGGAGCTGAAGAACGCCCAGCCCGACCACGAGGCGGTGAGCCGCATGAGCAGCTTTACTGCAGCAAAGAACGAGGCTGCGGCTTTCGCCGCCGGCGCCAAACTGCAATCGCAAACGCTGGAATATCTGGCTGCACCGGCCGCAACTTCGGCAACGACCGGCGGTGTCTCCGCCGGCAACTTCGGCAGGGGGAACTGATCATGCTGCAACGCACCATACTGGCGCTCTCACTGATGCTGGGCGTCTCTGCCGCCCACGCCTTCGGACTCAACCTGGATAAGCTGACCAATATCATCGGCAAGGCGCAGGATTTGAAGCCAGTGGAAACGCAGAGCGAAGTCGATATCGGCAAGGGCGTGGCGGCCAATCTGCTCGGTGCGGCACCGCTGGTCAAGGACGAGAAGCTGCAAGCCTACGTCAACCGGCTCGGCTGGTGGCTGGCGCAGCATACCGAACGCACCGACCTGGTCTGGCATTTCGGCGTGCTGGATACCGACAGCCTCAACGCCTTCGCTGCTCCCGGCGGCTATGTCTTTATCACGCGCGGGCTGCTGTTGAACATGCGCAACGAGGCGGAGTTGGCTGGCGTGCTGGCGCACGAGATCGCCCACGTGCTGCAGCGCCATCATCTGGCAGCCATCCAGAAGAACGCGCAAACCGGCATCGTCGCCGATCTGGCCAGCATGGCGGTGGAATCCTCGCAGTACGGCGCGCTGGCCGACAAGGCCATTACGGCCAGCACGGAGCTCTATGCGCGCGGCCTGGACAAAAGTGACGAGTATGAGGCGGATCGCATGGGGGTGGTGATCGCCGCCCGTGCCGGCTACGACCCCTACGGCCTGCCTGCCGTGCTGCAGACACTGGACGGTATGAACAGTCAGGACGCCGGGCTGGCGCTGATGTTCAAGACCCACCCAACGCCGCAAAGCCGTCTGCAACTGCTGGATACGGCGATGAGCGGCAAGCTCGATCAGCTGAATCAGCAGAAGCAGGTTGCCGACCGCTTTGGCAGCGTTGTCGGAACCTATGTTAAGAAATAAAGTGCCAAGAAATGGCGCTTGAGCAGAAATAGTCCGCCGGAATGAAGGCGAATGAAGCCGTCCCGGCCGGTTTATCCGGCCATTGCCGGCTTGCGCACGAACTCGATGCGGTTCTCGTTGGCGCTCGCCAGCGTCAGTGCCGGTTCCTGCGCGATATCACCGAACAGCGGGTCCTCGTCTTCCGGTTGCGCGGTGCTGAGATTCCTGAAGTCATACAGATCGGTATCGCACAGGTGTGACGGCTCCACATTGGCCATGGCGCGGAAGATATTGTTGATGCGCCCCGGCTGTTCCAACTCCCAGGCGTTCAGCATCTCCTTCACCTTCTGCCGCTGCAGGTTTTCCTGCGAACCGCAAAGGTCGCACGGGATGATGGGGAACTGCATGCCGCGCGCATAACTCGCGATGTCCTTCTCCGCGCAATAAGCCAGCGGCCGGATCACCATGAACTCGCCGCGGTTGGTCGCCAGCTTGGGCGGCATACCCTTCAGCTTTGCCCCGAAGAACATGTTGAGGAACAGGGTCTGCACGATGTCGTCACGGTGATGGCCGAGCGCGATCTTGTTGGCGCCCAGTTCCTGCGCCGTGCGGTAGATGATGCCGCGGCGCAGGCGCGAGCAGAGCGAACAGGTGGTCTTGCCCTCGGGAATCTTCTCCTTGACGATGGAATAGGTGTCGGCCTCGACGATACGGTATTCCACGCCCAGATTTTCCA
>JAVEWT010000189.1:0-3017 GCA_034004425.1 Methylophilaceae bacterium
GTATCGCGTAAAATAGCGCCTTTTCGTCTTTAGCCAGCCCCATGAGCACCTTGCAGGAAGAAATCCAACGTCGCCGCACCTTTGCCATCATCTCCCACCCGGATGCCGGTAAAACCACGCTCACCGAAAAACTGTTGTGGTTCGGCGGCGCGATCCAGGTCGCCGGTGAAGTGCGTGGCCGCAAGGCAGCACGTCATGCCACTTCGGACTGGATGGAACTGGAAAAGCAGCGCGGCATCTCGGTGACCTCCTCGGTCATGCAGTTCCCTTATCGCGAGCACATGATCAACCTGCTCGACACGCCGGGCCACGACGATTTTTCGGAAGACACTTATAGAACCCTGACAGCAGTCGATTCCGCCGTCATGGTCATCGACTCGGTCAACGGTGTCGAGGCGCAGACCATCAAGCTGCTCAACGTCTGCCGCATGCGCGATACACCCATCCTGACCTTCATCAACAAGTTGGACCGCGAATCGCGCGCGCCCATCGAGTTGCTGGACGAGATCGAATCGGTACTCGGCATGCAGTGCGCGCCAATGACCTGGCCGATCGGCATGGGCAAGACCTTCCGCGGCGTCTACAACCTCTATACCGATACCATCGCCTTCTTCGACCGCAACGCCGAGAAAGGCACGGCGGAGATGATCCAGGGACTGGACAACCCGCGTCTGGACGAACTGATCGGCCACCAGGCCGAAGAACTGCGCATCGATGTCGAACTGGTGCGCGGCGCCTCACACAGTTTCGACAAGGACACCTACCTTTCCGGCAAGCAGACGCCGGTCTATTTCGGCTCCGCCATCAACAACTTCGGCGTGCAATCCCTGCTCGATGCCGTGGTCGACCTCTCGCCGGCACCGCTGCCGCGCCAGACCGCGTCGCGCCCGGTGGCACCGGACGAAGCCAAGTTCTCCGGATTCGTGTTCAAGATCCAGGCCAACATGGATCCCAAGCACCGCGACCGTATCGCCTTCCTGCGGGTGTGCTCGGGCCGTTTCGAACGCGGCATGAAAATCAAGCAGATCTCCACCGGCAAGCTGCTGGCGGTCAACAACGCCATCACCTTCATGGCGCAGGACCGCACGACCATGGATGAAGCCTATTCCGGCGACATCATCGGCATCCCCAACCACGGCACCATTAAACTCGGCGATACGTTCTCCGAAGGCGAGGCGCTGAAATTCATTGGCATCCCGTCATTCGCGCCGGAATATTTCCGCCGCGCGCGCATCAAGAACCCTTTGAAGATGAAGCAGTTGCAGCTAGGCTTGAAACAACTGGCGGAGGAAGGCGCGACCCAGGTGTTCCGCCCCATGCTGAGCAACGACCTGATCCTGGGCGCGGTCGGCACGCTGCAGTTTGACGTGGTGGCGCACCGGCTGGAGCATGAATACGGCGTCGACATCGTCTTTGAGAACGTCGACTGCTCGACCGCGCGCTGGCTGCGCGGTTCGGAAGCCGACCTGAAATCGATCGCCGACAAGTACGGTTTCAATGTCGCGCTCGACGGTGCCGACGATTACGTCTATCTGGCACCCAACCGCGTCAATCTGCAAATGGCGCAGGAGCGTTACCCGGATATCCAGTTCCTGGAAACTCGGGAAATCTTCTAATAATGTGCGGGGCGCATTCCCTCGATGCGCCCCCGCTCTTGCAGGTCCCAGCGCACCCCTTGTAACTTGCGATTGCGTTGCAGTTCAATTACTTGCAACGCAATTGTCCACGGCCTCGCGGCCATATTCACTTTTACAGGGGAATAACAATGAAAAAACTTCTGCTTATCCTTGCAAGTGTCATCGCATTTTCCACCCACCCTGCCTTTGCTGCCGTCGACATCAACACCGCTACCGCCGCGCAACTCGAGTCGGTGAACGGTATCGGGCCGAAGAAGGCTGAAGCCATCGTCGAATATCGCAAGAAGCATGGCAATTTCAAATCAGTCGACGAACTGGAGAACGTCAAGGGTCTGGGCAAAGCCAGCATCGACAAGATGCGCGACGAACTGACTGTAGGCGCCGCGAAGAAGACCGCCGCCGCCCCAGCCAAGAAATAGCCCCGCTTCAGCAACAAATAAAAAGCCCCGGATTTCCGGGGCTTTTTATTTATACGCGCTTTTTATTGCAAGCTTACTTCACGCGCATGCCCGGCTGTGCGCCGCTGTCCGGCGACAGAATGAAGGGTCCGCCGCGCTCGTCACTGGCCGCCAGCACCATGCCCTCGCTCAAGCCGAACTTCATCTTGCGCGGTGCCAGATTGGCAACCATCACCGTCAAGCGACCTTTCAAGGTTTCGGGATCATATGCCGACTTGATACCGGCGAAGACGTTACGCGTTTTTTCCTCGCCGATATCCAGCGTCAGCTGCAGCAGCTTCTCCGCGCCTTCGACGTGGTTGGCGTCGACGATTCTGGCGATACGCAAATCGACCTTGGTGAAATCATCAATACTGATATAACTGGCTTCTTCTGCCGCCGGGGCGCTGGCTACCGGAGCAGCAGGTGTTGTTGTTGCTTGCATGGTTTCCTTATTGGCTTCTGTCATGGCTTCGATCTGTTTAGGGTCTATACGGGTAATCAAGTGTTCATAGGATTTGATGGCATGGCCGGCCGGCAAGCTGGAATTCACAGCCGGCCAATCCAGCGGGAGTACATTGAGGAAGGCTTCGATCTGCTCGGCGAGCTTCGGCAATATCGGCTTCAGATACAGGGTCAGCAAACGGAACATTTCCAGCGCATCGGAGCAGACCTGCTGCAAGGCCTCGCTTTGAGCGTCGTCCTTGGCCATGACCCACGGCGCCTTTTCCGCCACGAAGCCGTTGGCGACGTCGGCCAGACGCATGATCTCACGCAAGGCACGACCGTAATCGCGCTGCTCGTAACTTTCGGCAATGGCCGCAGCCTGTGACTGCATCTCGGCAACGACCGGATTGTTGCCGGTCGGATTCAACTTGCCGTCGAAACGCTTGCTGATGAAGCCGGCCGTACGGCTGGCGATATTGATGTACTTGCCGACCAG
>JAVEWT010000039.1:0-13899 GCA_034004425.1 Methylophilaceae bacterium
TTTAACTCCTCGTTCAGCTATTGCGACATGGCAATTGATTCTTTTCGGCGATCCTGAATCCTCCGCCGATTGGTGGCTTTGTCTGCTCGTAGTCTTAGGTTAGAAAACCGCTTCTACAGGGTCAATCCAGCATCGTTGGTAATCCAAAGGTAATAGACGAAAATGCGGAGCACCACCTGTAGCCGCTGGTCAGGTTGCTCACTGCAATTGAAAAGCTGTGCAATCTTGCACTGGCTGCACACCCATCACGGCATCCGCCTCGATGAAGCTGCCGCGTTCGACATCGAGCACCAGCACCTTGCCAGCCTCGATCAGGTAGTGCCAGCCATGCAGGAACAAGCGACCGGTTTCGACACCCTGGCGGACCATGGGATATACGAGCAAGCGCTCGAGTTGCAGAACTACTGAACGTTGTTCGGTGCGTCGTAACGCTTCCTCGCTGACGCTTACCGGCAGTACGGCCGGTCGAGCGAACTCGAGCCAAGCATTGAGATTGGGCAGGGAGGTGTCGTGATCGTCGTAGAGTGCTCGGATAGCGCCGCAATGGCTGTGCCCGCAGACGACAATGTCGCGCACACCGAGCACGGCCACCGCGTACTCGACTGCCGCAGCCGTACCATGACCGACATGCTCGTCACTCCAGATTGGCACTAGGTTGCCAACATTGCGCACCACAAACAGCTCGCCCGGCCCTGCACCAGTCAGCAGATATGGCACCACACGCGAATCGGAGCAGCCAATGAAGAGCATACGCGGATGCTGGCCTTTTTCGACCAAACGGCGGAAATGTTCGCGGTAGCGAGGAAAGAAACGCCGTTCGAAACGGGTCAGAGATTGCAGCAGATCGTCCAAGCTCACTCCTCTGTTTGCATGGTCAGCAGCGGCATGCGCTCGCTCAGGTCGTCGCCGGGCGTAACGAAAATTTCCACGACCGTCCCCTCGTAGGGCGAAGGAATGTCGAGCGCGACCTTGCCGGTTTCAACGACCAGTACGTTTTCGTTGACCGCTACCCGGTCACCCGGTTTGACCAGGATTTCGAGAATGAACACGCGCCCGTTGGCACATGCGCCGCAACTGCTCCAGCACTCCGGGTAGCGTGGCATGTAGATCGTTCGGCGCATCGCGGACTTAGCGAAAACCGTGGTCGATGGCGTATACCGCCGCCTGCACTCTGCTGGTGATGTTCAGTTTCTTGAAAATGTTCTGCACGTGAATCTTGACGGTACTGTCGGCCAAATTCAGCAACTGCGCAATTTCCTTGTTGCTGTCGCCGCGGGCTATATGAGTGAGGATTTCACGCTCGCGCGGCGACAACGGATTTTCACAATCGCTAATCACCTTACGCTGTGGATTGCGCACGCCCTCGACAAGTTTGCTCGCCATTTCTGGACAGACTACGGTTTTACCCTTAGCCGCCTGACGAATAGCGGCAACCAGAGATTCTGTATTGATGTTTTTCAGTAAATAACCTCTAGCTCCAGCACATAGTGCATTAATCACATCGTCGCCATCTTCCGATACGGTTAGCATCAAAACCTGAGCCCTAATTTTCTCCGCAGCAAAAACTTTCAAAACATCTACCCCAGAAATGTTCGGCATATGAAGGTCGAGCAGAATAACATCTGGATCAAATGTCCTCGCAAGCTTAACTCCGGCCATAGGATCACCAGTCTCCCCTACTAGTACAAACTCCTCGTAGCGCCGGAGTAGTGCAATGATGCCGCTTCGAAAAAGGGTGTGATCGTCGATGATAAGTAGTGAAAGTTTATTCACCTTGCGCTCCTAGGATAGAGTAATTCCGCAGTAACAGAGTGACTTTTGTCCCCTCACCTTTTTTCGATAGAATTCGCAGTTCGGCACCAATTCGTGCTGCACGTTCGCACATTATATTTAGACCCACGTGTTCTGCAGCATAAGAAATGAGCGGATCAAAACCAATCCCATCGTCTTCGATGACAATTCGTATGCGGACACCTTCATGCTCGAAACGGACATTGACGTGCTGTGCACTAGCGTGCTTCCTTACGTTAGATAGCGCTTCTTGGACGATGTGTATAATCTGGATGCCTTCATCCTCTGCCATATGCAATAATCCGACCTGACGCTTAAAATTTACAGCAATACCGCTCTGCACTTCAAAGCGTTCCAGAACTGTCATTAATGCTGTTTCGAGATCTGCATTATTGGCCCGGGTACGAAAATGCACCAAAAGTTCGCGTACATCGTCGTAGCTTTCCTGCACTCCATTACTAATACGCTGAGCAACCTCCTGTGCCTCAGCATTTTCTTCTCGACGGAGGGAGTCCTGCAATAACTGTGTTTGGATGTTGAGATAAGCCAATCCTTGGGCAATTGAATCATGTAATTCTTGTGCAAGCAGGTTACGCTCTTCATAAACTGCCGCCTCTTTTTCCCGACTACGAAGACGAAGATTCTCAACGGCCACTCCGAGATGCTTACCTAGTGTATCTAGCAAAGCCATTTCTTGGGGGGAAAATAACCTTTCCTTATAAAAATAAATATTGAATACACCGATAATATTCTTCTGACAAACGATAGGAAATGCGCTGATAGTGCGAAAACCCTCGCGTGAGCAGGTTTTCCGACACATCACGTTTGGGGGACAAACAGTGTCAACTTGTACAGAATTGCCGGAAATTAAAACATCGCCACATAAACATTCTCCAACGCCTAAGCTGCTTTCTTCTGCAACAAATCCCGATGACAGTCCCTGATGGGAAATTGCTTCCATAAAATTGCCATCGCTACTAAGCAAACGGATCATGCACGCATCAGCTTCCATAGCAGCTAGTATGCGCCTACGAAAACCATGACAGATATCCTGAAGCCCTCTCGGCTCATTTAAGAAAGCCGTCGTTTCGTATAAAACACCAAGTTCTTGGTTGCGCTCGGCAAGAGTCTGGGTCTTAATGTTCACACGGTCTTCTAAAGTTGAGTATAGATCTTGCAAATGCTGAACCATCTGGTTGAAACCCGAGGCAAGAGCACCAAATTCATCCCGCGATTGGAGCGGAAGTCGTACGCTGAAATCAGCGTTGAGCATGCGCTTGATACCAACATGCAACAGATCAACGGGCCGGATGACTTGAATGAAGAAAAATCGAATCAGAATCAAAGTTCCCAGAATTGCCAGAAAAACCAATCCGATCTGCAGCGTCCGCAGCAAATTGGTATTAAACGCGTAATTGCGCTCCATCGCCAAAACAAGGCTGTCAATTTGTTCAACAAATTCACTTATCGATAATTGGTAGCGTTCCGATGAGTAACTATTGGTATTTCCGTCTTTTGCCTGAACAAAATTACTAAGCATGGGTAGAATTCGTTCACGCCAATTTTCCTCAACCCGTTCCAACTGTTGGCTAATTTTGTTATCACGCGGTGGAGCTAATGGGCGTAGAGGATCACCGCTACGCAAGTCGGCTAGGATATGTTCGAACTCCCGGATTTCCGTCGCTAGAGCAGCTTTCTGATCCGGCATAGTATTTGGATACTGCAGTATGGTGCCAATACGGTAGGAGCGCATGCGCAAACTACCTGCATCATTGATTGCCGCCGCACCACCTTCGAGTTTCCAGGAAATCAACAGCGTCATGCCGACAGCCAGCAAGGCCACCAGGAAGAACACGGTCAGGATACCGATGATCTTGTTGGCGAGCTTTTGCTGGCTGTCAGGCATGTCGCTGCACGTCCCCGTGTTGGTGATGAATCAGGCCCGACGTTTGGCCCGCACGATCTGGTAAGCCCGCCCGAGGTAGTTCACCGGTGCCGTCAGGACATGCACCAGGCGGGTGAAGGGGAAGACCAGAAAGACGGTCATGCCGAAGAACAGATGGGTCTTGAAAACCGAATCCACATTATCCAGCAATTCCGGTTGCGGGTTCAGCGTCAGGATGCTCTGCACCCAGTTGGCCAGCGCCAGCATGACTTCCGGGTTGCCGTGGTTGGCATGACCGATGGAGACGGGAATGGTCGCCAGGCCGAGCAACAGCGTCAGCATCAGCCAGCTCAGGACGAACATGTCCGAACCGCGCCCCGCTGCCCGCACGCGGGCATTGGTCAGACGACGGAACCACAACGCCAGGCCGCCGAGCAGCATCATGCCGCCGAACACCGTACCGGCAATGATCGCCAGCCACTGGTGCTGCATGTCGGAGACGCCGAGCGCCAGCCATAGGCCGTGCGGCAATACCAGGCCGGCGAAATGCCCGGCGAAGATGGCCAGAATGCCGATATGGAAGAAATTGCTGGCGAAGACCATGCCGCCCTTCGACAGCAACTGCGTCGAGTCTGTCTTCCAGGTGTATTGCTCCCGGTCGTAACGGATCCAGCAGCCGATGACGAAGACGGTCAGCACGATGTACGGATAGACCGCAAAAACGAATTTCGAAAGATTCATGTTGCTCTCCTCAGGCCGCCAGTTTCACCAGCGAGCCGAATTGGTTCACGACGCCGATCAGACGGGCATACGGGCTGGCCGCCTTGTCTAGGTTGTCGGCAATCACGCCGAGCACCTTGCTGGCGTCCCCCAGGAAAACGCGGGCTTCGTCGACTGCCAACTCGGAGACGAACTCGAGCATCAACGGCAGGAAGTCCGGCAACTCCTTCTCGTCGTGCTGGTAGCCGTAGCTCTTCAGGTACTCGGTCAGATCGATCAGTGCCGGGCCGCGCGTCTTCTCTTCGCCGAAGATGTGGTGGGTCAGATGCAGGCTGTGTTCCGGTGTCAGGTCGAAGGTCTGCACGTAATTGGCCTGAACCACGGTCGCCTCGTTGTCGAGCAGGTAGTCGATGACGTAGGCGACGCCGAGGTGGTTCTCGACGCTGAGCAGCCCCTGTTCGTCGAGATTCTCGACCAGGGTCAGCGCGCTGCCGGCCTGCGCGACTTCGCGGCGCAGTTCAGCAAATAAGGCATCATCCGGGTAATCGAGCAGTGCCGAAAGCAGTTTGAAAATCAGCATGTCCATCTCCTCACTTCTTCTTGGCGGCCAGCGGCGCCGGTTCTCGGGGTTCCATGCTCTCGGTCCGGCGTTCCGGGAAGAGCGCAAAGGGTGACTGGCCGTTGGCCGAGTCGTTGCCGAAGCTGAAGCCGTTCTGCCCCTGGAAGCCGTGGTAATCGTCTAGCGAGATTTCTTGGTGCGAGGTCGGAATGACGAAACGGTCCTCGTAATTGGCAATCGCCAGATAGCGGTACATGGACTTTGCCGTCTCTTCGTCAATGCCGGCGGCAGTCAGCGGGCGGATGTCCGGCGTGCCTTCGACATTGACCGAACGCATGTAGGAACGCATGGCGATCAGGCGGTTGAGTGCCGAGACGATATATTCCTCCTTGCCGGCGGTCAGCAGGTTGGCCAGATACTTGACCGGCAGGCGCATCGCCGAGGCCTTGGGAATGACGCCATCGGCTTCGGTCGGCAGGTTCTTCTGGTCGATCTGCGACTGCACCGGAGACAGCGGCGGCACGTACCAGATCATCGGCAGCGTGCGGAATTCCGGATGCAGCGGAAAGGCGATCTTCCATTCGACGGCCATCTTGTAGATCGGCGACTTCTGTGCGGCATCAATCCACGACTGCGGCACGCCGTCGGCCAGCGCCTGCTCGATGATCTTCGGGTCATTCGGATCGACGAACAGGTCGAGGTGGGCCTTGTACAGATCCTGCTCGTTGTCGGTACTGGCGGCGTCGAGGAGTTTGTCGGCGTCGTAGAGGATGATGCCGTTGTAGCGGATGCGACCGACGCAGGACTCCGAGCACACAGTTGGCAGACCCGATTCGATGCGTGGGTAGCAGCCGATGCACTTCTCGGCCTTCGACGATTCCCAGTTGAAGAAGACCTTCTTGTACGGGCAGCCCGAGATGCACATGCGCCAGCCGCGGCAACGATCCTGGTCGGCGACGACGATGCCGTCCTCCTCCCGCTTGTACATCGCCCCGGACGGGCACGAGGCGACGCAGGCCGGGTTGATGCAATGATTGCAGATGCGCGGCAGGTAGAGGTGGAAGGTGTTCTCGAACTGCTTGTACATCTCCTTTTCCATGTTCGAGAAATTGCTGTCCTTCGAGCGCTTCTCGAATTCACCGGCGAGGTCGTCTTCCCAATTGGGCCCCCAGGTGATCTTGTCCATCTTCTCGCCGGTGATCTGCGACACCGGCCGGGCCGTCGGCGCGGCTTCCGATAGCGGCGCGTTCTGCAGGCGGGCGTAGTCGTAGGTGAAAGGCTCGTAGTAATCGTCGATCTCGGGCATGTTGGGGTTGGCGAAGATCTGGACGATCTTCTTCAACTTGCCGCCGGCCTTGAGTTCAAGCTTGCCGTTGAGCTTGGTCCAGCCGCCCTGCCATTTCTCCTGGTTTTCCCAGTTCTTCGGGTAGCCGATGCCGGGCTTGGATTCGACGTTGTTGAACCAGGCGTATTCGATGCCCTTGCGGTTGGACCAGACGTTCTTGCAGGTCACCGAGCAGGTATGGCAGCCGATGCACTTGTCGAGGTTGAATACCATCGCGAATTGTGCGCGAATTTTCATGTTGATCTCCTAGATTGCGTTCGCGATTACTTGCTGCCGACACCGACCGGATTGCGCTGGGCTTCGCGTTCCGGGGTCAGCGGACGTTCCAGCCAGTCGATATCGCGGTCCTCGACCTTATGAAGCACCACCTGCTCGTCGCGGTTGCAGCCGACCGTGCCGTAGTAGTTGAAGCCATAGGCGAGCTGGGCGTAGCCGCCGACCATGTTGGTCGGCTTGACGACGACGCGGGTGACCGAGTTGAGGATGCCGCCACGCTTGCCGGACGACGGCGAACCCGGCACGTTCACATTCTTCTCCTGGGCGTGGTACATCAGCGCCATGCCGCGCGGGACGCGCTGCGACACCACCGCCCGGGCCATCGTCGCGCCGTTGGCGTTGATTGCTTCGACCCAGTCGTTGTCGGCCAGGCCGATCTGCTTGGCGTCGTCCTCGGCGATCCAGATGTAGGGACCGCCGCGGAACAGCGTCAGCATGCGCAGGTTATCCTGATAGCTGGAGTGGATGCCCCACTTCGAGTGCGGCGTGATCCACGACAGCGTCAGGTGCGGCTTGCGGCGCACACTGTCGGGGACGGTTTCATGGGCCTTCAGGTCGACCGGCGGCTTGAATACGCAGAAACCTTCGCCGAAGTCGAGGAACCACTCGTGATCCTGGTAGAAGTGGGCGCGACCAGTCAGCGTGCGGAACGGGATGTGCTCGTGAATGTTGGTGTAGCCAGCGGTATAGGACACCGTTTCCGACTCGATCCCGGACCAGGTCGGCGCGGTGATGATCTTGCGCGGCTGGGCGACGATGTCGCGGAAGGTGATCTTGTCCTCGTGGCGACCGGCGTACAGATGATGGTGATCGAGGCCGGTTTTCTTCGACAGCGCCGACCACGACTTGTGTGCAACCTCGCCGTTGGTTTCCGGGGCCATGCGCATCACCGAGTCGCAGACGTAGATGTCCTCTTCAAGCGACGGCATGCCCTTCGATACCCCATCGACCTGGACGGTCTTGTTGAGGACAGCGAGTTCCTTGTATTCCTGCTCGGTGTTCCAGTCGATGCCCTTGACGTTGTTGCCGAGCTTAGTCATCAAGGGGCCGAGCGCGATGTACTTGTTGTAGGTCTGTCCGTAGTTGCGCTCGACCAGGCGCAGCGCGGCCATGGTTTTGCCAGGGATCGGCTCGCACTCGCCGCGCTTCCAGTTCTTGACCTGGCCGAAGGGCTGCGCCAGCTCCATCGGGGAATCGTGCTGCATCGGCAAGGCAACCAAGTCGCGCTTCTTGCCCAGATGCTTTTCGGCGAGTGTGGAGAAGGTCTCGGCAATCGCCTTGAAGATCTGCCAGTCCGACTTCGATTCCCAGCCCGGCGTCACAGCTTCGCCCAGCGGATGGATGAAGGGGTGCATGTCGGTGGTGTTGAGATCATTCTTCTCGTACCAAGTGGCCGTCGGCAGGATGATGTCGGAGTAGGCACCGGTGGAGTTGAGGCGGAAATTGATGTCCACCATCAGGTCCAGCTTGCCGACCGGGCCGTCTTCCAGGTAATTGACCTGGCTGCAGGCAGCGCCGTGGGTGCCCTCCTGCATCACGCCGTTCTGGGCGCCGAGCAGGTGCTTGAGGAAGTACTCGTGGCCCTTGGCCGAAGTACCGATCAGGTTGGCGCGCCAGACGAACAGGTTGCGCGGCCAGTTGACCGGATTGTCCGGGTCGGCGAAGGCAACGTCGAGCTTGCCGCTCTTGAGTTCTTCGACCACATGTTTGGCGATGCCGGCCTCGTCGGTCGCACCCTTCTTCTCGGCTTCAGTGACGAGGTCGAGCGGATTGCGGTTGAAATGTGGTGCCCCCGGCAACCAGCCCATGCGCACCGCGTCGACGTTGTAGTCGGCGAGCGTGTAACCCTTGTACTTGTTCTTGCCTGCCGGCGACAGCAAGGCGTCGGCATCGACCGTTTCGTAACGCCACTGGTCGGTGTGGAAATACCAGTACGAGGTCGAATTCTGATGCCGCGGCGGTCGTTGCCAGTCGGTGGCGAAGGCAATCGGTGCCCATCCAGCCTGCGGCCGCAGTTTTTCCTGTCCAACGTAATGCGCCCAACCGCCGCCGGTCTGGCCGACGCAACCGCACATGTGCAGCAGATTCATGATCGACCGGTAGGTCATGTCGTTGTGGTACCAGTGGTTGATCGCCGCGCCCATGATGACCATCGATTTACCACGGGTCTTCGACGCGTTTTCGGCAAATTCGCGACCGGTACGCTCAATGTCGGCGGCCTTGACGCCGGTCACTTTGGCCGCCCAGGCCGGGGTGTAGGCGACATTTGCATCGTCGTAGGATTTGGCGACGTTGCCACCTCCTAGCCCTCGATCGATTCCGTACTGGGCAATCTGCAGGTCGAATACGCTGGTCACCATAGCTTCCTCGCCATTCGCCAGCTTGATAACACGGGCCGGTACGTTACGCTGTATCAACGTCGATTCGCCATTTTCAAAATGAGGGAAGCCAACACTGACTACACCGTTGCGTCGCTCGATACAGCTGAGTTCGGCTTCAATCTCACCACCGGCCGCCTGTTCAAGCAAGTTCCACTTACCGTCCTCGCCCCAGCGGAAACCGATAGAACCGTTGGGTACCACGTAGGTCTGGCGCTTGCTGTCGAAGACCACAGTTTTCCACTCAGGATTGTTAGCTTCGCCGAGGTTATCGACAAAGTCGGAGGCACGCAGGTTGCGGTCGGATACCCAGTTTTCGCCATGCCGGCGCAGCATTACCTGCATCGGCATGTCGGTGTACTTGCGGGCGTATTCCAGGAAATAGTCGTCCTGGCGGTCGATGAAGTATTCCTTGAGCGCGACATGGCCCATGGCCAGGAAAGCCGCCGTATCGGTGCCCTGGCGAACCGGCATCCACAGGTCGGCGAACTTCACGTACTCGGCGTAGTCCGGCGCCATCGAGACGATCTTGGCACCCTTGTAACGGACTTCGGTGGCGAAGTGGGCATCCGGCGTGCGCGTCATCGGCAGGTTGGCGCCAGTGATGATCAAGTAGGTCGAGTTGTACCAGTCGGCGGCTTCCGGCACGTCGGTCTGCTCGCCCCAGGTCTGCGGCGAGGCGGCCGGCAGATCGCAGTACCAGTCGTAGAACGAACCGCAGGCACCGCCGATCAGCGACAGATAACGCGAGCCGGCGGCATAGGAAATCATCGACATCGCCGGAATCGGCGAGAACCCGTAGATGCGGTCCGGGCCCCATTTCTTGATCGTGTAGATGTTGGCGGCGGCGATGATCTCCTTCATTTCCTCCCAGCCGGCACGGACAAAGCCGCCCAGGCCGCGCACGCCGACATACTTGATACGCTTCTGCGGGTCGTTCTGGATCGCTTCCCAGGCTTCGACCGGATCAAAACCCTTGGCCCGTTCGGCCCGGTACAGGTCAAGCAAGCGACCACGGATCATCGGATGCTTGATCCGGTGCGGCGAGTAAAGGTACCAAGAGAACGAGGCGCCGCGCTGACAGCCACGCGGTTCGTGGTTGGGCAGGTCCTCGCGGGTGCGCGGGTAATCGGTCTGCTGCATTTCGAAGGCAACCAGGCCATTCTTGACGAAGATCTTCCACGAGCAACCGCCCGTGCAATTGACGCCATGGGTCGAGCGGACGACCTTGTCGTGCCGCCAGCGGTTGCGATAGGCATCCTCCCATTGGCGATCCTCGTTGGTGACGACGCCGTGGCCCTTGGCGAAGGTGCTCTGGACCTTGCTCAGAAATTTCAGGCGGTCAAGAAAATGACTCATGTTGTGCTCCTCGTTTGGCGACCTGCCCCAGGCCGCGGGATTGATTGCAGAATGCGGTGATGGTGATGAAACGGCTCAAGGGTTGTGGATGTAGGCGTTCTTGCGCAGGTAGAACCACCAGTTGATGACGACGCAGATGGCGTAGAAGATGGCAAAGCCGTACATCGCGTTTTCCGGAGTGCCCGCCTTGATTTGGCCGCCGATGACAACCGGCGCGATGAAGGAACCGTAGGCACCGACCGCCGAAGTCCAGCCGAGCACCGGCCCACGCTGGTCTTGGTCGAAGACGAAGCCGACGGTACGAAAGGTCGAGCCGTTGCCGATGCCAGAGGCGGCGAAAAGAACGATGAACAGACCCATGAACAGGAAGAAGTAGTCTTCCGGCGTCGCCGACTGGTAGGCCAGGTGCATGACGTAGCCGGTGGCGGCTGAGGCGGCGACGAGCACCAGCGAGATCACCTGGGTGACGATGGAACCGCCGAGCTTGTCGGAAATCCAGCCACCGAGCGGACGGATCAGCGCACCGACGAAGGGGCCGATCCAGGCGTACATCAGCGCCGACGGTGCGTTCGGGTTACGCGCATGGCCCCAGGCCTGGGTCGCCGGGTCGAAGACATGGGTGTTGCCGAAGATGACCGTGATCGATAGCGGCAGGGCCATCGAGAAGCCGATGAAGGAGCCGAAGGTGACGACATAGAGGGCGGTCATCGACCAAGTGTGCTTGTTGCCGAAAATGGCGAACTGCTTGCCCAGGTTGGCCTTCATCTCGCCGGTGGCCAGCGCCTTCATGGAGAACAGCGTGGCGACGATGACCAGGACCACCACCGCCCACATGTTGAGCAGGCCAAGGCCGCTCGGTGCCGGCAGGTAGAAGTAGAGACCAAGACCAGAGACCACCAGCGCCAAGCCGTAGAAGAAGACGACCCGGCCGAGCGCAGCGGTGGTCGAGCCGATTGCCGGCGAAACGGTGAGCAGGTTGTTCATGCCGAACCAACCGACGACGGCCAGTGGCACCAGCAACAGCAACCAGACGAAACCGGCGTTCTGGATCCAGGTCGGCGTACCGGCGACGATCTTGCCGATCAGTGTCGCCGAATCCTTGACCAGCGGAATCGGGTCTCCGCCCAGCGCGCCGAACAGGCCGACGGTCATCACCGCCGGAATCAGCAACTGCATGGTGGTCACGCCGAAATTGCCAAGACCGGCGTTGAGCCCGAGCGCCGTTCCCTGCTGACGCTTGGGGAAAAAGGTGCTGATATTGGACATCGAGCAGGCGAAGTTGCCGCCTCCGATCCCGGACAGCAGCGCCATCAACTGGAAGATCCACAGCGGCGTACTCTTGTCCTGCAGTGCCAGACCGGTGCCGATGGCCGGAATCATCAACAGCGCGGTGGTCAGCCAGACGGTGTTGCGGCCACCGCAGATACGGATAAAGAAGGAGGCGGGAATGCGCAAGGTGGCGCCGGACAGGCCGGAAATAGCGGCAATGGTGAATAGCTCGTCCGGCGAGAACGGAAAGCCGGCATTGGCCATCTGCACCGTAATGATTCCCCACATCAACCAGATGGCGAAGCCGCAGAGCAGGCTGGGAATCGAGATCCACAGGTTGCGGTTGGCGATGCGGCGACCGGTGATCTGCCAAAATTTTTCATCCTCGGGTCGCCAGTCGGCAATGTCGACCGAACTGGTAACCTGAGGGCTGGTGGATTTTTGCTTGCTCATTACAACTCTCCGTTCTGATCATTCAAGGTTTTCGGTACCGACGCGCGCAGGGCGGCCGCGGACGAAATCGGAATCACGCACTTCGGTCCAGTACATCCAGATCAGCGAGACCCAGACGACGCCGTACAGCAACATGAAACAGGAGGAACGCACGCCAGTCAGATCAACCAGGACGCCGAACATAATTGGCAGCAGGAACCCGCCCAGACCGCCAGCCAAACCGACAATGCCGGAAATAACACCGATATTCTTCGGGTAGTCGTCAGAGATGTACTTGAACACTGAAGCCTTGCCGACCGCCATGGCGACACCGACGACGAACAACAGCGCGGTAAACACGTATTCGTTGAGACGGATTTCGTAGGCCTGCGGGCCGCTGACCGTCTTCACGGTAAACTCGGTCTGCGGGTAGGACAAGATGAACAGGCAGATCCAGCACACCCATAGCACCCACCAAGTCACCTTGTGGGCGCCGAACTTGTCCGAAAACCAGCCACCAAGCGCGCGCAGCACGCCGCCGGGCAGGGAGAAACAAGCTGCCAGGAAGGCCGCACTCTTGAGGTCGAAGCCATATTCCTGGACGTAGTACTTGGTCATCCACAGTGCCAACGCAACATAGCCGCCGAAGACAATCGAGTAGTACTGGCAGATTTTCCAGACGTTCGGATCCTTCAAGGCGCGCAACTGCTGCGCGACGGTCACCGTCGAACTTACCCGGTGCGCCGGATCGCTGTAGGTGAACACGAAAAAGGCCAACGCAGTAATCAACATCATCACCGCAAAAACCGTCGGCACCATGGTCCAGCCGTAGGCGACGACAATCGACGGGGCAAGTAACTTTGTCAGCGCTGCGCCGGCGTTGCCGGCACCGAACACGCCCATAGCGAAACCTTGGTTCTGCTTCTCGAACCAGCGCGCGCAGTAGGCGATTCCGACCGAGAAGGACCCACCGGCGATGCCGACGAACAGGCCGGCGACCAGCAACTGCCAGTATTCGGTGGCCTCGCCAATCAGGTAGATCGGCAGAACGGTGCTCAACATAATGCCGAAAAAAACCGGCCGACCTCCGAACTTGTCGGTCATCATACCCAATGGCAAGCGGACCAGCGACCCGGTCAATACCGGCATGGCGGCCAGAATGCCAAACTGTGTTTCGTTGAGTCCGAGTTGTTCCTTGATCGGAATGCCGATCACCGCAAAAATCATCCACACCATGAAGCAGACGGTAAACGCCAACGTACTCATCATCAGCACGGACATTTGCTGCGCTTTTCTCGTTGCCATGTTTTATCTCTCAGTCCGGTTTTCCGTGGCAGAGAGATTAAGAATTCGGCGTCCAGAGGAAAATCCGCCATTTGCCAGTTTGTTTAAGATAAAAGACGGTAGGAGTAATAGTCATTAGGAACTAGCCCGACGACTACTTTTTATCTTTAAAAACACGCCCCCTCTTGACGATAGTTACACGGCTTTGTGACCATCTCAAATTAACAGCGGCTCCTATCAGAAACCTGCCAATATCATGGAGTTACGCTTCGTTCATCGTGATGAATTTACGGCGGGAATTCCGCTCACAGAAGTGCGCTGACGGTGTTCGCACAAAGAAAAGGCCCTGCACAAGGTGATGTGTGCAGAGCCTGAAGACAATCGGTTCACGATCATCAGAAGGTAGGTTGTGTCTGGAACAACCTGAAGTATATTTTGCTGGCACTCCCACTTCTCGTAAATACATCGAAATGATTAATTCTACTTTGTCAGATTCGGCATCACTTTGATGCCCCAAGGGTTTCGGCCTGTTTTTTGTAAGCAGATTGCATAGCTTCAAGTCGTCGTCGATGGCGTTCGGTGATCATTTCCGCCATGTCAT
>JAVEWT010000190.1:0-2981 GCA_034004425.1 Methylophilaceae bacterium
AGGATGAGCTGGTGATCGACATCGAGGACGACGGCAAGGGATTCGACCCCAATGGTTTCGGCGGCTACGGGCTGGCCGGCATGCGCGAACGGGTCGAGGGTCTGGGCGGCGTCTTCAGCCTGACGACTGCACCGGAAAAGGGAACCGCTATTTCAGTACGACTACCTATCAGGATAGAAGAGGCATTATGACGAATCCTTATCGCGTGATGTTGGCGGACGATCATGCCGTGGTCCGCTCCGGGCTGCGTCGATTGCTGGAGCAGGACAACAGCGTGCTGGTCGTGGCCGAGGCAAGTACCGGCGAGCAGGCCTATCAGATGTACGGGGAGTGCAAGCCGGATGTCGTCGTCATGGACATGTCGATGCCGGGCATGGGCGGGCTGGAGGCCTTGCGCAGAATACTGGCGCGGTATCCCGCGGCAAGGATCATCATCTTCTCCATGCACGAGAATGCTGCCTTTGCCACGCAGGCGCTGAGCGCCGGCGCCAAGGGCTATATCGCAAAATCGGGCGTGGCCGGCGATCTCTTGAACGCCGTGCACGAGGCGATGGTGGGACGGACCTGGATCAGCCCGTCGATCGCCCAGAAAATCGCCTTGCAGAGCCTGACCGGCGAGGATGACCCAGTACGTAAATTGTCCGGCCGCGAGTTCGAGGTGTTCCGCCTGCTCGCGGAAGGAAATTCGCTCGAAACCATATCCGAAACACTGAAGATCAGCCAGAAAACCGTGGCTAACTACCAGACGTTGCTCAAGCAGAAGCTGGGCATATCGGGCCCGATCGAGCTGGTGCGTCTGGCAATACGCTACGGCGTCATTGAAGGTTAATTCACAGAGGGGAAAGAGAAATGCGTTTGAATATCATCCGGGGACTGATTCTGGTGGGAATCATGGCGGCGAACGCTGCACATGCCGGCTTTGAAGAGGGCAAGGCGGCGTTCGTGCAACGCGATTACGCGAAGGCGTTCAAGGAGTTCAAGCCGCTGGCTGAGAGCGGTGATGGAAAGTCGCAGCACATTCTTGGCATGATGTATGACGAAGGTCAGGGCGTGCGTCAGGATTATGCAGAGGCGGCAAAATGGTACGGGAAGGCGGCCGGCCAGGGTAACGTCGATTCTGCCTATAACCTGGGCGTCATGTATGCCATGGGGCAGGGGGTCGAGCGGGACGATGTGCAGTCTGCCAAGTGGTTCCGCATGGCAGCCGAGAAGGGTCATGTGTTGTCGCAGTTTGCCTTGGGGAGAGTCACGACCATCGGTCGCGGCGTCAAGCAGGATGACAAGGCCGCCAGCGGCTGGTACCGCAAGGCGGCCGAGCAGGGGCATTTCAAGGCTCAACTGGTACTGGGCAAGAATTATCTGGAAGGCCGCGGCCTGGAAAAGAATCCCAAGCAGGGCTTTCACTGGATCAGCCAGTCGGCCGAGCAGGGGCATTTCAAGGCGCAGTACGAACTGGCCAAAATGTATCGCGATGGCGTCGGGGTGGCGGCGGATGCGGTGCAAGCCTACAAGTGGTATCAGCTTGCCGCCACGCAGAATCACGAGTTCGCGATTGTCGAAAGAGATCAGCTCGCTGCCAAAATGAGCGCCGAGCAGATAGCGCGCGGCAAGCTGCTGGCCTCGGAATGGGCACCGAAGAAACTGGATGAACGCCGAGCCGCGAAATAATGGCCATGTTGCATATTCCGGGCGACCGTCTAATTTCACATTTCCTCTCTCATTTTATTCCCGACCAACATAGGAATTATTCCTAACGCTATTCAGGAAATCCGCTCGTTCTGCTTGACCGTGACATCCCTATAGTGTCTGTGCGTCCTCGGCAATTAAGGGGAATAGCGATCGTTTCAAAATCAGAACAAGGAGGATGTATGAGAAAGCAACAACTGATGCTGCGGGGGGTATATGCAGCACTGGGTGCGCTGGCGATGGTCGGTATTGCCGGCCAGGCCTCAGCCAATGAGGAAATCATCAAGCGCAGCAAGGATCACAATATGTGGGCAGCGCCAGGTCAGAATCTGGCATTGCACCGTCACAGTCAGCTGAAGGATATCAATACCAAGACCGTCAGCAAGCTGCAATATGCATGGTCCCAGTCCACCGGCACTTTGCGCGGTCACGAAGGTCAGCCGGTCGTGGTCGAGCACAACGGCAAGACCATGATGTACTTTGTCAGCGCCTGGCCGAACATCGTGCAAGCGCTCGATTTGAGCGATCCTGATCATCCGAAGCAGGTCTGGAATTACACCAAGAAAACCGACCGCGATGAATCCGCAGTGCCACGCGCCTGTTGCGACACCATCAACCGCGGCCTGAATTATGCCGACGGCAAGGTGGTATTCCATACGCTGGACGGTTTCCTGATCGCGCTGGACGCAACGACGGGCAAGGAAATCTGGGTCACCAAGCACGCCTATCCAGAAAAAGGTGAAACCCATTCCGGACCTGCCATGGTTGCCGAAGGTCTGGTGATCGCCGGTTTCGGCGGTGACGAGTTCGCGGCTCGCGGCCGTATGGTGGCTTATGACCTGAAGACCGGCAAGGAAGTCTGGAAGTGCCACAGCACCGGTTCCGACAAGGATCTGTGCATGACGCCGGAAACCAACAAGGCCAATCCGCACTACGGCGTATATGGCCAAAATACCGGTCTCACTTATCCGGGTGATGAATGGAAGATCGGCGGCGGCGCACCTTGGGCATGGTTCAGCTACGACCCCAAACTCAAGCTGGTCTATGCCGGTACCGGTAACCCGGGCCACTGGTCTCCGTCCTATCGTTGCGGCGAAACGGGTGCCAACCTGACCCACACCAAGTGTAACGAAACCGATCCCAAGACCGGTATCGGCAAGTGGGACAACAAGTGGTCCATGACCATCATGGCCCGCAAGATCGACACCGGTGAAATGGTCTGGGCTTACCAGAAGACTCCGTTCGACCAGTGGGACTATGACGGTGTGAACGAAAACATCCTGGTGGACAACCTG
>JAVEWT010000191.1:0-2965 GCA_034004425.1 Methylophilaceae bacterium
CCCGCGCAGGCAGAAGCCGCAGATGCTCAGCACCACGCAAGTGACGTGCAGATGCTTGATGGCAAGGTAAAGCATCGGTTATCCCCAAGCAAACAATGGTAATGTTGCGCCCCACGGAGAGAGGCCCATGACCCAGAATCAGGAAAATCGCATCGACATCCCCGCGCTGCTCGCGCGCCTGCCGCTGTTCCAGGAACTGACCCCCGAACAGGTGGCGCAGATCGCCGCCAATACCCGCGAAAAGCGCCTGTCCAAAGGCGAAATGCTATTCCAGAAAGGCGATCCCTCGCGCGGCTTCTACGTCATCGTCTTCGGCCAGCTCAAGCTCGCCTTCCCCTCCTCCAGCGGCAACGAAAAGGTCGTCGACATCCTCGGCCCGAAGCAGAGCTTCGGCGAGGCGGTGATGTTCATGGACCGCCCCTATCCCGTGTTCGCCGAGGCCATCGCCGACACGCTGCTGCTGCACGTCGCCAAGGACGCCGTGTTCGAGCTGCTCGCCGGCGACCCCTCCTTCGCCCGCCACATGCTCGCCGGCCTGTCGATGCGCCTGCACTCCCTGGTGCAGGACGTCGAGTCGTATTCGCTGCGCTCCAGCGCCCAGCGTGTCATCGGCTACCTGCTGCAGCACTGTCCGAGCGAAGGCAACGGCAACTGCGAAGGCAGCATCGACATCACGCTCCCCACTTCGAAGCAGATCATCGCCTCCCGCCTCAACCTCACGCCCGAAACCCTGTCGCGCATCTTCCACGATCTGGCCGAAGCCAAGCTGATCAGCGTCCAGGGCAAGCAGGTCACCATCAACGATCTCAAGCGGCTGCGGGAATACGACTTCTAGCGCCACGCCGGCTCAGACCGCCGCTGCCGTCTTGTGCTCCAGCTCTGCCTTGAAGCGCCGGTAGACGCGCACCGCCTGCAGCAGGTTGAGGCCGAGCCAGACGCAGTCGATGGCGAACACCAGCCCCGCCAGGCGCGCCAGTGCCGGCTGCCAGACCGCGAGCAGCAGCAGGGCAAGCCCCAGCAGATGCATGTAATACTGGCGGCGCATGGCTCGTTCGGGAATCATCTGGTTCATCGTCGGCGGCAGCATGTTCAAGCCGCACAGCCGCTGCAGGTGCAGCCAGTTGAGAAAGGGCATGATCTTGTAGAGCATGCCCTGGATCGCGGAGACGAAAACCCCGACCAGCGCAAGCATGCCGATCCATATGGCGGCGCGCGGATCGTTCCAGAAATCGGGCCGCACGGCGAACAGCAAACCGGACAGGAAGATGGCGAGCAGGCACAGCATCGCGGTGCGGAAGAACAGCAGGGTCGTGTCGCTCACCTTGCGCCGGCGGCGGCTCTGCAGATACAAGGTTCCGACGGCGAAGGCGCTACCGACCGCCAATCCGAAGAGCAGGATGCCCATGCGCAGGTTTTCGCCCAGGCCGGCAAGCTGCGCCGACCAGGCCAGCAGCCCCAGCAACAGCATCACGGGCAGGCCGCGTGCCAGCCAGGCCGGGTAGGCCGGCGTCAGCTGAAACATCGGCACGACGAAATAGGAGACCCCCGCCAGCAGCATCAGTGCCCAACCGCCGAGTCCCCAGCCGACATGCACGTCCGTGAGGGTCAGCAAGGGCAAATCGCTGCCGCGCGCGAGGCCGGTCGCCAGGGTGACGCCGAGCCCCATGGTGACCAGCAGGCCAAGCAGCGCGATACGCAGGGCCATGATCGTCGCGCCCCGCGCCGGCGTGCGCCATAGGGCAAGACTGACCACCACGCCGAAGAAAGCCAGCGTCACCAGGAAGACATGGGCGGCGGCGATGAAGAGCGGCGGATGCATGCTGAGGAATGCCGCGACCAGCAGACTCACCGCGACGATCAGCAGCGGATGCACGGCGCCGGCCACCCAGGTCGGTCGCCAGATGTTGCCGCCGGCCGCCACCGGCACGAACTGCATCAACGCTCCGCACATCGCCTGCAGCATGAACCCGGCCACCAGCAAATGGGTTGCGGCGAGGGTGCCCGGTGTCCAGCGCGAGGCCAGCATCTCGCCGCCGAACACGGCCAGTAAGAGACCGGCGGCGACGCCGAACCAGGGAGCGGTCAGGAAAAACCGATAGGGAACCCCGATGGGTGGCGCCTGTTCGAAAGACAGATTCGGGTGCATGATCTAGCGGACGCCAGGCGCTCAAGCACGACGAATGCGAATCTCGTGCGTGCCGTCGTCGCGGATGTCTTCCTGCCAGACGAAGCCGTTGTTGCGCAGGATATTGAAGAGAGGATTGGGATGGCAATAGAGCAGCATCAGCAGCTCGCCGTCCGCCGGCAGGGTATCCAGAGCGGCCAGCGCCTTTTCGAGCGGCTCCGGCGGCTGCATTTCGCGGCCGTCGATCACCACGCAACTGGCGGCGGGATTCACTGGGCTGCCAGACACTCCGCCTCCAGTTTTTCGTGCAGTTTCGGTCCGAGGTCCGCCGCCTGGCCGGCTAGACTGCGGTCGCACATCGGATAGAGGATGTTCTCCTCCTTCATGTTGTGCTGCTGCATGAACACCAGCAAGGTTTCGGCGGCGCCGGCAAAAGCCTCCCCCGCCGTCTGGGCCAGCGCGGCCTGCATCTGGCCCATCAGTTCGCGCATTTGTGCGTGTTCGACGCGCATCATCTGGGTCGGTCCGCCGGTCATGCCGGTCGCGGCCTCGAAAGCCGGGAACAACATTTCCTCCTCGGTGCGGAAATGCCCTTCCATTTCGTCCCGGAAGCGCTCCAGCATGCTCTTGCAGCGTGACCAGTCCTTGGCCGCAGCGGCCGCCTCGGCGTCGGCAAATAGTTCGTCGCAATGCTTGTGGTGCTGATGCAGGGGCTCTGTCAGGGAATTCATGGTGCGAACGGGATCGAAGGGATGGTGCATTTTCGTTGCCCCCCCCAGGACGAGCCTTGATTCTGGTCAATCACGGATGCAGGCCGTGACTACCTCCGGACGATGCCGA
>JAVEWT010000192.1:0-2957 GCA_034004425.1 Methylophilaceae bacterium
GCAACCTGTACGAGATCCGCGATCGCAAGTCCGGCGCGGTGAAGTGGACGGCCACCCGCGCCGACCTGGTGTTCGGCTCCAACTCCATCCTGCGCGCCTATGCGGAAGTCTACGCACAGGACGACGCCAAGGAGAAGTTCGTGCAGGACTTCGTCAAAGCCTGGACCAAGGTGATGAATGCGGATCGCTTCGATCTGGAGTGATTGCTAACGTATAACGTGTTGTTAGCATCAACGAGAAAGCCCGCGATTGCGGGCTTTCTACTGAGGTCGTCTTGACTGGTGAGCCTAGAATTTCTTTACCAATTCCGGATCATAAGGCTCCAGTACGCAGCGCACGTCCAGCACCTTGACCTGCACATCTGCTGTCCCGGGAGTTGCCTCGAACCGGACCACATCCTTGGCGTGACTGGTCCAGACAGTGCCGTTGGCCGCATGCAAACGCTGATTGAATCTGTGCAACCTGTCCGAACATTCAGTCAGGTCGGCATTGACGGACGTCTTGAGCAAATAATGATTGTTGTTGTTATCGAAGATGGCGATCACCGTAGACCACTGGCCGGGCTTGGGATCGTAGTTGCCCGAGGTGTCGGCCTGCGCCGTTGTCGCGAACGCCAGCAAGCCGGCCGTCAGCATCATGTTGATTCGCTTCATGCCTTTCCTTTCTTTAATTACCTGAACTTGTCCGACAACAGCAGAAAAGAAAAGTTGACGCGAATTTTTCGCCGCTTCAGCGCGGCTCGAACCTCAGGGCGGCGGAATTGATGCAGTAGCGCAATCCGGTCGGCTGTGGGCCATCGTTGAATACATGGCCCAGATGCGCATCGCAGACGTTGCAAATGACTTCGGTGCGGATCATGTGATGCGAGCTATCGATGCGCTCGCGCACGTTTTCCTCATCGATCGGCTTGAAATAGCTGGGCCAGCCGCAGCCGGAATCGAACTTGGCATCCGATTCGAACAGCGGCGTGCCGCAACAGACGCAGGTGTAAGTGCCTGCCTGCTTGAAATGGGTGTATTCACCGGTTCCCGGCCGCTCGGTCGCGGCCTTGCGGGTGACTTCGTACTGGATCGGGCTGAGCTGCGCCCGCCACTCGTCATCGCTCTTGATCACTTTCGCCATGCTCTCTCCTCGCCGATATCTGCGGCTACAGACACCGGTCAGCGCCCTCTGGTTTCCCTGAAAGGTCAGGTGCGGGGCTTTTTGAAACTGTCCAGCAATAATAATACGACACCGCAGCTGATGGCGGAATCCGCCACGTTGAATGCGGGCCAGTACCAGTCCTGGTAATGGAAGAACAGGAAATCCACCACATAGCCCAGGGTCAGGCGGTCGTACAGGTTGCCGAGCGCACCTCCGAGCACCAATGCCAGCGCAAAACAGAACAGCTTCTCGGTCTTGTGCTTCCTCAGCAGATAGACGATGACCACCGATGCGACCATGGCGATGGCGCTGAAGAAGAACCGCTGCCAGCCGCCGGCTCCGGCGAGGAAACTGAAAGCTGCGCCCTCGTTATGGTAGCGCACCAGATCGAAAAAGCTGGTGACGTAGAGATGCTCGCCAAGTGTAAAAGCCTGCAGTACCAGATGCTTGGTGTAGAGGTCGAGCGCGATGACGACGGCGCTGAGCGCCAGCCACTTAGGCATGACTTCTGGCCTCGCCGCTGCCGAACAGATTGCTGACACAACGGCCGCAGATGGACGGATGCTCAGCATCGGCACCGACATCGGCGCGGTAGTGCCAGCAGCGGTCGCATTTGGCGTGCGCGCTGGGCGAGACATCGATGCGCACATCGCCATCTGCCGCCTCATGCAAGGTCGCGCGCGAAACGATGAGGACAAAGCGCAGATCGTCGCCCAATCGGGCAAGCGCTTGGTGGGGCGCGCCGGATGCGTGAATATCCAATTCGGACTGCAAGGACGAGCCGACCAGGCCTTGCGCACGCTGCTCCTCGATCGCCTTGTTCGCGAGCGCCCGCACTTCAAGGACAGCTTGCCATTGCCCGACTTCAGCCTCGCTCAAACCATTAACCGGCAGTTCATACCAGACATCCTCGAATACGGTCGCTTCTGCGTCCATGCCCAGCGTCTGCCAGATCTCGTCCGCCGTGAAACTGAGGATAGGCGCCATCAGGCGCATCATGGCCTGCGTGATGTGATGCAGCGCGCTCTGCGCGGCACGACGGGCATGGGAAGTCTCGCCGCTGGTATAGAGCCTATCCTTGAGGATATCCAGATAGAAGCCACCGAGGTCCTCGGAACAGAAGCTGACGAACTTCTGCACGGCTAGGTGGAACTCGTAACGTTCGTAGTCAGCGAGGATCCGGTTCTGCAGATTCTGCGTCAGCACCAGCGCATAACGGTCGATCTCCAGCCACTGGTCAACCGGCAACAAATCTTTTTTGGCATCGAAATCGGCCAGATTGGCGAGCAGGAAGCGCAAGGTGTTGCGGATGCGGCGGTAGCCTTCCGCCACGCGCTTGAGGATCTCGTCGGAAATGGTCAGCTCGCCGGAGTAATCGGTCGAAGCCACCCACAGGCGCAGGATGTCAGCGCCGTAGGTATCCATCACCTTCTGCGGCGCGACGACGTTGCCCTTGGATTTGCTCATCTTGTGGCCTGAGCCGTCGACGACGAAACCATGGGTCAGCAGCGCATCGTAAGGTGCACGGCCGTCGATGGCGCAACCGGTCAGCAAGGAGGACTGGAACCAGCCGCGGTGCTGGTCGGAACCTTCGAGATAGAGGTCGGCCGGATGCTGTAATTCCGGGCGGCGCTTTAACACGGCCGCATGCGTCGCGCCGGAATCGAACCAGACATCCAGTGTGTCAGTGACCTTCTTGTATTGTGCAGCGTTGTCCGGCGCATGCTGGGCGAGGAAAGCGGCACCATCCAGCGAGAACCAGGCTTCAATGCCCTGCTGCTCGACCTGCAACGCGACCTTTTCCAGCAATTCCA
>JAVEWT010000193.1:0-2928 GCA_034004425.1 Methylophilaceae bacterium
CGTTGAACAGGGCGAAACCGCGCTTGGCGCTCTCGCTGATCGCCAGCTCGTCGCCCGCCACCCAGCGGTCGAACGGCGCTGTCTGCGACACCAGCGTTCTCTGGAAGCTGGCCAGCGCGTGCGTCACTCGTTCCTGGTTGATGGCTTCATCGCCGAAAGCCTTGGCAAACAGCGGACGATAGCCTTTGATCTGTTGCAGGCGCTCCAGCAGTGCCGGCATGTCGAAATTCATTTCGTGCGGCGTCGTGATCGGCAACACGGCCTGCGCTTCCAGCGAGGCGGCGCGACCATCCCACATCAATGTGGTGAGCCAGGCACTGTTCAGCACCGTCGGCGTGCGACGTGCATCGGGAATGTGTTCTGCCCGCAGCGGCGGCATGCGGCCGTCGCTCCAGCGCTTGTCCGGCGCGTGGCAGGTGGCACAGGACATGGTCTTGTCCCGGGAAAGTCTTGGATCGAAAAACAGGGATTTTCCGAGCGCCGCCTTCTCCGCTGTCAGCGGGTTGGAAGACGGCGACGGAATGCCCTCGGGTCGCTTGTAGGCTTCCCGTGAAACAGGCTCGGCAGCCTGGCTGACGTCGATCGACGTCAGCAGGCAGAGCATCAGGAACAGGCCACCGAAACGCATGACGTCAACCCGCCTTAGGTTGCCTTGCCGACCACCGGGGAGATGGTGCAGTGGTAAGTCATGTTGTCGTCTTCTGCGCCGAAACACCAGACGATGTCGTTGTTCAGCTCAGGACGGTAGACCGGCAGTTCGCCTTCGGTGTTGACGCAACCGCAACGGCCGCAAGTCTGCTTGCCGCAGCAATCGCGATAGGCGATCAAGTAGTTCATGCCGTCACCAGGGTTGTAGCAGCTGGCCACCCAGGAAGCGGATGCCACCGTCGTGCCCGGCGGGCAGGAAGTCAGTGTACCGCCGCAGCAGTCACAGACGTTGCCGTCGATGGCACAGTGACGCCAGTAATCACAGGACTTCGGATCCTTGTCCTGCGGCTTCCAGCCTTCACGGGTCAAGCCATTGACGCTGGCGGCCTGCGCCTGGTTCAGGCGACCGCGACGGTCCACCGGCAACAGCGGCAGCAGCGCGGTACCGGCGAGAAAACCGCCGACCTTGCCGATGAAGCTGCGACGACCGGTCTTGCTGGCGGTACCGCGTGCCAACTTCTCGATGGTTGAATCAAATCCAGAATTCTTTTTCATTTCGTTTTCCTTCTCCGTAATGTTCTGACGAATGGATGGTTTTAGTGCACGTGGTTGTGGCCGGCATCGGGCGCAATCGCCGTGCTGTTCTTCAGGTAGCTTTGCAGCGTCGAATGACCGAGACGGATGGTTTCGAACAGGCTTTCGACGTGCTCACGGGAATTGCACAGACCCTTGGCCAGAATCACGCCGTCCTTGTCGAGCAACACGCCGTAAGGCACCTTGGAGACCTGGTACTTCATGCCGATCTCGGCGGACACAACATAGCGCTCGTCCTGCAACGGGTGTTCACGCAGGAACTCGCGGTGTTCTGCGGTAGTGCCGTCGCTGATCAGGATGACGTCAGCACCTTCGGTAGCTGCCACAGAACGGACGATCGGCAGGATCTTCGCGCAGACTGGGCAGGATGGGCCTGTGAACATCAAGAGGCTGGGGCGCTCGGGAGTGATGGCGCGGCCGACGATCAACGGGTCGCCTTCGAAGGTCTTCACGTTGAACACCGGCGAGCGCTCGCCGACATCCGGACCGTGATCCAGCATCATGGCGCCCAGCGGGGCGGAACGCTCATGCAGAAGACCGATCTGGCGGACAACACCCAGCATCAGCGCTGCGAGGGCCAGAAAGCCGGCCCACAAGAGCACATTTGAAGCAATCAAGATTTCAGCGTTCATTTTAGTTTCCTTTACTTAAAGACTAGTTTTTCGAAGGACGGGCTTCAGGAAGCCCGACCATCATGTCTGCAGCCAGATAGAGCAATGTCAGCAAGCCGGCAGAGGCGATACCGATCAGCCATGACTCGACCGAGATGCTCGCGATTTCGACCGGAATCACAGCTGCGTAGAGCGCGACACCTGCCAGTGCGAGGGCACGCAGCACATGGAACATGCCGATGCGACTCATGCTGGTGGGACGACGTACGCAACCGCAGTCGATGTGCGTGCGGCCACGACCGACATTGATCGCCAACCCCAGCGCGAACATCACGAACAGTCCGGCCGCCACCCATGCCGCTGTCTCACGCCATGCGGGCACCAGCAGCGCCACGGCACAAGCCAGTTCGATCCAGGGCAACAGTCGTGCGAACGGCATCACCAGGAAGGAAGGCAGCAGCCGGTAATTGGCCACCACTCCCTGGAATTCATCCGCGTTACGGATTTTGGGCAGCGCCGCCGTTACCAAAACCAAGCCGAGAAACAACGAAGCCAGCATGGCGGTAACGGGGTCATAAATGATCGATATCATGGCGTCCTCACTTGTCTGCGACGATTAACATGACAGGCGCTTTGCCGAGTTCATCCAGGGAAGCGACATGCTTGCCAGTCTTTGCATCGAACGTGTGCATGGTTTTTGCGATCGTGTCCAGAGCGTAGAGATGCGGCTCCTTGTCCTGGCTGACGGCGATCGCGTCGATGTCATGCTTCATTTCGATCTTGCGCAGGCGCTTACCGGTAGTGGCATCCGCAACCACGACGAAACGGCTCGGGGTCTTGTGTGTCCACTTCTCGCGCTGGTCTGCGAGCAGATAGATCTCGTTGCGATCCTTGTGATACGCGACTGGCTGCCAGCCACCCGGACGCCACTTCTCGGCCTTTTCCTTTTCGGAGAAGATCTCGATCGGCTTCAAGTACTCGGCACCCGATGCGGTCAGATTGGCCTGGAACACACGACCTTCGTAGTTCGGCCACACCAGCCGGTTGTTCGAGGTGGAGTAGTAAGGATTATTCA
>JAVEWT010000040.1:0-13425 GCA_034004425.1 Methylophilaceae bacterium
AGGTCAGCCAGCGGCTGGCCGGCTGCATCCGCAAAACCGACACGCTGGCGCGGTTGGGTGGCGACGAGTTCATCGTCATCCTCAGTTCCCTCAAGCAGCAATCCAGCGCCGAGCGCATCGCCGACAAGATTTTGAAGGCGATGAACCGGCCGTTCAATCTCGGTGGCAAACAGGCCGAAGTCAGTGCCAGTATCGGCATTTCGATGTTCCCGCTGCACGGACTGGATGGCGACAGCCTCATCAGTCGCGCCGATACGGCGATGTATGACGCCAAGGAGATCGGCAAGAACTGCTGGGTGATCTACGAGCCGCGCCCGACCGAACTCGATCAGGCCGGCTGAGGCAGGCGGCGACCAGCCGCCGTTCTGATTATTTCAGCCCGCGGATGTTGAGCGCGGGGGCGCTGCCGTCCTTGAGTTGACCCGGATAGACGGTCAGGTGCGGGTAGGGGATCTCGATGCCGCGCTTGTCGAACTGTTCCTTGATGCGCTTGAAGAATTCGCGTCGCACGGTCCACTGTTCCAGTGCCTTGACCTTGAAGCGGCAACGGATGGTGACGGCGGAATCGCCCAGTTTGTCGATACCGGCCATTTCCAGGTTATCCAGAATCTTGAACTGGAATTCCTCGTCGGTGCGCATGTCTTCCCCCACTTCGCGCATGATCTGCATCACTTCATCGACGTTCTCGCGGTAGGCGACGCCGATATCGATCACAGAATGAGCGAAGCCGCGGCTCATGTTGGTGACCGTGGTGATGATGCCGTTCGGCACGTAGTGCACGTTGCCGTCGTAGTCGCGCATCTTGATGTGTCGCAGCGTCACTTCCTCGACGAAGCCGCCCTTGCCGCCGGCCTCGACCACGTCGCCCTGGCGGATCTGGTTTTCCAGCAGCAGGAAGAAGCCGTTGAAATAATCCTTGATCAGACTTTGCGCGCCGAAGCCGACGGCGACGCCGACGACACCGGCGGCGGCGAGGATGGGCGCGATCGAGATGCCCAGTTGATGCAGCACCTCGACGATGGCGATGACGACGATCAGGATGCTGGCGATGTAGCGGAACACGCGTCCCAGCGTGTCTATGCGTTTCAGCTCCTCGGCATCGCCGTCGGCGCGTTCTTTCAGGTGCTGTTTCAGTTTGATGATGAGCTTGCTGCTGATCTTGATCAGGATGGCGGCGATGACCATGATCAGCAGGATGCGCAGCGAGGTCTTGATCAATAGCCAAAGCGTCTGCGGGTCGCTCAAACCCAGGGTGGCGAGCAGGTTTTCCATAGGTACTCCTGTCTTTGATGGATGAATGCGGGTCGGCTCAGGTCTGTAGCCAGTAAAAACCGAGCGGCGGGATTTCCAGTTGCTGGCAGTCGATGTTGATGTCGTTGCCGCTGTAGAGGTCGCGCGCCTTGCCGTGCTGGAAAAATCCCCGTTTGCACAGGCCGGCGATATCCAGTTGCTGCGGGCGGTTGTCGAAGTTGCAGATGACCAGCACGCGCGATTGCGTGTTGATGTAGTCGAAGCGCGAGAAGACGAACAGGTGGGGGTTGTCCGCATCCAGCAGCTCACGGTTGTTGTGATCGGCGAAGGCCGGGATCTCCTTGCGCACGGCGATCATCTTTTTCAATGGCATGAAGATGCGGTTCTCGATACTGCCATGCTTGTTGCGGCGCGCGGCGCGGTCCCAGTTCATGCGCGGCCGGTGCAGCCAGCGGCTGTCGTGCTGCTTGTGTTCGTCCTCCAGATAGGAGCGGTCGTTCAGCGTGCCGATGGCATCGCCGTAGTAGAGCAGCGGGATGCCGCCAAAGGCCATGATGGCGCTGTGCAACAGCAGGATGGTGTCGATCGCTTCCTGGATCGCGGCCGGATCGTTGTTCTCGATTGCCGACTCGAGTCCGGCCAGCGAAGCCAGCGAGCCGGCGATGCGGGCGTCGCCGCTCTTCTTGTTGGCGCCGAAGGCGAGACCGCGCGCCGGCGATACCTTGTGGTTGCCGGTGTAGTAGTCGATCAGGAATTTGCGGTGCAGCTTGGGGTCGTAGCCCGCGCTGCGGATATCGTTGTCGTCGAAGCCGAGGCCGATGTCGTCGTGGCAGCGTACATAGTTGAGCCAGGTGGCGCGTTCCAGTTTGTCCGGAATGCTGCGGATGCCGAGGTTGAGCAGGCCGGCCTTCTTGGTGGCGACGGCGTCCCACAGCAGCGCCATGAAGGTGGCGTTGTAGGCGATCTCGCATTCCTTGGCATTGATGGCGTCCTCGCCGAAATACTTGATGACTTCGACCGGCGCGACGATGGCCTCGGCGATGAACAGCACGCCGGGCGCCGTGACCTGGCAGCAGTCCTTCATCAGTTGCAGGATCAGGTGCGCTTCGCGTTCGTTCTGGCAGGCGCTGCCGATCTTTTTCCAGAGAAAGGCGACGGCGTCGAGGCGGATGATGTCGGCGCCGTGGTTGGCCCAGTGCAGGATGATCTCCACCATCTCGATGAGGACGGCGGGGTTGCTGTAGTTGAGGTCCCACTGGTAGTCGTTGAAGACCGTCATCACCCACTTGCCCATCGTTTCGTCCCAGGTGAAATTGCCGGGCGCGGTTTCCGGGAACACTTCGGGCATGGTCTCTTCATACAGGTCCGGCAGTTCGCGGTCGTCGAATACGTGGTAATAGTCCTGATAGGTCTTGTCGCCGGCGCGCGCTTTTGCGGCCCATTCATGCTCGTTCGACGTGTGGTTGACCACCACGTCGAGCGCCAGCAGCATGTCGCGTTTCTTCAGGTTCTTGACCAGGTTGTCGAGGTCGCGGGTGGTGCCTACATCGGGGTTGATCTTCTTGAAGTCGCGCACGGCATAGCCGCCGTCGCTTTTGCCTTTAGGACAATCGAGTATGGGCATGACATGCAGCAGGTTGATGCCCAGATCCTGCAGATAGCTCAGCCGTTTCTGCAGGCCGGCCAGATCGCCGGCGAACTCCCTGCAGTAGAGGGCGTAACCGACCCATTTCTGGCTGAGGAACCAGTTATGGTCCTTTTCTCGTGCCAGATCGAGCTTGCGCAATTGTTGCGGACGCTTGATGTAGGCGCAGGTCAGGCTGGTGACCAGCCGCTGCATCTGTTGCTTGAAGTCGGGGCGATGGCCGTAAAGTTGGTGGAACAGCGAATAGATGGCGTAGAAGTTGGCCCCGAGCCGGATGTAGAAATGCTGCAGGTTCTTGTCCTTGATGTCGCGTTCGAGCTTGATCAGGATATCGTTCAGCAGCGAGTGGGAAACCTGCTCATACATGCGTGAGTTCTCCGCTGGCGGCCGGTTGCAGGTCATGGTCGAGTTCCATGCCGTAATGCTGCAGGCCTTCTATGATGCCGGCCGCGTGATGGGCGCGGGCGAAATAGATCTGCTCCTGATTGCGCAGGGCGGCGAGCTCCGGGCTGTGGTTGCCGACGACGATGGCACGGGTGTCGCCGACCAGCATCTCGGTGTCGTTGCCGGAGTCGCCGGCGACCAGGAAGTTCTCCAGCGGCAGACCCCACTTATAGGCCAGGTAGCGGATGGCGTGGCCCTTGGAGGCGCGCACCGGCAGCACGTCGAGAAACTCCTCGTGCGAGTAGATGAGTTGCGCGTGCAGCTTGAGGTCCTGCAGGTATTCGCGGATCTCGCTCAGGGGCGGCATGCTGTCCGGCGTCGCCAGGTAGCTCAGCTTGAACTCGCGCTGGTTCTCCGGCGCCTGCAGGCGCAGGCCGGAGAAGCGCGCCAGCGCCTCGGCCAGTGCATCGCGCCGCCACTGGTGGCGGATGTGCGCGGCCCAGCCGAGATCGGGCACCAGTTTCTTGCCATAGTGGATCTCGGAGCCGACCGAGGTGATCAGCACGTCCGGGATCTTGACCTGGTTCTTCTTGAGGACGGCGACCGCGCTTTCGACGCTGCGGCCGGTGGCGATGCCGAACGCCAGGCTGCTGCGCCGGGTCTGCAGCCAGTCGGTCAGCTGCTTGAGCGAACGCCGGTCGCCGAGCAGGGTGTTGTCGATGTCGCTGATCAGGGCCTGATCGACCAGCGGCATGTAGGACTTTTCGCCGTGCAGGATGATGGCGTGCTGGCGCCGCAGACGCTTCTTGTCGCGGCGCAGCAGGCGCCGTATCTCCTTCATGTACTTTTCGACATGGGCGGCCCAGCTGTAATGGCGCCAGACGCCGACGATGCCGTTCTTCGCCCACTGGCGCCAGCGGTTGCGGTCCTGCAGGATTTCCAGCAGGGCGCCGGCGATCTCCTCGCTGTGCAGCGTATCGACCACCAGCCCGTTGCGGCAGTTGGCGACGATGTCGCGCGGACCGCCGTCATCCGGCGCGACGAAAGGCAGGCCGCTGGCGGCCGCCTCGATCAGGGTCAGGCCGAACGGTTCGGTGAAGGCGGGATTGACGAAGACGCCGCGGCGCCGGGCTGCCAGCCGGTAGAACTCCGGCACTTCTTCCTGCGTGACGTGCTTGGGCAGCGCGACCTTGCCCCAGAGGTCGTAGCGGTCGATGTCGAACATGAGTTCGCTCATGATCTTCTGTTCCGATTCCTCCAGTTCTCGGATGTCGTGGCGGGTGCCGGCGACGATCAGCAGGTTGGCGGCCGCCTGCAGTTCCGGGTTCTGGCCGTAGGCCTTGACCAGCCCCTTGAGGTTCTTGCGCGCATCGGGCCGGCTGATGGAGAAGATCAGCGGCTTGTCCGGTTCTGCGAGGTATTTGTCCACCAGAGGCTGCGCGGCGGATTCAGTCTTGCGGCGCAGCGGCGGCGAAAAGCGCGAGGTATCGGTGCCGGGCGGGATGACGCGGAAGCGCGTGTGGTTGAAATTGGTATAGAGGCCGTATTGCTGGTCGATCTCCTGCTGGGTGCTGGTGACGATGAGCGAGGCGTTCTTGATGATCTCTTCCTCGGCATGGATGCGCTGCTCGAAGTTGAACTGCTTCTCCAGCACATGCGCCTTGCGTCCGCTGGCCAGCATGCGTTCCAGCTTGGGGCGCCCGAGCGAATGGCCGGTATGCACCTGCGGGATGCCAAGCAGGAGCGAAAGCTGTTGGCCGACATAACCGGCATCGGCGTAATGGGTGTGGATGAGATCGGGCAACCGGCCCTGCTGCCGCAGGAAGTGCAGGGTCTTGTCCACCATCTGGTTGAGGTGCGGCCAGAGCAGCTCCTTGCGCAGGTAGCGCTTCGGGCCGCAAGGCAGGCGCACGATGCGGGCGCCTGCGTCCAGCGTTTCTTCCGGCTGTGCGTAGTCCGGGCTGACTGCCGGGTCTTCGATCAGGCGGGTCAGCAGGTCGACCTTTTCCACATCGCGGTGCCGGGCCAGTGCCTTGGACAGTTCGACCACGTAGGTGATCTGGCCGCCGGTGTCGGTGTCGCGCCCCAGTTCCATTTCATGCCCGCGAATCAGCCCGTGCAGGCTGATCATCAGGATGTAAATGGGGTTTTCCGTCTTTTGTGCGCGCTTCGCGTCTTGTTGTGCGTTCATAGCTTCCACTCCTGCCGGTAAGGGCGATAGAAATCCAGGTCTTGCGGCGCGCCGCCGCGAATGCCGCAGAGGGCGGCAGCGAACTGGTTGGCGCGCTGCAGGATGAGCGGCAACTCCCATTGCCGAAGCAGGCCTGTGATGAATACGGCGGCAAAGGCATCGCCGGCGCCGACCGTGTCGACGATGGTTTGCTGCGCGGTGGCGGGCCCGGTACTGAACATCTCGTGCTGCTTATTGATAAGCCAGGCGCCGTTCTCGCCGCAGGTGACCAGCAGCAGTTCCAACTCGAACTGATCGAGCAGCGCTTCTGCCTTCAGCTGCGGAGTGCGGCGGTCGATCTTGCAGGCATGGGCGACGATTTCCAGTTCGTCCTCGTTCATCTTGACGATGTCCGAACGCAGCAGCGAGCGCCGGATGGTGTGCTTGTTGTACCAGGGTGCGCGCAGGTTGATGTCGAGAAAGCGCGGACACTTGCTGTCGGCGAGGAACTTGTCCAGCGCCAGGCGTGATTCCATGCCGCGCTGAGCCAGTGTGCCGAAATACACCAGCGACGGCTTCAGCGACATGATCATCATGTGGGTGACGCCGGCGTGGATGTGGTCGTAGGCCTGGTCCGGCAGAATTTCGAAGCGGTGGCCGCCGTCTTCCATGTAAACCTGCACCTGACCGGTCGGGTAGGACGGGTCGCACTGGATGCCCAGCGTATCCATGCCGAGCCGGTCCATCTCGCGCAACAGGTCGTCACGCAGGGCGTCGTTGCCGGTACGGCTGATCATGACCGGATGCAGCGCGAACGCTTGCAGATGGCGCGCCACATTGAACGGCGCACCACCCAGCACGCTCTGGTCCGGAAAGATGTCGGCCAGCACCTCGCCGAACAGGGCGACGGTGTGGGTCTGGCTGTTTGCTGCTGTGATTGTCAATGATGCTCCTTTCCGCGGTGGACGGTCTTGCGGTCGCCGCGTGCAGTAAGCGCGGTCGTCGAGCGTCCGGGTTTAATGCGAGGAGAGCGGCTTCAGCGCGTCTGCCTCGTCCTTGATTTTCATGCGGCTGATCAGGGTCTGCAGACTGGCCTGCAGTTGTAGAAGCTCGGCGGCCGACAGCTGTTCGATGGCCTCGGTCAAGACGCCGCGTGGCGATTCTGGGGCTTTCAGCATGGTTTCCCGGCCGGCGGCGGTCAGGTAGAGGCGCACCACGCGCTGGTCCTGATCCTCGCGTTTCTTGCTGATCAGCGCCTTGCGCACCGCCTTTTCGATCAGGTTGCTGGCCGTCGATTGGTGGATGGCCAGCTTGCCGGCCAGTTCCGACACCTTCAGGCCGGGTGTCTTGTGCAGTTCCCACAGCAGCCAGAGCTGCGAACTGCTGACACCGCACTGGGTTTCGACCTGCTTGAAGTGCTTCTTCACCGAGTTGAAGATGATGCGGAAGTTCTTCAGCGTGGAGGAGGCCAATTGTTCATGGCTGGTCTCTGGAAGCTGTTGCGTACGTCCGATGGAGGCGTTCATGGGGCATGATTATGCCATTAAAAATACATTGATACAAATATAGTTTGTGCAAATGTATTTATGTGGTGTGTTGTTATATTGGTTTTCAGATGGGGAAATCAGGCTTGAAAAAGGCAATCAGCCACAGAGATCACAGAGGCCACAGAGTAAAAGCATCACCTGCGATTTCAGATAGAAGCACCAACAGGGTAGCAGCAGTTTTTTTGGTTTTCTCTGTGAGCTCTGTGTCCTCTGTGGCAAAAATTGATGTTTCGGCAAGTATTCAGGCGACATCGTTCAGTACTGGTAAAGCAGCTCTTTTGAAATGTTGCCATATCCGGCCTGTGTTAGTAGCGCGCGTTCGATGTAGCGGCTGACGCTGCTTCTGTAGGCTGGCACCGCCGCCGCTTGGTCAAAGATCTGCGGGAACTTGCCGGCGAGCCAGGCATAGAGGCTGATGTCCTGGCTCAGTGCCTCGGCTTCTTCCAGGTATTTCGGGCTGTCCGACCTCAGCCAGTCCTGTGCCGGCGGCAGGCTTCTGCGTTGGCGCCGGCGGATGCTCTGCACGCAGGAGAGGAAATAATCGGACTCGTGCGGCTTGTCCAGCGCCACCGGCGCGCATGACAGGATGAACTTGTCGCGTAGCGGCAGTTCCGGCGCCTGGCGGTCGATCCAGTGGCCGAGTTCGATCTGGGTCGACATGTCGGCGGTCTGGAACAGGCTGCTCTTCAGCCGCACGCGTTCGGCGAAGAAGGCCAGCAATTCGCCCAGCCGCTCGCTGTGCAGCATGCCGGCCAGCACTTCGACATGGCCGAAGAAAGGCGAGATGGGCAGGCGTTGCAGGTCGGCAATGTCCGAGGCATAGAGCGCATGCTCCAGATGCAGCAGGTCATCCTGCTCGAAGGCGTTGACGAAGCCGGTCGGGTAGATGCCGTAACGACCGGCGCGGCCGGCGATCTGCCTGGCCTCGGTCGGGTTGAGGCGGCGACTGGCGATGCCGTCGTACTTTTCGACCGTGGAGAAAATGACGCGACGGATCGGCAGGTTGAGACCCATGCCGATGGCGTCGGTCGCGACGAGGATGTCCGCTTCGCCGCTGTTGAAGCGCCGCGCTTCGGTGCGGCGCACTTCCGGCGACAGCGCACCGTAGATGGTGGCGACGCCGAAGCCCCATTGTCGGATGCGCGCTGCCAGCGTCAGCACGTCCTTGCGCGTGAAGGCGATGACGGCATCGCCTTTCTGCAATTTTCCCTTCAGCAGCCAGCGGTTGTAGCGGGCGCCGCACAGCGCCATCTCTTCCAGCACCAGCGGCGTCTTGCGTTCCAGATGGCTGATGTCGTATGTCTCGTGCAGCGCGTCCAGCAGGCGGGTGCAGGCTTCCATGACGGCATGCGAGCCGCAGAGAAAGACCTCGCGGGCCGGCGCGCCGACGATGGCGGCGGTCCAGGCATGGCCGCGGTGCTCGTCCTGCAGCATCTGGATCTCGTCGATGACGGCCACTTCGACTTCCTCGTGCGGGTTCATCATCTCGATGGTGGAGGCGGTGTGGCGGGCGCCCGGCACCATGACCCGTTCCTCGCCGGTGACCAGGTTGCAGGGCACGCCGGCCTCGGTCAGGCGGTCGCGGATCTCCATCGCCAGCAGCCGCAGCGGCGCCAGATAGATGCCGGAGCGCGCCTGCTGCAATGCCAGCAGCGCCTCGTATGTCTTGCCGGAATTGGTCGGCCCGATCTTGAAATGCATGCGCCGCTGCAGGCTGCGCGCCAGCGCATAGGTGGCGGGAAAGTGCTCGAGCGCGAGGGCATCGGTCGCCCGTTGAGAAAGATTGCCGGTGCTGGAAACCATGACGGCAGGATAGCTGACAAAGCAGGGGAGATTAAAGCGCAATTCAACAATTTCAGGAGAGAATCATGGAGCGAACAATGCAAACAGACGAACGGGTCATACAGCAGTTGGCGGAAATCAGGGCCGAGCTGGTCAAAATCGGTAAAAGTCTCATGCTGGTTTATGGCATAGTGGCCATATTCGCCTGTCTGTATTTCGGACTGATGCTGTATCTGCTGTTCTTGCAGCCATAGTCAGCAGCATAATGGTGGTGTTTTTCATTTTCAGGTAAGTCAGAGGGAATCATGTCACAAGCAACCGTATTGATCACCGGCGCCAATCGCGGCCTCGGTCTGGAATTCGTCAAACAATATGCCGAGGCTGGCTGGCAGGTGATCGCCTGCTGCCGCTGGCCGGATGAGGCGAAGGCGCTGCAGGCGCTGGCCGAGCGTCACGCCGAGCAGGTCGAGGTGCATCAGCTCGATGTCGCGAATTTCGAGGAGATCGACGCGCTGGCGCTGATATTGCAGGGTCGGGCGATCGACCTGCTGATCAACAACGCCGGCGTCTATCCGCAAAGTGAATTCGGCGACATCGATTACGAAGCCTGGGCCGAGGCTTTCCATATCAACAGCATGGCGCCGATGAAGATGGTCGAGGCGTTCGTCGGCCACGTCGCCGCCAGCAACCTGAAGAAGATCGTCACGCTATCGAGCAAGATGGGCAGCCTGGACGACAACACCAGCGGCGGCAGCTACATCTACCGCAGCACCAAGACCGCCGTGAACATGGTCATGAAGAGTCTTTCCATCGACCTCAAGCCCAGGGGCATCGCTTCCACCATCCTGCATCCGGGCTGGGTGCGCACCGAGATGGGTGGCCCCAATGGCCTGATCGACGCGCCGGAGAGCGTGGCCGGTCTGCGCCGTGTGATCGAAAACCTGACGCTGGAGAACAGCGGCCGTTTCGTCGCCTACGACGGCAAGGAGATCGCCTGGTAGGTTTGAGGTTTTGTAGATTGCGAGGCCTGGTAGGGTGTGCGGTAAGTATTACTCGATCTGGGCGGAGCTTTTCAGGGCTTCCAGGTCCTTGATGTAGCCGCCCAGCTTGTCCGCCGCCCGCTGCCGCTGTTTTGGGCTGGTGCTGTTGTGCAGCCTGACGAAGCCGTCGCAACTGTCGACGGTGAGCCGGTCGACGTAGTTCTGGTAGGCGAGGTCGTCGCCGTTCTGCAGACGGTCGAAATAGGCGGCGATCTCGAGTTTGATATCAGGTGCGCTTAGCTTGAGGTCGATGATCTTCTTCAGGGTGGCGATGGCGTCCGCCTGTCTTCTCAGACGTTCGGTGTAACTGGTGTCGGGGTTGAAGGTTGAGATGCGCAGATTCTCCTCCAGGATGTTGCGTTGCCCCGGTGTCAGGCTGCCATAGAACATCTCGGCGCGTTTGATGGCCAGTTTCAGCCGGTGCTGGTCGCGCTCCTTCTGGCTGCCCTCCAGCCAATCCTTGCGCCATTTCTCGTTATTGCGGTCGAAGTGGCGCTGCATGTGTTCCAGCTGTTCATGGCTCAGCGTCGGCGCCAGTTTCTCGATGATGGGTTCGGTCTGCAGGTTGAAGATGCGAAGGCGTTCGCGCACATCTTCCACCATGCTGCAGACCTCCTTGTTGCTGGTGTCTTGCAGCACTTTCTTCTGGGCGGTCTGCAGGATCTTGATGTAGGTCGGGATTTCGTTGAAGCGATGCCAGTCGTGCAGCGCGGCGAGTTCAGCCTTGATGACCGGTTTCTGCTCGGCCGTGAACTGCACATAGCTGTTGAGCCAGTAATAGCTCAGTTCCTGCGCGTTGTTGTAGCCGACGCGGACGGCATGGCAGCCGCCGAGCGCGAGCAGCAGGATGAGTAGACTTGCCTTGCGGATGAGGGTTTGCATCGTCCTGTCCATGACTGGGGCACAATCTGTATGAGGCATGTCTGCCGAAAAAATTCCATCCGTTTCAGCCGCGGCGGCTTTCCAGTGCCTCCCAGCGTTCCAGCGCCTGCATCAGCGCGTCTTCGATCTCGCTCAGCCGCTGTTGCGAGGATTTCACGGTCTCCGGGCTGTCGCGGTAGACCGCCGGGTCGCTCAGCGTGGCATGGATGGCTGCCTGCTCCTGTTCCAGCTGTTCGATCTGTCCGGGCAGGGCTTCCAGCTCGCGTTGCTCCTTGAAGCTCAGTTTGTCCGGCCGGTTCTTTGCAGCGGCCGGCGCCGCGGGCTTCGCCGGTGCGTTTTTTACAATTATGGCTGCCTTCTCCGCCGCGCGCTGGGCGCTGAAACGCTGCCAGTCGTCGTAACCGCCGCCGAACTCGGTGATGACGCCGTCGCCTTCAAACGCGAATACCTGGGTCACCGTGTTTTCCAGGAAGGCGCGGTCATGGCTGACCAGGAACAGGGTGCCTTCGAACTCCTGCAACAACTGTTCCAGCAGCTCCAGCGTGTCGATGTCGAGGTCGTTGGTTGGCTCGTCCAGCACCAGCACGTTGGCCGGGCGCGCGAACAGGCGCGCCAGCAGCAGCCGGTTGCGCTCGCCGCCGGACAGCGACTTGACCGGCGACCGCGCGCGCTGCGGCGGAAACAGGAAGTCCTCGAGATAGGAGATGACGTGTTTGCGCTCATTGCCTATCTGCACGAAGTCGGAGCCGGGGCTGATGGTGTCGGCCAGCGTCGCTTCCTCGTCCAGCTGCTCGCGCATCTGGTCGAAGTAGGCGATGTTGAGGTTGGTGCCGCGTTCGATGCGGCCGTTGTCGGCTTCTTCCTGACCGAGGATCATGCGCAGCAGCGTGGTTTTGCCGATGCCGTTCGGCCCGATGAGGCCGATGCGGTCGCCGCGCATGATGCGGGTGCTGAAGTCGCGCACGATGACGCGTTCGCCGTAGCGTTTGTTGACATGCTCCAGTTCCGCCACCAGTTTGCCCGAGCGCTCGCCGCTGTCCAGTGTCAGGCGTACGGTGCCCTGACGGTCACGACGGGCGGCACGTTCCAGCCTCAATCGCTCCAGACGCCGCACGCGGCCTTCGTTGCGCGTGCGCCGCGCCTCGATGCCCTTGCGGATCCAGACTTCTTCCTGAGCCAGAAACTTGTCGAACTTCTCCGCCTGCTGCGCTTCCACCGCCAGCAGTTCGGCCTTCTTTGCCTGATACTGGCTGAAGTTGCCCTTGAAGTCGGTCAGTCGGCCGCGGTCGAGCTCGGTGATGCGCGTCGCCAGCCGGTCGAGAAAGCGGCGGTCGTGCGTGATGAACAGCACGCTGCCGTTGAAGCCGAGCAACAGTTCTTCCAGCCACTCGATGGCTTCGAGGTCGAGGTGATTGGTCGGTTCGTCCAGCAGCAGCACTTCCGGTTCGAGCACCAGCGCCCGCGCCAGCGCCACGCGCTTGCGCCAGCCGCCGGAGAGTTGGGCGACCGGCTGGTCGGCATCGAGATGCAGACGGCTCAGCACGCTCTCGATGCGGCTTTGGGTCTGCCAGCCCTGTTTCGCTTCCAGTTCATGCTGCAGTTGCTGCAGGCGCAGCATGAGCTGTTCGATGTCGGCACCGGCTTCGCTCATGGCGTGCGCGGCTTGGTGATAAGCCACCAGCAAGGCTTGCAGTTCGCCGAGACCTTCGGCCACGGCTTCGTAGATATTGTGTTCCGGATTGAGTGACGGCTCCTGCGGCACGTATGCGATGCCGACGCCTGGCGCGCGCCAGAGGCTGCCGTCGTCGAGTTTGCTGTCGCCGGCGATGACTTTCAGCAAACTGGATTTGCCTGCGCCGTTGCGGCCGATGAGGCCGACGCGTTCTCCCGGGTCGAGCTGGAAGCCGGCGTGGTCGAGCAGGGCATGATGGCCATAGGCCAGACTGGCGTTTTCAAGTGTGATCAGCGGCATGTCCACATTTTAACAGGGCGCGGCCGCGTGGCCGCGGAAAATCCTCTTGCTCAGGCCGTCCCGGCCACCATGTTCATGGCGTATCCACATCATTCGCCGGATTGCTTGACCGAGGTCAAACCGCTGGCGCGGCGGCAGGCATAACATGCGGGATATAAGAATCGTATGGAGAAACGTCTTGAACCGACAAGCCCAACATTTCGATGTCGCCATCATCGGCGCCGGTCCGAGTGGACTCTGTTTCGCCCGTGCGCTGGCCGAAGGCGGTCTGCGCGTGCTGCTGCTGGAGCGGCAGCCTGAACAGTCTCTGGCGGAGCCGGCGTTCGACGGCCGCGAGATCGCGCTCACGCATCATTCTGTCGCCATTTTGCAATCGCTGGGCGTGTGGCAGCGCATCGCGCCGGACGCCATCTCGCCGCTGCGCGATGCGCGGGTGCTGAACGGCCTGTCCTTGTATGCCATGCAGATCGATCATCGCGACAGCGGCAAACCGCAACTGGGTTATCTGGTTTCCAATTGCCTGATCCGCAAGGCAGCCTATGAAACGGTCAAGGCTGCGCCGCTCGTCACGCTGATGTGCGGCGCGCGCATCGCCAGTCTGGTGACCGACGCTGATGTCGCGCATATCGTACTGGAGAGCGGCGAGCACATCAGCGCCGATCTGCTGGTGGCGGCCGACAGCCGTTTCTCGGAAACGCGGCGGGCAATGGGCATCGCCGCATCCATGCACGATTTCGGCCGGGTCATGATGG
>JAVEWT010000194.1:0-2896 GCA_034004425.1 Methylophilaceae bacterium
GCCCGAGCAGCATGATACCGGCCAGCGCGCACCAGGCACCGACCGAATGCACCACGGTGGAACCGGCGAAATCGATGAATCCGAGCTGCCTGAGCCAGCCGCCCTCGTTCCAGACCCAACTGCCGAACACCGGATAGATGATGGCCGTGATGCCGATGACGCCGAGCAGATAGCCGAAGTAATTGGTTCTCTCCGCCATCGCCCCGCTGACGATGGTGGCGGCCGTGGCGGCAAACATCATCTGGAAGAACAGCACGGTGTAATCCAATCCGCCACCACCGGAGATGGCGAAGCCATCGGTGCCCAGCCAGCCGCTGGGGTTGGCACCGAACATCAGGCCATAGCCCAGCAGCCAGAACAGCAGCGTGCCGACGCAAAGATCCATGTAATTCTTCATCATGACGTTGACCGCGTTCTTGGCTCGGGCCATGCCCGATTCGAGCAGGGCGAAACCGGGCTGCATGAGGAATACCATGGCCCCGGCGATGACGATCCAGAGCGTGTTGACCGCATCCGGACTGACGGCTTCATCGGCGAACGTGGATAGGGGAAAGATCAGGGAAGAACAGGCGAGAACGATTGAGAGCAGGGCTTTCATAGAGGCTTTCTTTATAAAAATTATTGATTGAAGAAACCTTGCGACCAAGGTCGCCTCTGCTACTTCAAGCATAAAAAATGCCAGCCACCTGCAATTATTTTCACCGTAGCTGAATTGTCTCGGACACCCAGTGTCTATGTGTAGCCGCAAACATTCCAGCGGCACTTGCCCGAGACTTACCATGCAAAATGTCCATCTGTTACTGGTCGATGCCGACGCCTACACCGCCGGAATGCTGACCGAGGATCTGCGGTCACGCTGCCACGCCGGCGTCACGCACATCGAGAACTCACTGCACTTGCCTGCTGACCTGGACCCGGCCGATTTTGATCTGGTCATCTTCAACTATCATTTTCAGGACAAGCATGGCCTGCTCAACTGCAACGCCATCAAATCGGTGCTGTTGGAAACCCCGGTGATCGCCATCGCCTCTGCCGGTCCCGCCATCAAGAACGTCCGGAGCTGGGCTCAGAAGACCGGCGCCATCGACGTCGTCGTCGAGAAACCACTGTCGGACGACAGGTTCTTCCTGCTCATCGATGACCTGATCAAGACACGACGCACCAGAACCGTGCTGGAGAAACGCGCGGAACGGCTGGCCAACATCATTCCGGAAGCGGCGCTACAGGCGGTCGACAGCGGCAGCAAGGTGCTGAACGAGGCCGAAATGATGGAAGCAGCGATACTGTTCACCGATATTCGCCGCTCGTCGGAGGCGATCTCCAGCCTCGCACCTCGCGATTTCTTCAAGGAACTCAACGATACCTTGAGCAGGCAGAGCAAGGTCGTGCGCGAGCATGAGGGCGCGCTGGTCAAATACACCGGCGACGGCATCATGGCTATCTTCAAGGGCATGGGCCGCTCGCATCTGGCCCTGCGCTGCGGCATGGCGCTGGCGAGAAACAGCGAGGGCGCGCTGCTGCCCTATGGTGTCGGCATCGCCGAAGGCCTGGTACTGGCCGGACTGATCGGTGATGCCCAGCAGTCCGGCCAACGGCAGCAATACGACGTGATTGGCGCCACTGTGCATCTGGCGGCCCGCCTCTGCGACATGGCGCAGCCGGGCGAACTGATCGCCACCCGCAACGTCTATCGCGCTGCCCAGTTGCACACGCCCGACGCCCGCGCCATCGGCACCGTCAGCGTGCGCGGTTTCGAACATGGCGTGGACTGCGTCGCCTTCAACCCCAATTGACAAGGAAACTGAACATGCAGAATCAATTCAACCCCGACCAGATCAGCAAAGTGATCGATCAGGCGCTGGTCTACCAATGTGCCTGTCCGGCGCAGGTCTGCAAGACCATCTTCGAGTTGAGGGAGCTTTACGACTACCAAATGAACTGCGCCAACGACACCGCCAACGACAAACGGGTGCACGACGCCATCGCCAAGGCAGCCGAGGACGCACACCGCATCATGGAAGTCTGTCTACAGGAGATTCTGGCAATCGAGGGCTGGGATATGAACAATCTGGACATGCCCGCGACACTACGTAAAAAGCCGAGAAAATCCATCTAGATCAAGGAATCCGGCATGGCCTATACGCAAATGATCTACATCAGCCGCTCGACATTCGCACCGGCAGCGGCCACTTCCGGCATCGAGCCGAATGTTGCCAAGATCCTGACCAAATCGCGCATCAACAACCGCAAGAACGGTCTGGTCGGTGTGCTCTACTACGGCAATGGGCATTTCTTCCAGTGCATCGAAGGCGAGGAATCCGCCATCGACAAGCTGTACGAAACACTATTGCAGGATGAGCGCCATACCGATTTGAAGATGTTGTCCAGAAGAACCATCAACCACCCCTCCTTTGCCGACTGGTCGATGAAATACGTGCCGCTGGAGGACGAGATGAATCAGCTCCTGAAAGCCAACGGCTACAGCAGTTTCGACCCCTACCAGTTCGATCAGGCGATGACGCACAAAGTGCTGGACCTGCTTTTCTCCAGCAACGATACGATCTTCTCGCCCAAGCCGACTGTCATCCAGTCACCCGGGGCCGAGGCCGTTGTCAGCAAGGCAGAACAGTGGCTGCGATGGGCGCAGGCCTCCGTCATCATTTCAGTCTTCGCACTCGGCCTGGCGCTGGCAGCTTGGTTGAACACGCTATAATCTGACTTTCACCAACCCAGCGAGACCTGCACACATCATGAAAACCATCCTCATTCTGACCTTACTTGCCCTGACCTCCGCCTGCAGCATGACGGGGGGCAAAACCGCCGATACCCGCCAATGGACCAAGGTGAGCTGCATCGGCTTCGCAGACTGGCAGGTCTGCCACGATCAAGCCCGCAA
>JAVEWT010000195.1:0-2887 GCA_034004425.1 Methylophilaceae bacterium
TCTATGTCGGTGCCGCCGGTCTGTTGCTGCTGGCGCTGGTCAAGCCGCATATCCAGCTGAAACAGGACGTGCACAACTACCTGTTGCTGGCGGACGTGTCGCAAAGCATGAACGCCGAGGACGTCAAGCTGAACGGCAAGGTCGTCAGCCGCATGGCCTACACCCGCCACCTGATGAAGAAAATCGTCGAAACCTCGCCTTGCGGTACCTATGTCAGCGTCGGCGTGTTTGCTTCCGATGCAGTGGCCTTGCTCGTCACGCCGCTGGAAGTCTGCGCCAACTACGACGTGCTGAATGACTCCATCGACCATCTGGAGTGGCGCATGGCCTGGAAAGGCGACAGCCGCGTAGGTATCGGCGTCAGGGCTGCCGCCAGCATGTTCGATTACCTGAATGTGCCCGCACAACTGATGTTCTTTACCGATGGCGATGAAGCCCCGACGCTCAATGTCACCATCAAACAGGACTTGAGCGGAGTGCAGATCGGCCAGAACGTGGTGTTCGTCGGCGTCGGTGGAACGGAAAACGTACCGGTCCCGCGCTACAACGCGAAAAACACCTGGCTTGGGTTCTGGCCTTCCGGCGACAACCACAGCGAGGGCGGCGGCGTCATGTATACCGACACCAGCCAGGACGAACCGGACCCACCCGTCGCCTCCGCCGAGTACGACCGCTATCTCTCCAGCATGGACGCCGAGTATCTGCGCCAGCTGGCCAGCGAGATCAACGGCAAATTCATGGAAGGCCAGGACGCGCCAGAATTCTATGACTACGTGCAGCAACAGAAACCGGCGGCAAGCTTCGTCACCGCCTATTCCATGCGCTGGATCTACCTCATCCTAGCGGGCATGCTGATCATGCTGACTTTTCTGCCGAACGCGCTCTATCGCTGGCAAAACAGGGATTGACGCCGCACCCCGGTTATCCCGACTGTTGAAATGCAAAAAGCCGGATTTAGATCCGGATTTTTGCTGCGCCTACCCACCGCTTATTGCGTCAAATCCTGGTAGAAATCGACCAGTCGTTCGGCCTGCACCCTGGAAGTCCACTTCTGCTGCACATAGGCCAACGCTTTTGTACTGAGCTGCTGGCGCAGTTTTCTGTCGGTCAAAAGACGATGGACCTTCTCCGCGAATACCACTTCGTCCTCCGGCGCGATCAGCGCGCCCTCGCCTTCGATCAGGATGGACTTCGTGCCGAGTTCGGCGATCGCCACCACCGGCGTGCCCTGCGCCATCGCTTCGATCAGGACCAGACCCTGGGTTTCGGACTTGGAGGAAAACACGAAGACGTCGGCAGCCTTGTAGCAGGCATTCAATTCGGTGTTGCGGTCCAGATAGCCGATGAACAGGATGTTCTGCTGCAGGTCGAGCTGCGCGGCCAACTGGTGCAGGCTCTGTTCCGCCGGCCCCTCGCCGGCGATGATGAGCAGCATCTCCGGCTCCATTGCCCGCAACTCCACCGCCATGCGCAAAAGGAAATCGATGTTCTTCTCGAAAGCGACCCGACCGACGTAGAGCGCGACCGGCCGGTCCGGCGCAATCCGGAATTTCTCGCGGAATGCGCGGCCATCGGCATCTGCGAAGCTCTGCACCTGCAAGCCGGTCGGAATCACCTCGGCCCGGACTTCGACGCCATAGTGGCGCAACACATCAAGCATGGGTTTCGACGGTGCGACGATGGCATCGACGCCGTTGCACTGGCGACGCGAAACGAAGCGGGCGATACCGCGTGCCATGCCGCGCGGGACCCACGGCAGGTAATGGTGCAGATAATCCTCAAAGAAGGTGTGATAGGTCTCGACGCAGGGAATGTCGAGCAGGTGCGCCAGTTTCTGGCCGAGATAATGGGCGACGAAAGGCGTATGGATATGCACCAGGTCGTACTGTTCGCTACGCAACTGCATCAGCTGATCGAGAGCGAAGCCGTACTTCATCAGCCGGTCTTCCGGGTCGAAATAGATGCGGCGTGACGGTATGCGCCGGATCCAGGCTTCATCCCCGGTCGCCACGCCGTAGTCGGGCGCCACCAGATGTACTTCATGGCCCAGCTCCTGCAGCTGATAGACGAAGGTGCGGATCGATGTCGACACACCGTTGACGCGGGGGAAATAGACATCGGAGATGAACAGGATTTTCAAGCGTGACCTCGTGATCGGTTGCATGGTCTCAGCATGCTAGCGCCCGATTGTGACAGTGACATGAATGTCTTCAATCTGTCACGAAACCCGCCGTCAGCCCCGGCCGAATATCAGCAGCCCCCAGACTACGACCAGGTTGACCAGGCTCAACAGCACTGCCGCGCTGCCGATATCCTTGGCACGTTTGGCGAGCTGGTGGTTCTCCAGCGAGATGCGGTCTACCGTTGCCTCGATCGAGGAATTGAGCAATTCGACGATCATGACCAGCAGCACGCAAGCGATCATCAGCGCTGTCTGCAGGGCGGTGTTACCGAGATAGACGGCCAACGGCAACAGAATGGCCGCCATCCACACTTCCTGCCGGAAGGCGTCTTCGTTCTTGTAAGCGGCCCGGAAGCCCGCCATGGAGTAACCGAATGCGTTGATCAGCCGGCGCAGGCCGGTTTTGCCTTTGTATGGACTTTCCATGATATCCCTGTCTTTGTTCAACGTGCCGGCTCGCAATTGACGCGCCAGTTAGGCAAGTAACGAGTCAACGAGCAAGTAACGAGTCAACGAGCAAGTATAGCAAAGCCGCGGCATGGCCGACGCCTGTCACAGCAACATCACGGTCTTGTCATATTGGCTTCATGGCCAGCTCGCATCATGCGCCTCATGAAAGTAGCTCTGAAACCGACAGCATCCTGCGGCAGATTACTGCGCCGCTGCTGTTGGTTGACGCCGTTCATGCTTTAGAGCATCGACAGC
>JAVEWT010000041.1:0-13149 GCA_034004425.1 Methylophilaceae bacterium
TCCGATTATCTGGTTGCCAATAACGTGGTTGGTATCGCCGATATCGATACGCGCAAGTTGACCCGCATCCTGCGCGAAAAAGGCGCACAGGCCGGCTGCATCATGGCCGGCGAGGTGGATGAGGCGGAGGCGCTGGAGCTGGCCAGGGGCTTTCCTGGCCTGTCCGGTATGGATCTGGCCAAGGTGGTCAGCACGCGGCAGCCTTATGTCTTCGAAGAGGGCGAGTGGGCGCTGGGCGAGGGCTATGCGGCAGCGGGAGATGCCCGGTACCACGTCGTTGCCTACGATTACGGTGTCAAGCGCAACATCCTGCGCATGTTGGTTGAGCGCGGCTGCAAGGTGACGGTGTTGCCGGCACAGGCAACGGCAGAAGATGCCTTGGCGTTGAAACCGGACGGCATCTTCCTGTCCAACGGCCCCGGCGATCCGGAGCCTTGCGATTACGCGATCAAGGCCATCAGCGCGCTGGTCGAAACCGGTATCCCGGTGTTCGGCATCTGCCTCGGCCATCAGTTGCTGGGTCTCGCCAGCGGCGCTAAGACCATGAAGATGAAGTTCGGCCATCACGGCGCCAATCATCCGGTGCAGGATCTGGACAACCAGCGCGTTTATATCACCAGCCAGAACCACGGTTTTGCCGTCGACCCCGACAGTCTGCCGGCCAACGTGCGTACCACACATGTCTCCCTGTTCGACGGCAGCCTGCAGGGTATTGCGCGCACCGATAAGCCTGCGTTCAGTTTTCAGGGTCACCCTGAAGCCAGCCCGGGCCCACACGAACTGAGTTACCTCTTCGATCGCTTCGTCGATCTCATGCAGCAGCATCAGCAATAAGTCACGAAAACATTATGGCAAAACGTACAGACATCAATAGCATCCTGATCATCGGCGCCGGTCCGATCGTCATCGGCCAGGCCTGCGAGTTCGACTACTCCGGCGCCCAGGCTTGCAAGGCGCTGCGCGAGGAGGGCTACCGCGTCATCCTGGTCAATTCCAATCCGGCCACCATCATGACCGACCCGGAAATGGCCGACGCCACCTATATCGAGCCGATTACCTGGCAGATGGTGGAGAAGATCATCGAGAAGGAGCGTCCGGACGCCCTGCTGCCAACCATGGGCGGCCAGACGGCTCTGAATTGCGCACTCGATCTGGCCAAGCACGGTGTGCTGGAGAAGTTTGACGTCGAATTGATCGGTGCCAGCAAGGAAGCGATCGACAAGGCGGAGGACCGCGAGAAGTTCAAGCAGGCCATGACCAAGATCGGCCTCGGCTCTGCGCGCTCCGCCGTTGCGCACAGTATCGAGGAGGCGCTGCAGGTGCAGGCGACCATCGGTTATCCGGCCATCATTCGTCCATCCTTCACCATGGGCGGCAGCGGCGGTGGCATCGCCTACAACCGTGAAGAGTTCCTTGCCATCTGCGAGCGCGGCCTCGAAGCCTCGCCGACCAGCGAACTGTTGATCGAGGAGTCGCTGCTCGGCTGGAAGGAATACGAGATGGAGGTGGTGCGTGACCGCGAGGACAACTGCATCATCATCTGTTCCATCGAGAACCTGGACCCGATGGGTGTGCATACCGGTGATTCCATCACCGTGGCGCCGGCGCAGACGCTGACCGACAAGGAATACCAGATCATGCGTAACGCCTCGCTGGCGGTCCTGCGCGAGATCGGCGTCGACACCGGTGGTTCCAACGTGCAGTTCGCCATCAACCCGAACGACGGCCGCATGATCGTCATCGAGATGAATCCGCGCGTATCGCGTTCTTCCGCGCTGGCGTCGAAGGCGACCGGCTTCCCTATCGCCAAGGTGGCGGCCAAGCTGGCCGTCGGTTACACCCTCAATGAATTGCGCAACGAGATCACCGGCGGTGCGACGCCGGCTTCGTTCGAGCCGTCCATCGATTACGTCGTGACCAAGATCCCGCGCTTCGCCTTCGAGAAATTCCCGCAGGCCGATTCCAGGCTGACGACACAGATGAAATCCGTGGGGGAAGTGATGGCCATCGGCCGCACTTTCAAGGAGTCCTTCCAGAAGGCCTTGCGCGGGCTGGAAGTCGGCGTCGACGGGCTGGATGAAATCAGCACCGATCTCGACCGCATCCAGAAGGAACTCGGCGAGCCTGGCCCTGAGCGTATCTGGTACGTCGGCGATGCTTTCCGTCAGGGCCTGACGGTCGATGAAGTGTTCGACCTGACCAAGATCGACCGCTGGTTCCTGGTGCAGATCGAGGACATCATCAAGCGCGAACAGGCACTGGTCGGCCGCAATCTGGCCGATCTCGACCGCGACATGCTGTTCCAATTGAAGCGCCGCGGCTTTTCCGATCGCCGCCTGGCCAAGCTGCTCAATACCGACCAGCACGCCGTGCGCGCCTATCGCCAGGCCTTGAACGTGCGGCCGGTCTACAAGCGGGTGGATACCTGCGCTGCCGAGTTCGCGACCAACACCGCCTACATGTATTCGACCTACGAGGAAGAGTGCGAGGCGCAACCGACTGACAAGAAGAAGATCATGGTGCTGGGCGGCGGCCCGAACCGTATCGGCCAAGGGATCGAGTTCGACTATTGCTGCGTGCATGCTGCCTTTGCCATGCGCGAAGACGGTTACGAGACCATCATGGTCAACTGCAATCCGGAAACCGTTTCCACCGATTACGACACCTCCGATCGCCTGTATTTCGAACCGGTGACGCTGGAGGATGTGCTGGAAATCGTCGCCATCGAGAAGCCGGTGGGCGTCATCGTGCAGTATGGCGGCCAGACGCCGCTGAAGCTGGCACGTGACCTGGAAAGGGCCGGCGTGCCGATCATCGGCACCAGTCCGGACGCCATCGACCGCGCCGAAGACCGCGAGCGCTTCCAGCAGATGCTGGAGGACCTGGGTCTGAAGCAGCCGCCCAACCGCACCGCGCGCACGCCGGAAGAAGCGCTGCGCCTGGCGCAGGAGATCGGCTATCCGCTGGTGGTGCGTCCGTCCTACGTATTGGGCGGCCGCGCGATGGAGATCGTGCAGGAGCAGGCGCAACTCGAGCGCTACATGCGCGAGGCGGTGAAGGTATCGAACGAATCTCCGGTGCTGCTCGACTGCTTCCTCAATGACGCCAAGGAAGTCGATGTGGATGCCTTGAGCGACGGCGAGGAGGTCATCATCGGCGGCATCATGGAACACGTCGAACAGGCCGGTGTGCATTCCGGCGATTCCGCCTGCTCATTGCCACCCTACAGTCTGACGCCGGCGCTGCAGGACGAGCTGCGCGAACAGACCGTGAAGATGGCCAAGGCGCTTGGCGTGGTCGGCCTGATGAATGTGCAGTTCGCCATCCAGGGCGATACGGTCTACGTGCTGGAAGTCAATCCGCGCGCATCGCGAACCGTGCCGTTCGTGTCCAAAGCCTGCGGCTTGCAGCTGGCCAAGGTCGCCGCACGTTGCATGACCGGTACCAGCCTGAAGGCGCAAGGCGTCAGCCGCGAAGTGGTGCCGCCGTATTATTCCGTCAAGGAGGCTGTCTTCCCCTTCATCAAGTTCCCGGGCGTGGACACCATCCTCGGCCCCGAGATGAAGTCCACCGGCGAGGTGATGGGCGTCGGCCGCACCTTCGCCGAAGCCTTCGTAAAATCGCAGCTGGGCTCCGGTGACAAGCTGCCGAAGGGCGGCAAGGCTTTCGTCAGCGTCCGCCGCGAAGACCGCGAGCGCGTCGTGGAGATCGCCCAGGCGCTGGCCGATCTCGGCTTCCAACTGGTGGCGACCAAGGGCTCGGCTTCCGCGCTGGCGGCTGCCGGTCTCGACGTGACGCCGGTGAACAAGGTGGCCGAAGGCCGGCCGCACATCGTCGACATGATCAAGAACGGTGATATCAGCTTCATCGTCAACGTCACGGAAGACAAGCGCGCGGTCGCCGACTCCTACGAGATCCGCCGTAGCGCACTGCAGCACAAGGTGACGTATTACACGACGCTGGCCGGTGCCAAGGCGGCCTGCATGGGCATGGCCCACATGCAGGAGCTGGAAGTGGCTTCCCTGCAGAGCTTGCATCAGCAACTCGCCAAGTAATAAGATAGACCCTGAATCCGAACCACGCCTGGCCCGCCAGGTGTGGTTTTTGTTTTATGTAACAAGACCGAGGCTAAACAAGAGATGAATCAGATTCCAATCACGATCAGAGGCGCCGAGCTCCTCAAGGAAGAATTACAGCGTTTGCGCAGTGTCGATCGTCCGCAGATCATTCAGGCGATTGCCGAAGCGCGAGCGCAGGGCGATCTTTCCGAGAACGCCGAATACGAATCTGCGAAGGAACGTCAGAGCTTTATAGAGGGGCGCATTGCCGAGATCGAAGCCAAGCTCTCCAATGCGCAGATCATCGACCCGCTGACTTTGAATGCGGAAGGCCGCTGCGTGTTCGGCGCAACGGTGGAAGTCGAGGATCTCGATAACGGCGGCACCAATGTCTACCAGATCGTCGGTGACGACGAGGCCGACATCAAGTCCGGCAAGATCTCCGTCAGTTCGCCCATTGCCCGTGCCCTGATCGGCAAGACCGCCGGCGAAGTCGCCGAAGTGATGGCGCCGAGCGGCATGCGCTCCTACGAAATCCTCGACGTTCGCTACATCTGATGAGTGCGTGGTCGGACAAGCTGGCGCTGGTCGTCGTCACTGCCTGGGTTGGTGCGCTGTGGGCGGTCGGCTATCTGGTGGCGCCCGCCTTGTTCAGCACGCTGGAGGACCGGCAACTGGCCGGCATGCTGGCCGGACGCATGTTCACGCTGGTGGCATATGTCGGCATCGGTGCAGCGTTTTATCTGATGTTGCACCGCCTTGTACGCTATGGCACCGGCGCCCTGCGTCAGGGGGTTTTCTGGATCGTGCTGGTGATGCTGATATTGGTGCTGGCAGGCCACTTCGGCATACAGTCCCTGTTGGCAAGCCTCAAGGCGCAAGCGCTGCCGGCTGATGTCATGCAGAGCATTTTTGCCGACCGCTTCAGGACCTGGCACGGCGTCGCCAGCATCGCCTATCTGATCGAGAGCGTGCTCGGGCTGCTACTGGTGCTGAAGGCCCGCTAGCTGAGTTATTTGCTGGGCAGGGTGATGCGGGCTTTTTCGGACGGGCGGTAGATCACCAGCTGCTTGCCGATGTGGTGTACTGCGGTGGCGCCCGTTTTTTCGCAGATTTCCTGCAGCATGCGGATACGCAATTCGCGGTCGTCGCCGGCAACCTTGATCTTGATAAGCTCATGCGCGTTGAGCGCCAGCTCGATCTCTTTCAGCACTTGTTCGGTCAGGCCGTTGTTGCCTATGCTGACCACCGGGTTGAGATGGTGACCGAGGCCGCGCAGATAAGTGATTTGTTTGGAGTTCAAGGTTGGTATCTCTTTGATTCAAAAAGGCCGGCATTCTAACATATGCCTGCCGGCTCATGAAAAGTTCCGTGTATGAAAAGGTCGAAAACAAGCAAAGGCTGGATGCAGGAGCACGTCAACGACGAGTACGTCAAACGTGCACAGCGTGACGGCTATCGTGCGCGAGCCGCCTACAAGCTGATCGAGATTGATGACCGCGATCATCTGATCAAGCCCGGCATGACTATCGTCGATCTCGGTTCGGCGCCCGGTAGCTGGTCGCAGGTTGCCGTGCAGCGGCTCAAGGGGCAAGGCAAGGTGATCGCGCTCGATCTGCTCGAGATGCAGCCGGTTTCAGGCGTACAGTTCATTCAGGGCGATTTCCGCGAACAGGCAGTGCTCGACCAGCTGGAAGCCGCCCTCGGCGGAAAACCGGTAGACCTTGTTATTGCCGACATGGCCCCCAATATCAGTGGCATCAGTGACGTCGATCAGGCGAACGCCATGTACCTGACCGAACTGGCGCTGGATTTCAGCTACAAATGGTTGAAACCCGGCGGCCAGTTCCTGGTCAAAGTGTTCAACGGTAGCGGCTTTGAAGAGATCGTCCGCAACATGCGGCAAGGCTTCGACAAGGTCGCAACCAGAAAACCGAAGGCTTCGAGAGACCGAAGCAGCGAAGTCTACCTGTTGGGAACCGGCAGACGTAATAAACTGGCATGACCGGCGGTGTTGCGGCAATGCCGGCAAGCTTTTCCACGGAAATAGGTTTAGAATTCAATCGATAACTCCCATTAATCAAGGACCGGGATTTTGAACAATATCGTCAAGAACATCGCCATCTGGCTCATCGTCGCATTGGTGCTGATGACCGTCTTCAACCAGTTCGGCGTCAAGACCATGAATGACGGTCAGGTCGTCTATTCGCAGTTCATTGAACAGGTGAAGGATGGCCAGATCGCCAAGGTCACAATCGATGGCAACGTATTGCGCGGCGAAGGTAGCGATGGGCGCAAGTTCAACACCTACGCGCCGTCAGATCCCTGGCTGATCTCCGATCTGCTCAAGCATGGCGTCTCCATCGAAGTCATTCCGGCCGAGCAGCCATCTGTGCTGATGAACATCCTCGTCACATGGTTCCCCATGCTGCTGCTGATCGCCGTCTGGATCTTTTTCATGCGCCAGATGCAGGGCGGCGGCAAGGGCGGTGCTTTTTCCTTTGGCAAGAGCCGTGCGCGCCAGCTGGATGAGAGTGCCAATCAGGTCACGTTCGCCGATGTCGCCGGTTGCGACGAATCGAAGGAGCAGGTGGCCGAACTGGTCGAATTCCTGCGCGACCCGGGCAAGTTCCAGAAGCTTGGCGCCCGCATCCCGCGCGGCGTGCTGATGGTCGGCCCGCCGGGCACCGGCAAGACCTTGCTGGCAAAAGCCATTGCCGGCGAGGCCAAGGTGCCGTTCTTCACCATTTCCGGTTCCGATTTCGTCGAGATGTTCGTCGGCGTCGGCGCTGCGCGCGTGCGCGACATGTTCGAACAGGCCAAGAAGAGTGCTCCCTGCATCATCTTCATCGATGAAATCGACGCTGTCGGTCGTCATCGTGGCGGCGGCATGGGCGGCGGCAACGACGAGCGTGAACAGACGCTGAACCAGTTGCTGGTCGAGCTGGACGGTTTCGAAGCCAACTCCGGCGTCATCGTCATCGCCGCAACCAACCGTGCCGATGTGCTGGACAAGGCGTTGCTGCGCCCGGGCCGTTTCGACCGTCAGGTCATGGTCGGTCTGCCGGATATCCGCGGCCGCGAGCAGATACTGATGGTACACATGCGCAAGGTGCCGATCGACCCGGACGTCAAGGCCGATATTCTGGCGCGCGGCACCCCCGGTTTCTCCGGTGCCGATCTCGCCAATCTGGTCAACGAGGCCGCGCTGATCGCGGCCAACCGCAACAAGCGGACTGTCGACATGCAGGATTTCGAGGATGCCAAGGACAAGATTTTCATGGGTCCGGAGCGTCGTTCCATGGTCATGCGCGAGGAAGAGCGCCGCAATACGGCCTACCATGAGTCCGGTCACGCCGTCGTCGCCAAGTTGCTGCCCAAGGCCGATCCGGTGCACAAGGTCACCATCATGCCTCGCGGCTGGGCGCTTGGACTGACCTGGCAGTTGCCGGAGTTCGACCGCATCAGCAGCTATCGCGACAAGATGCTGGAGGAAATCTCCATTCTGTTCGGCGGCCGTATCGCCGAGGAAATTTTCATGAACCAGATGTCGACCGGCGCTTCGAACGACTTTGAACGTGCGACCAAGCTCGCGCGTGACATGGTGACGCGCTACGGCATGTCCGATAGCCTCGGTACCATGGTCTATGTCGACAATGACCAGGACTCCTTTTTCGGCCGCATGTCGTCGCGGACGGTATCGGAGGCCACGCAGCAGAAGGTGGATGCCGAAGTGCGCCGCATCCTGGACGAGCAGTACGCGCTGGCGCGCAAGCTGCTGGAGGAGAACCGCGACAAGGTGGAAGCCATGGCGGCCGCGTTGCTGGAGTGGGAAACCATCGATGCCGAGCAGATCAATGACATCATGGAAGGCAAGCCGCCACGTGCGCCCAAGCCTGCACAGGCGACGGCCAAGCCGAAGTCTGATGTTACCGGCGGTAGCGGGCCGAGCGCAGAACCGGCACCGCCGGAACCGCAGCCGACGGCAAAAACCTGAAGCCTATTTCAATCTGACTGACCAACAAGCCACATCCGTTCTCCGGCAACAGTACATGCCGTACTGGTCGCAGGGGAATCGATGTGGCTTAATTACGCGATGAACACAAGCGATCCATCTTCCAGCCGCTTCCTCTGCGGTAAATACCAGCTCGATCTTTCCAGCCCTTGCATCATGGGCATCGTCAATGTCACGCCCGATTCGTTCTCTGATGGCGGCAGATACGATACCGTGGAAAAAGCCGTGGCCCATGGCCTGGAGCTGGTGAGCGAAGGTGCCGGTATTCTCGATATCGGCGGCGAGTCGACCCGTCCCGGCGCGGCACCGGTCAGCCTTGAGGATGAACTGGAACGAGTGCTGCCAGTCATCGAGCAGCTATCCAGAACGGCCGGCGTGCCGCTTTCCATCGACACCTACAAGCCCGAAGTCATGCGCGCGGCGATTGCCGCCGGCGCCGATATCGTCAACGACGTGCGTGCGCTACAGGAGCCGGGTGCGCTGGAGATCGTTGCGGCCAGCGATGCCGGTGTCTGTCTCATGCACATGCAGGGCCGACCGCAGACCATGCAGATCGATCCGCAGTATGAGGACGTGGTGCACGAGGTGAACGCATTTCTCGCGCAAAGGCTGGCGGTGGCAGAGGCGGCCGGTATTGTGCGTGAGCGTGTGGTGCTGGACCCGGGCTTCGGCTTCGGCAAGAAAACCGAACACAATCTGCAGTTGCTGCGGCAATTGGATACGACGTTGGCACTGGGACGACCTCTGCTGATCGGCTTGTCGCGCAAATCGGTACTGGGCCAGATCACCGGTGGCGATGTCGATGTACGCCTGCATGCCAGCCTGGCAGCCTCGGTGATATCGGTCATGAAAGGCGCTAGAATCGTGCGCGTACACGACGTCAAGGCGACGGCGGATGCGCTGAAGGTGGCGGCGGCAATATTATAAAAATCAGGGTTGGATAACATCATGACGAGAAGATATTTTGGAACCGATGGCGTGCGTGGCAAGGTCGGCGAGGCGCCGATCACGCCGGATTTTGTCATGCGTCTGGGTTACGCGGCCGGCAGAGTGCTGGCCAGCCACGAGCCGAATCAGCACAAGGGCACCCGCCCCAGCGTGCTGATCGGCAAGGACACGCGCATTTCCGGCTATATGCTTGAGGCAGCGCTGGAAGCCGGCCTGGCGGCTGCCGGTGTCGATGTCATGCTGACCGGCCCCATGCCGACACCGGCCGTGGCCTATCTGACCCGTGCACTGCGTGCGCAGGTCGGTATTGTCATCACGGCCTCGCATAATCCGTTCGAAGACAATGGCATCAAGTTCTTCTCGGCCGAAGGCACCAAGCTGCCGGACGAGGTCGAGCGCGAGATCGAAGCGGAACTGGACAAGCCCATGCAGGTCGTCACTTCAGCGCAACTGGGCAAGGCCCGGCGCATCGATGACGCGGCCGGCCGCTATATCGAGTTCTGCAAGGGGTCATTCCCCAATGCGATGGATCTGCGCGGTTTGAAGATCGTTCTCGATTGCGCACATGGCGCCACTTACCATGTGGCCCCTTCGGTGTTTCACGAGTTGGGCGCCGAAGTGGTGGTCATCGGTAATCAGCCGGATGGCCTCAACATCAACCTCGACTGCGGATCCACCCATACGGCAGCCCTGTGCAAGGCGGTCGTCCAACATCAGGCCGATCTCGGCATAGCCTTCGACGGCGACGGCGATCGGGTACTGATGGCGGACAGCAGCGGCAAACTGCTCGACGGCGACCAGTTGCTCTACATTATCGCCATGCACAGAAAGCAGCGCGGCAAACTGGAAGGCGGCGTCGTCGGCACCCTGATGACCAATCTTGCCCTGGAACACGCGCTGGCTGGCGCAGAGATCCCGTTCGCCCGGGCCAAGGTCGGCGACCGCTATGTGCTGGAGCTGCTGGCGCGGAACGGCTGGCAATTGGGCGGCGAGAATTCCGGCCATATTCTGGCGCTGGACAGGCACAGCAGTGGCGACGGAATCATCGCTGCACTGCAGGTGTTGCAGGCCATGATCGCCAGCGGCAAGACGTTGGCAGAATTGGGCGCTGGGCTCATGCTTTACCCGCAAGTGCTGATCAACGTGACGGTCAAGCAGCGCTTCAATCCGGAAACAGAGCCGTCCCTGCAGCAGGCGGTTGCCGCTGCCGAGGCGGACCTCGACGGCAAGGGGCGGGTGCTGTTAAGGGCCTCAGGTACCGAGCCGAAGATACGGGTCATGGTGGAAGGGATATCGGCGGAGCAGACGCGCAATCTGGCGGAACGGATCGCGGCGGTAGTCAGGCAGGTCTCTGCCTAGCCGGTTGGTCGCTAGCCGCCATGGATGCGGACATTGCCGCAGCCGCTGTGCTTGGCCTGGTACATGGCCTGGTCTGCCAGGCTGACCAGTGTGTCGGTGTTGTTGCCGTGGTCCGGGTAGAGGCTGATGCCGACGCTGGCTGAAATATGCAAGGTGTGGCCTTTCACTTCAAAAGGCTGCTCCAGCTGGCGGATGATCTTTTCCGCCACGCGGGTCGGATTCTCCGTGTCGCTGACCTCAGGCAATACCACCAGGAACTCGTCGCCGCCGTAGCGGCAGCAAGTGTCGGAAGCACGCAGGCTCTGCTTGATGCGGGCGCCGACCGCTTTTAGCAGCAAGTCACCGGTCTGGTGGCCAAAACTGTCGTTCACCGGCTTGAAACGGTCGAGGTCGATGAACATCAGCGCGAAATGCAGCCGTCTGCGACGCGATGTCCGGATGGTATTCTCCAGTATTTCGTAAAACGTGTTTCGATTGAGCAGTCCGGTCAGTGCATCGTAATGCGCCATGATATCGAGTTGATGTTCGAGCTCGCGCTTTTCGCTGACGTTGTTGGCAAATCCGGTGAAGATGATGTCCCCATTGGGCATTTTCTGTGAGGTGTCATGCGCCTCGAAATGCAGTTCGCGGCCGTCGACGGTGTGCATCCTGAACTCCCCGAACCAGGTATTTTCCTTTTCGCCGATGGCGATGCTTTCGTTCAGCACGCGGTCGAAATCGTCCGGATGGACCAGCGACAACAGGCGGTTCGCATCCGCCATTGCATCTGCGACGGGCAGGCCGAGGATGCGTTCCACTCCCTTGCTGAGGTAGAGCCAGGTGAATTCCCCTTGCGGGTTCATCTTCAGCCGGTAGATGAAGCCCGGCAGTACGTCCAGCATTTCCTCGGGTGCTTCGAAGTCGTGTCGTTCTGAATTCATGTGGTGGGATTGGCTGCGCGGATTGGTCTGGCGAAATCCTGTTTATTTTCATCATTCTGTCACACAGAGATGACATGCTGCACGCATGAAATACCTTTCATACGTTGCATATGTTCCTTATCGGGAACTTTACCTCAAAGGAGGCCGGCATGTCGCACAAAATGCGTTTTTATCTTAACCGGTTCAATCAGTTCGACAGCACGCTCTGTATACACGTCAATCGCAGCAGTCAGTACCGATGGGTGCGATATCTGTTCCGTCTGGTCAGCCGTCTGGGTGACGGTGTGTTCTGGTACAGCCTGATGCTCGGCATTCTGCTGACGCAGGGTAGTGCCGGCCTGCAACCGGTGCTGCACATGCTGCTGGTCGGGCTGGTCTGCATGTCGCTGTACAAATGGCTCAAGGGCAAGACCTTGCGGCCGCGCCCATACGAGGTGCACCAGGATATCTGGCTCACCGGCCGTCCGCTGGACCGCTTCAGTTTTCCGTCCGGTCACACCCTGCATGCGGTCTCTTTCAGCCTGGTGTTGTTGTCCTATTACCCGCAACTCTACTGGCTGGCCGTTCCGTTCACCGTGTTGGTGGCGCTGTCGCGTGTGGTGCTGGGTCTGCATTACCCGAGCGATGTGCTGGCCGGCGCTGCGATCGGCAGCCTGATCGCGCTGCTCTCGCTCGCACTCTGATTCCCACCCGGATGTATCTTCAGCATTGGTTGCGGCTGCTTTGATTCATACACTCGGCTGAGGCTGAGTTCTCTCGCAATCAGTCGAGGCGGATCTTTGATTACCCGATCAGTTGTTGCTGATCTCTATCTGTTCGTTGAAAAAATCGATGGGCGCCGGGTGCAGCAGGTCGAGATGCTTGCGGCATTGATGCCGCCACGCCGAAAGTTCCTGTCCCGAAAGATGCTTCAGCTCCGCCCCCCAGCGCGGGCGCCTGCCTTCCAGCACGCTGCCGATATCCCGCATGGCGCTCTGCGTCCTGGCGATGTAATAGATGAAGTGTGTGTGCGTGCGACGGTCGAGCAGCCTGCTGCCGCGATAGATCAGGGAAGGGATGCGTGCGCTGCGCAGCAGGTTGTCCCAGTAGGCGAGTTTTCTCAGTGCCTTGTCGCTGCGCCGGGTGGAGCAGCGGAATCGTACGGCGACAAAATCCGACAGCAGGAGGTGGTGGCGGTTCAGCAGTTGCCCCGGAGTATCCTGCATCAGTGGCGCAAGGTGCGCGTCCATCGCCCATTCGGCGGCGATGTGGGCCACCATGCCGCGCTCCGTCCACATGGCCTCGTGCGCCGGCACGAAGTGATTGTGGGCGATGACGTCGACATAGAGATGGCTGGCGTAACCGATGGCGATCGCCGTCTCTTCGTCCGAGTGTGCAGATGCCAGCATCTGGTGCGCGTTTTCCCACAGGTGGGTGTGGCTGAACGCGCGCGAGACGATGGCCAGATCCGGCAGGCAGGCGCCGGCCATGACCAGTTCAGGAAAGCGCCTGATCGCGCGTTGCAGCCGCGGGTCTAGCAAGGGCATTGCCCACAGCAGGGAGTGCGCGAAATAGAGGTGGGTGACCAGGCCCCAGGCGTGGCTGTCGATGCTGTAAAGCATGAACGGCGTCAACCAACAGCAGCGGCGCAGTAATCTGCCGCAGGATGCTGTCGGTTTCAGAGCTACTTTCATGATGCGCATGATGCGAGCAGGCCATGAAGCCAATATGACAAGACCGTGATGTTGCTGTGACAGGCGTCGGCCATGCCGCGGCTTTGCTATACTTGCTCGTTGACTCGTTACTTGCCTAACTGGCGCGTCAATTGCGAGCCGGCACGTTGAACAAAGACAGGGATATCATGGAAAGT